>NZ_JAIUGR010000027.1:0-11881 GCF_020164695.1 Mesorhizobium sp. ESP6-5
TGAGCATACCTCGGTCGTTGGGTGCAGCAAGCTCCTCAGCTAACTTTCAATACCTGCGGTGTTCGCCGGACGGGTACCATCGCTCGTGGAAAGCCGCAAGCTGAACAACATCGAGCCGCTGCTACCTCGCTGACGTCCTCACTCGGATCGTCAACGGCAATCCCAATAGCCGGATCGACGATCTCCTGCCGTGGGCTTACATCCGGCTACCGAGACCAGGGCCGCGGCCTGAAAAACACCACGCCCTGTCCCTGGTGCCTAGCGCACGCTGAAGAAACCGCTTTCACGCGCTGCATCGAAGCATAACTTGCTTGGTCGAGGGCCTTTTTTAAAGGCGGACTCGAAGGCGGCAAAGCCGCGATTATAATCTTTTGAGCCCTGGTATTTGATAAATTTGCTCATAGAGCCAAATATGGCCGTAACAGGACACGAACCAAAAGCCGCCATTATATATCCGCCTTCATACGCGGCCGATTTGGCGTCAGCGTTTGCTGACATGGGCAAACTAGCATTTAGTGCTACCGCCGTAATAACACTTAGAGTGGTGGTGCCGATTGTCACTGTTTTATCCCCCCACGTCCCCTACAACTACTGCACTTCATTTATGCTGCCGGTCAAGGTCTCTACTGGCGCAGAAGCGCGTATACGCTCAGGCCCGCTATGTCCAAACTCGCCGCGCCATCCCGATCGTGTCGCGCTGCCGGTGGTGCCAAACAGCGCTTGCCCACTCTTTGCCGATGATATTGACCGCTCCATTGCGGACGTTCGCTGCGGCATCCGTGCCCCTTGTTGTCCGCTGCGGTGTCCAATTTGTGGGGAACGTGGCGTCGAGCCAAGACCAATTTAGCCGAGCCAGGGTCCGCGATGGGATGACTTCACCGGCAAGGGACTTTGAACGCCCCGGAGCTTAACTGATTGACGAGCCTGTTCGAGGCAGACAGGGCCTCAAATTGAGCCCGGTCGAAACGAACTCCGCAATAGTTAGGCAACCACTTCAAGATTTTTTCGATGGGACCGTCTGTCACCCGTTCGTTGGTGACCTCAAGCGCGATGCGCCTTAGGGATACACCCGGTCCAAAAGTCGCCTCGAGATTATGGGGATCGACCTCTTTTACCGACCTGGGGTTGGAAAGATCGCCAAAAGTGACCAGTACCGGATAGTCAGTATACGGAACGAAACCTGTCCCGTGCTTGGTGTCCAGTTGACCAAAGATCTGAGCGCTGGTGGTGCTCGCCTTGAAGTGGAAAGAAACCATCGCGCGCTCGGTTTCATGATCGCTGAGTATCGAAACGAGATATTTTCCCGGCAAGACCTCCACGAATGATGACTCTCCCCTGATCGTGCTATGCACGCCACCGGCGGTAATCGGTATCCATTTCGGATCCATGCTTACGCCAGCAGAGATGGTGCTTCCCCCTGATACCAGTCCATGGGGGTATCCACTTCAAGTACAAGTTTCTGGTGCCATTCCCAACTCCTAAATCCAAGCAATCTTGGCCCTAGGAACCAGACGGCGAGAGCCGCAACAACGACGATAACGATTGTATTTTTGCCATTTCGCAAAGTCGATCCTTCCCTTCGAGAAAGTCGACTTGGCTATATAGCCGCGATTTATGAACGAAGACTCCGGGGCATGAACACGCTTTTTGGCTGAGATTCCTGAACCTTTCCAAGCTTTTTGGGTCGCTCCTCAGCCCTAATTGCGGGTACTTATGGATAAAAGCGCAGTGCTAGATTCGGCGGTTGGACTGCTTTGGAGGCATCAACCTCTGGCACGCGCACCCGACAGTGCGCCAGCACGAACTCCCAAGGACCAAGTTTTGAACGACAGCTTTGCCCCGTCATTGCGAACAATCAACAATCAGCCGAAGGTCTGGAAGCTGGCGTTCGCGAGATTGCCGGTATTGCGTGCTTCTCTAGTGACGGCCATTTCAACAGGATCCACGAGACTGAAAGCCGGCCGCATCATCGGATCGGAAGCATTCCGCCTGAAAAAGCAAACGAGGGCGCACATCCATAGTCGCGATCGTCCGGTAAGCATAAAAAGTCAGGGCAGTCGGTACTGCTTGCGCACCCCATAGGATTCGTGAATATGGCTTCTGGGGTTGTGTAGGGGATTACCATGCGTCGTGTGTGCAGTGTGGGCGTTGCTGCCTTGTTGGCGGCTGCATCTTTGCCGGCTATAAGTTCGGCTTCATCGCTCTTCGATTTTATCCAGATCATCCAGAACGGCCAGCAAATGACCCGGCCGATGGGTTTCAGGCCTCCACAGTCGAATGCATTTTGGCTCGTTGTATCGAGCCGGCCTAGTGAAGGAGAAGCCATCGCCCTTGCGCAATCCTATGCGCCGACACTGGGGCCGACCCTGGTCGTACACAGCCGCAACGCAGTGTTTGCTGTCGTCGCCGGGACGCTGTACCAGGACAAGGCGAAGTCGAACTTGGCAACGCTGAAGGAACTGCACATCATCCCTCGGGACTCGTATCTCTCACGCGGGGATGGTTTGGACGGGCTGGTTTGGATGTCCTATCAAAGGGGGGGCTCGTTCGATTTCATAACGCAGCCGAACTTTTTGCGCGTCGTCCAAAGGCTCCAGGCCGCCATGACCAGGCTCGGGCTATATTCCGGGCCGGTGGACGGCCTGATTGGCCCCACGACAGTGAAGGCTTTCAGGGCATACCTTGCGCGCTTCGACCTCCAGGCCGGCGAACTGCTCACAGACTACAGCCTGGCAGAGATCGAGCGGAACGCCGGTGATGGCTTCCACAGCGACCAGGAACGAAACGCTGCCCGGGCTATCGGCTACACGGACGCGCAGAGCTACAACGACGGAAGGTCCGGCGGCTTCACCTCGGCGAGCGAATTCGCACAGGCGAAGAGTCTGGGATTCGCGACGCAGCGCGAGTACGAGGTTGCTGTGTCAGCCGGCTTTCGCAACCGCGACGAATTCCAAAGTGCCCAGACCGCAGGATTCACTGCAGCCAACGAGTATCGAACGGCCGTCCAGCTTGGCATTGAGACCAAGGCCGAGTTTGTAGCGTATCGCGCATCGGGGTTTTCCGATCCCGCTGCATATCGCGACGCCAAGCAGAAGGGCTTTGCTGACAAAGCCTCGTTCGACAAGTCGCAGGCCCGCAAGCTGAAGGCGGCGAGAGCCTCCGCGACGAACTTGCTGTCGGATGCCGAGACTTTCTTGAAATTGAACCCGCAGACCTCGAACCTGGTCGAGATTGCTGGCCAAGCGGCTGCGCTGAATGCTCAGGTCCAGACCGTTTCTGTTGATGCATTGAACGACTCCACCCTCCGTTTAGCCAATTTGCTCATGGCCATACCCGGCTACCCCGAGTTTTCGGGATCGCGAGACAAGGAGCGTGCCCAGGCGTTTGAAAAGCAGAAGGCTGAAATCTTCGCCGACCTGCAGGCCGACCAACAGTCCCTCAAGCACTGGATGAGCAGCCATCTGACGTCGGCCAAGCTTCCCGAGGTCGTCCAGGAAGTGAAGGCGCTCGACGAAGTTTCCGAGACCAACGACCTGGACACCCTCGCCGATGCAAGAGAGGGCGTGCGGGGGATGATCGCACGGCAGGCCCTGGCGGGAGAACTGGATAGAGGCAAGGCCGCTGACAGCCAGTCGGTCAACAGCGCGGGCCAGGAGAACAACAGCGCAACTTATGCGGTCACCGAACTAAACAAGGCGCTCCTCAGCGGCCCGCTAGAACAGGTAATAGTTCTCTACAACGCAGGCCCGAAGGCGCCTTCCCTCCTGCGCACGATATCCGGCCAGTTTTCCCTGACGAAGGACCAAGCGTGGATCTGCATGCTCGGCTTACAGAGGACGTCCGCCTTGGAAAAGGCACTCCTCGAAGTCATCGATCCGATGGGCGGCAAGGCAATAAACGTCAGGTTGGACTGCGGGGCGAATGACCTCGAAAGCGCCGACCTCTTCCTTGTCCGGCGGAAGACCTTCCTGGAGGCCCCGCCAACGCTTCAGGCCGCTTACCTTGAGGCGATGGAGGCCAAGACGATCCGCGTGTTCGATCCTATCCGCTTCGAAGACATCAAGGCCCGGATGGAGTCAGACCAGGCGCTGGCCTTGAAGATCGCACAAGAAGTCTCCACCAGAACGCGTGAGGGATATGGCGGCATCCTGCTGACTAGTTCGTCGGACCGGATTTGCACCGTCGTCGACGGCAACGCAGCCGTGCACGAGGCGACCATCAGCAAGATAGCTGGTTTCGCAGGCATGTTAGGAAGCACCGTCTCGTATCCATCCATCGACAAGGCCTACGAGGACGTGCAGCACGAACAGTGCCGCGCTCTATATGCATCTGCCGCCGACCTGAAGGCGACCTCGGAAGCGCTCGCGCGCGACGGCATACAGTTTGTTTTCGCCCCGGTTTGGCTCGATAAAAACGAAGTGGTCAGTACCGCGGCCAGGCTGGATGCAGCCAAGCAGGAAGTTACCAAAGCCGCGGAGGAGAAGCGCGTGGCGGCAGACGAGGAAAAGAAAATCGCGGCCCAGCGCGAGCTAGACGAAAGAAACTCGAAGGCAGCCCGCCAGGCTGATCTGCGACGGAAGAACGGGCCTGCCGCGACGGCACTGCTGAACCTCTTCTCCGATAGCCTAAAGCGGACTGTCCTTGGTGCGGCGGATAACGCCAGCCCGTCTTCCAGGATCAGCATGGAGACACTGTTCCCTGATTTTGCAAAGTGGAATGCCGGCCTTTCGCAAGACAACTGGAAGCCCACGGATGTGGCCTCCGAGATCCAGGACTACGGCACCGTCAACTGGAAGGGCCGGAGCCTTGACGGTATTGTCGTGAAGGCAACCGTCAAGATGGCGAGCGCAGAGCGCGGACAGTACAAGGACGAGTGCTTCCTATTTGGCGTGGTAGTCGACGGCGAATTCCAGATGGTCCGCGACCCCTACGAGTCCAGGTGCAATGACACCGACGCATCCGCCCATTGGGCCGTCGGACACGAGCTCAAAAGTCTTTGGGTCGTCAATTAGTGCGACATGCTTTCAGCATCTCGTTCGGCAGTGGTGGGCGTCGTCACGAGGTTCATGTGCGACGAGGGCTTGCTCGTCGGAAGAGTGCTTCTTCGATAGTGGTCTCGCGATGTAGCGGTCTCGCGCTTCGCTATCGGCGCTCTGCATAGTCGGTAACGTCGCCGACGATCGATCGAAATTAGGTGGCATGGCGCGCATCTTCATTGATAGGATCTATGTGCGATGTGCGCACGACTGTGGTTCAAGCAGTGCCCCCCCCCTCGGGTGCACGTGAGGAGCAGTTGGCCTATCGAGCCGTGGGCGATCGCGACCTACCTAAGCGCGTCCCCGCAACCAATTCTATCATAATTCAATTACCGTCCCGGTCTAACCGGGGCGGTTTTTGCGTTTCAAGGCTGGAGATTGCGCCTTGAGCGGCTAGGCGGCCGAAGTTGACGAGATGCGGTGACGCCATATCTCCACCTTAGGACTTCCGCTCTAGACTAGGAGTAGCCCCATCAACCCCAGCCTATGGATAGTGTTCGTTGGCACGGTCATCGCCCTCCAGGTGCCACCGGGGCCAGACAGCATGCTTGTGATGGGCGCGGCATTGGACAGGGGCGCATCATAGCTTTTTTGACGGTGGTCGGCATGACGGCTGGAGCTGGCGCCGTTCAACTACCTCTCATAGCAATTGGCGTCGCTTCACTCTTACTCGCGTCGCCGCTCGCTTTTTCGCTCCTCCAATGGGGTGGGGCAGCCTACCTTGTTTGGCTTGGCCTGCGGATGATCCTGACCTCTGCGGATACACTCACCAGGCTGGAGAAGGCTCCGCTAACGCCCATTGAGGCGATGCGAGAAGGCATGTTTGCCAATCTGAGGAATCCTTGGCCGATGACCTTCATGGTGGCATTCCTGCCCCAGTTCGTAGATCCGCTCGGAGGCGGAAGCACTCTTCTGCTATGGACGGCACTTTGTCGAGAACGCAAACGTTGAAAGTCGTTAAGCGGTAAGTGGCATCGAAAGAACTGATCCGAGGTAAGCTCGCGCCATCCCGTCGACCACCCAGGTGGGCTCGAAATATCGGGGCAGCAGACCCTTGCGGCTCAGGCGCGCCTTGGCGAGTTGTATCTTAATTGCTGCTATCGGCAGCTTGCATTTCCACGTTAGCGTGTAACCTGATACCAAGGCCTGATAACCAATTTCAACGTCATCTTTTAGGCTGTCAGCTTCCATAGCAAGAATGAACTTGTCCCAAGATAAGCTAGCTCTAGGATAAGGAACAAACATTACGCTTCGATTCAGGAGACCGTTCGGTTCGATCACTCCAGGCTCCCAGTTTCCCTTCTCTCCTAGCCATCCGCTCCCGGACGAATGCTTTCGAAGGTCTACAATCCATGCTGGCTTAAATATGTAGCGCTGATTGCCCCACGCCAAGTTGATAGTCTCGCTAGTCAAATGGGCTGGGAGGTCAGTAGGGGTCACGCTCGCGAATGAAACACTCTCCAGCGTAATTGCTACATCGGAAGCCTCCCAATCTGCCGTTTTCGGATCCACGACGGACCTGAAATCAACGCTGTTGACGGCGGCTAACTCGATTCTCGGTATGCCCACTTTACTCAAGAGGTCAGGGGCCCACATAATCATAATAATAAAGGCGGCGATTGCGCCTCCAGCTCTTATAGCAACTCCACCGAAATTCCAGCTCAAGCCCACAGCTCCGCCCAGGGTGAACGCTATCAGTGCAGCAGCAATTGCAAAAGTAAATCGGTAGAGTCCTTCGTTTCCGGGAGTTATCTCTTGGCCCGTAAATATAAGTACCAATACTGCTACGACGATTCCGATTAACAGGAGGACGAAAAGCAGCCTCTCCAGATCGCGGAGCGATATTGATCTCGACCTCCTCAACTGACGTCCGCCCATAGGTCCATCCCTTCTTCAAGGCGTTGCGCAAAGATTTGCGGCGTGCCGCTATCCCCAACAGAGCTTGGCCGCCGTGGCAGTGTCGATGGATTCGACACCTTCGACCGGGTTGTCGGTGATGAGCTGCGCGCCGGTGTCAACGAAGTCGGAGACAATTCGGGGCCACGTACGCGATGCGATTGCATATATGGCCATCGCGCCCATCTTCCGAGGGTATTGCTGGCTGGTCGCGCCGATCACGCCGGCCTGAACGTTCTTCACGCCGGAGCAGCCGCCGCCGATCGAAACTATCACGACGCTACCGTCACCCTTGCCGACCGCCTTCAGCGCTTCCCAGGCACCGGCCGCTGCCGCTTCGTTGATAGTGTACACCAAGTTCACATCGGGGCAGCTCTGCAGCGCGTGTTCCATTGCCTTGCGACCATTCTCCTGGTCGCCATAGCTGATCTCGTGGCCGCAAATGCGTTGGTCGTCCTCGTCGCCGTATTTGTTGGGATCCTTCACGTCGATCCCGAAGCCCTGCATGAAGCCTTGGTCACCCAGGTAATCAACCGTCGGCTGGTTCGTCGAGAGATCAAGAAATACGATCTTGGCGTCTGTCGCTTTGTTGCCTAGAGTCTTCGCTGCCCATTGGCCGATCAGCATACCAGCCCTACGGTTGTCGGTCGCAAAGGTTGCGTCCGCAGCATCCATCGGATCGAGCGGCGTATCGAGCACTACAACCTTTACGCCAGCATCACGCGCTTTCTTTATGGTCGGTATGATTGCCTTCGGGTCGCTCGGCACGATCGCAATGCCTTTAGCGCCCGCCGAAATCATGTTTTCGATCGCCGCCACCTGACTGTCATTGTCGCTGTCGAACTTGCCGGAAGCGGTGACGAGTTTAAGCCCCAGTTCCTTAGCAGGGCATTCAGCACCCTCCCGTATCTTGATGGAGAACGGATTGTTGTCTGTCCTCATGATCAGCCCAATTGTGCCGCCGTTCATCCCTTGAGGAGTAGGACATTCGGAAGCCTCCGGATCGGGGCAGGGGCAAGTTTCATCCGCCAGTGCCAAGACTCCGGTAAACAAGAGCGTCGTCGTCGCGAAAATAATTATCGAGAAAAGGCGCATGTTAGACTCCGAGATGCGATGTCACGCCGAATTTAATTAGCTAGTCACAGAAGAGTATTTTTGGTCAGCTAAGGAGAGGTCCATCGTACCGCCCTAGCCCCTTCGACTACAGCCACTCGATCTTCAGGATCGGGTGCAACTCGATGCCGTTCAGCGGCGAAGTACCGGTGGCGCCATGGATGCGGTCGAAGAATCCGACGCCGGTAATGCGCGCCGCGGTCGGCTTTACTTTCGCCTCAAAGGTCGGCATCTCCAGGGCTCCGTCCAGCGGCGTGCGGAACGAGACCGGCAGCCTTTCCAACGCCATCGGCTGCAGCAGGAATTGATCGTCGCTGACAGCGTCGCGCGGTACCAGCGTATCGTTGAGCTGCACGAAGTCGTGCGGCGACAGCGGCGCGATCAGCTTGTCGTCAACGGCCTGCCTGACGTCCTTGATGTTCTGCAGCCACGGCGCGGCTTCGTCGATAAACGGCGGACGCGGCGTTGGCACTTCGCCAACCATCATCTTGCTGCTCGCCCCTTGCAGGACCAAGTGATAGTCGCCGTCCTTCTCGAGCTTGACGCCAATTACGACGCATTCGATGCGCCACACGGTGAACTCCACCGGCCCGCGCCGGCGTTCCTGGTAGCTCGGGAAGAGGATGGTCGGCGGACGCATGTCCGCTGGCCGGCCGATCAGGTTGAGCTCCTCGATCGTCGTCTCAACGATGCCGGTGGCGAGCTTCTTGCCGCCGATCACATTCTTGCCGACAAGTGCCACGTCGCGATCGGTGCCGGTCTTGATTGACCAGCGCTCCACGCCAGGCTTGGTGACCATTTTCAGTCCGATCACCATCTCCTGGTCGGCCGGCATGGCCTGTTGCCCCTCGGCGGCGCACGCCGACTTGACCGCGACCGCGACCGCCGTCGGCACCGTGGCGAGTGTGTTGACGTCGCCGAACGGCGCTTTGAGGTCGTCGATCCCTGAAGGCGGCAGCGCCGGCGGCGGCGGAGGCGGCACCGGTGGGATGCCCAGGCCGCCCGCGCCATTACGCGCGCGTCCGAATGTTACGAAGCGCGGGGTTACGTCGCGGTTCGAGCCGTTGCCCAGGCCCTTCATCGTGTAGCCGGTGGCCGCAAATAGCTTACCGCCAGGATGCACGGGCCGCACGGCCAGATAGTCACCCCATTCCCCCTTACCGGTCGAGGGATCGCCGATCGGGCTGCGCTCGCCATTGGCAACGATCAAGTGTTTTTCGGAACCGGTCAGGATCCCCACGACATGGCTTGGGAACTGTTGAGGACCGCCGACCATGTAGGAGATGCCGATCTCTCCGTCCGCGTTGGTCGACAGCGCGCCGTAGCAGGTGGCGGCGTTGGGATCAAACACGTTGACGTTGTCGATCAGCGCAAAGCCGGGAAGGCCGATCCTGGCGATCTGGATGAAGGGACGCGCCCTTCGGTTGGATCTGGCATCGACACTCCAAGCAAACCACAACTCGTTGCCAGAACGCGTGGCGCCGGTGATGCGGGGGTCGGCACGATCCAGCCATCTGCGGTCGTCCGGCGTCCGCGAGATGTAGCCGTTGCCACCCAGCCAGCGCGCCACCGCAACCTGCGTCTTGGTGGGAGCCGCCGCATTCTCCGGCCAGGCAAAGACCGCGAGCGTGCTTGTGTCCTGGTGGGCTGCGAAATAGCCGACGTTCCCGGTGTTCTGCGCGACGCGGAAGCTCTGCAGCTCCATCGAGACGAAATGGGTTTCTGTTGGGCTGCCGGCACGGATGCTGGCCAAGCTGATGCGCACGACCGCCGAGCCGACGTCGTTGGCCCTGAAGATGTTCGTCGTCATGTAGAGATAGTTCTGGCCGATGGCGAGGTCGGGAAAGTCGAGGAAGGCGCCGGGTACGCCGAGCATGCTGGTGGTTATGTCGAATACCTTCCAGCGGCCTTTTGCGACATCGGCGGATTTGGCAAAGGCCAGCCGCTGGATATTATCGCCTGACTCAGGACCGTACTGCAGCAGCCACACGAACATATCCAGCTCAGGCACGTACTGGACGACCTGGTCGCAGCAGAACCGGATGTTGGGGCTTGGCAACGGGAATGCACTTTCCGGATCCATGTATTGGAAAGTCGCGCCGCCGTCGGAAGAAACCGCTGCGTACCAGTTGCCGGTGTAGAGCACGATGTCGCCGTTGACCGCGCAGCTTGGCTCGCCGACGTTGGATGCGGTGCTGTTGGTCGCCGGGCCAGTCAGCTCTGTGTTGCGCGACAGCGCTATCTCGTCGCCTGCGGCGCGCGCCGCCATGAACGCAGGCGCCAGCCGGACCTCCTTGGATACGCTGTGAACGTCGCGCTCGATGCCTTCCGCGATCAGCGGCAGCAAATGCCGGGGGTGAATCCGCTTCGGCCGCTCGATCGCGGGCGGGGTATCAAGTAGTGCAACGGCCTGAACCGGCGATCGAGCGGCCGCAGCCCTACGCGCGCCTCTGCCTGAGCCTTCGCGGCTGCTGCTTGACTTGGCCATCTCGTCCCTCCATTCGGCGGCTCTTAATCTCGCGGGCGCATTCGGTAAGCTGCTGTGCTTCTGCTGGTCCTATTCGATCAAGCTTTCACTTCTTTTCTGGAACCGGCGGCAGCGGTCGGCGCTGGTGGATGGACCGCTCTTCGCTCGGCGGGGGAGGCATCGGATGCAGTGGCACTTGATGCTCGCCCTGTTGGCGCAACGGCTGAGGCTTGCTCTTCCCCGGCTTGTCGTCGTCGCGCGCCTTGCCGGGATCGCCTTTTGAATCCTTCGAACCCTTGTCGGACATGGCGGACCTCCTGTCGCTGGAGTGGCCAATGGTCTATTCGAAAGGCGCCTCAGCCGGACTTTGCGCGCTTCCATGCCACCAGCACAAGACCCGCGACCACGATGGGAATCATGATCAGAGCTGCCTCGAATGAGCCGGAACCGCCGTCGGGTGATATGCCAAACATTCGCTCGATGAAGTCCATCACCTGACCCTCCCGTATATGGTTAGTATTGATCCTTTTCGAAATTTAGTTCAAGCTAAAATTCTATTGATGAAACTTGCGGCAGGCGAGACAGCAAATAGTCCACAGTCTCGTCCTTCATCTTCATGGGCCCGGTGATAGCTTTGTGACATAGGTATGCTGCACAGGAGGACGCTCAGCGTGGCGAAAGGCGTGAAGCTATTTAACCCGCTTTTAAAGGCAAGTGTTTGTTTTTATTGCAAGCCGCTACCGGCCACAGCACTCAACGTGGCGAAGAGTCCTTGCGATCCTCCTGGCGGGCTGCAAGCTGTCCGATCGCTTGAACCATGACCGACTTGAACCGTTTGAATTCTATCGGACGTCGAGTCGCTAGGGCGGATAGTGTCAAGCGGCGCTACAACTTCGTTCGACTGATGGGGCGAAAGCAACGGTTGCAGCCAGTCCCCGCAACCAATTCTATCATAAATCAATAACCGTCCCGGTCTAACCGGGACGGTTTTTGCGTTTCGAGGTCGGGTATGCCTTGATCGCTCCAATCAGTGGGTTGGTCCGGGAGTCCCGCGCGCGGGCTATGGAAGCATGGCGAAGGCCTTGAACAGTGCGTGGAGCTCGCGCCGATAGTTTGGATCGATGCTAGCGATCGCTCGGCGCGCAACACGAGACAAGGCGCGCGGCGCCCAGATCCGACCCTGAGCATCAAGCGAAAACATCAGTGTTCGGTCGGAAAATGCGCGCGTGTCGCCCAGGCGCCCCGAGGACTCGCCCCGATTGTAACGCTGCACCTTGAGCAGCCCAATAAGTGTACCCGTCCGGCGAACACCGCAGGTATTGAAAGTTAGCTGAGGAGCTTGCTGCACCCAACGACCGAGGTATGCTCA
>NZ_JAIUGR010000028.1:0-3679 GCF_020164695.1 Mesorhizobium sp. ESP6-5
GCCAACGCCTCCCGCGTCAACTCGCGCTAATGCCGTCTCGCCAGCTTCGGCGCATGCCCATGCTCCTCCCTAAAGGCCCGCGCAAAGCTCGACATCGAGGCAAAGCCGCAGGCGAGCGCCACGTCGCGCACGGCAAGCGTCGAATGCGCCAGCAGGTCGGCGGCGCGTTTCAGCCTGAGCCGTCGGTAATAGCCATTGGGCGAGATGGCGAGTTCGGAGCGGAACGAGCGCTCGAGCTTGTCGGAGGAAACGCCGAGCTTCGCCGTCAGCTCGGCCATGCCGAGCCTCTCCTCCACCGCGTCTTCCATGATGGCGATGGCCGACAGCACCAGCTCGTTCTGCACGCCGGTGCGCAGGCGCAGCGGCATCAGCTTGCGGTCGACGCTGGAGCGCAGCTGGCTGTGCACGAACCATTCGGCGACGCCGGCGGCAAGCTCGGCGCCGTAGTCGCGGGTGACGATCTCCAGCATCATGTCGAGGCTGCCGACGCCGCCGGCCGAGGTGAAACGCTTGCGGTCGATGACGTAGAGATCGCGGCGCAGCTCGATGTTGGGAAAAGCCTCGGTGAAGGCGGCCTGGCTGGTCCAATGCAAGGTGCAGGCATGGCCGTCGAGCAGGCCCGCGCGTGCGAGGAAGAACGCCGCGTCCGCCACCGCCCCGATATGCGCGCCGGCGCGCAGGCTGCGGCGGATCCAGCTCGCTGCGTCCTCGGCGACGAGATGGTCGGCATCGCCGCCCGAGCAGACCACGATGCGGTCGACCTTGGGCGCTGCCTCGGCGTAAAAGCCTGGCTGGATGACGACGCCGTTCGAGGCCTCGACCGGACCTTGGGTCGCCCCGACGATGATCCAGCGGTAGCATTCCCGCTTCGCCAGTATGTTGGCGGCGCGCAGTGGCTCGATGACGGAACTGAACGCCATCATCGGAAAGCCGGGGAACACCAGCACCGCGAAGGTGAGCGGGGCGTCCGTGGGTTTGGGTGGTTCGCGCGTGGCCATGACGTCCGGAGCCGGGAGGAACGGGGGCTACAATTCGGGCAGATAGGCTTCGGGGTCAACGGTGTTCGGCCGAAGGCGAAGGGGCGAATGCAAGCGCTCAGTCCAGATACCGGGACACGCGCGCCTTCAGAAGCGCGATCAGCTCCGGGT
This sequence comes from Mesorhizobium sp. ESP6-5, assembly GCF_020164695.1. NCBI lineage: Bacteria > Pseudomonadati > Pseudomonadota > Alphaproteobacteria > Hyphomicrobiales > Phyllobacteriaceae > Mesorhizobium > Mesorhizobium sp. ESP6-5. The sequence goes on from NZ_JAIUGR010000028.1 coordinate 1,149, forward strand.
CCATGAATTCATAATCGTCGGGGATATCGAGGCAGATCACCTTGGCCGCCTTCAGGCTGGCCTTGAATTGCTTCCGCAGTTTCGTCCGGTGGGTTTTCTCCATGACAAAGATGATGTCCGCCCAGCCGACGAGCTCGTGCGTCAGCGGCGTGTCGGCGTCATGGTTGGTGCCAGCCGAGGCGACTTCGATGTCGCGCCGCGTGGAAAACACCTGTTCGGCGGTCGGGCTGCGCAAGCGGTTCTGGCTGCAGACGAAGAGGACGTTTTTCAAGGTTTAGCGCGCTAAGTCCGCCACCACGGCGTCGAGCACGATCATTCCGGCCGCCGTGGCACGCAGGCGGGCGTTGCCGATCGGCGCCACCAGCCCCTCGCCCTGCAGCACCGACAGCCGAGCGCTCGACAGCTCGCGCCCGGAAAAGGCCTCGTAGCGCGAGAGGTCGATGCCTTCAGCGAGCCTCAGCCCCATCAAAAGAAACTCGTCCGCCTCTTCGGAGCGCGTCAGCAGCTCGCCGCCGGTGATGCCATGGCCCTTGGCCTCGACCAGATTGGCCCAGGTTTCCGGCATCCGTTCTGCGATGGTCACCACACGATGGCCGTTCTCCACGAAGCGGCCATGCGCACCGGGGCCGACGCCGACATATTCGCCGTAGCGCCAGTAGGTCAGGTTGTGCCGGCTCTCGGCGCCCGGCCTGGCGTGGTTGGAGATCTCGTAGGCCGGCAGGCCGTGCGCCGACGTGATTTCCTGCGTCAGCGCATAGAGATCGGCGGCGTGGTCATTGTCGGGAATGGCAAATTTCTTCGCCGCGTGCAGCGCATGGAAGGGCGTGCCTTCCTCGATGGTGAGCTGGTAGAGCGACAGGTGGTCGGCGGCATGGCCGATCGCCTGGTCGAGTTCCGCCTGCCAATCCTCCGGCGTCTGCCCGGGCCGCGCATAGATCAAGTCGAAGGAGAGCCGCGGAAAGATTTCGCGCGCGAGCCCGATGGCGTGCAAGGCTTCCCTTACATTGTGCAGCCGGCCGAGAAAGCGCAAATCCTTGTCGTTCAGCGCCTGCACGCCGAGCGAGACGCGGTTGACACCGGCGGCGCGGTAACCGCGAAACCGCTCCGCCTCGACCGAGGACGGGTTGGCCTCGAGCGTCACCTCGATGCCGTCAGGCACCGTCCAATTCCCAGCCACGGCGTCCAGAACCCTGGCCACGGTTTCCGGCTTCATCAGCGACGGCGTGCCGCCGCCGAGGAAGATGCTGGTCACTTCGCGCGGCCCGGTGCGCTGGCGCATCGTCGCCAACTCGGCCTCGAAGGCGGCGGCGAAGCGCTCCTGGTCGACCGGCTGGTGGCGGACATGGCTGTTGAAGTCGCAATAGGGGCACTTGGCCGCGCAGAACGGCCAATGGACATAGACGCCGAAGCCGGGACCGCGGTCGAGCGCCATGGTGGTGCCGGGTCCGATCATGCCGAGCCAGGCCTCACCGAACCAAGCCGGGCTTGGGCGAATTTCTGGAAGGCGCGGGCGCGGTGCGACAGCGCCGTCGCCTGGCCGGGTTTCCAGCCGTGCTTTTCCTCCGCGCTCATCTCGCCGAAGGTCTTGTCGAAGCCATTGGGCAAAAACACCGGATCGTAGCCGAAGCCGAGCTCGCCGCGCGGCGGCCAGACCAGCGTGCCCTCGGCCTCGCCGCGATAATATTCGGCCTCGCCGTCGGGAAAGGCGAGGCAGATGACGGCGACAAAGCGGCCCGTGCGCCGTTCGGGCGTGGCCGCGCCGACTTCCTGCATCGCCACTTCGGTGCGCTGCATGGCCATGGCGAAATCGCGCGAACCGTCCGGAGTCTCGGCCCAGTTCGCGGTATAGACGCCGGGCGCGCCGTCGAGCGCGTCGACACAGAGGCCGGAATCGTCCGAGAGTGCCGGCAGGCCAGTCGCCTTTGCCGCGGCAAAGGCCTTGATGTAGGCGTTTTCCTCGAAGGTGGTGCCGGTTTCGTCCGGTTCGGGCAGGCCATACGCCTTGGCCGATTTCGCCTCGAAACCGAACGGCCCCATCAGCTCGGCGAATTCGCGCAGCTTGCCTTCATTGTGGCTGGCGACGACGATCTTCTTGCCATCAAGCGTATGGAGGTTTGGCGAATGCATCAAAGGTCCCAGATTCTCGGCTCGGCGAACTCGATCGAATTGCCCGAAGGGTCGCGTATATAGATCGAACGGCCGCCTTGCGGCCATTCGAATTCGCTTTCGATGGCGATTTTCTTCGCCAAGAGATGGGCTTTCCAAAGCTCGATTTCATCGGCGGTCGCGGCAAAGCACAGATGGCCTTCGCCGACCGTGCCGTGCGGCGGCACTTTCAGCCTTGCGTCCGGCGCGGGCGGAATTCTGGTCGCCTCGGCGTTGAAGACGAGCAGGACGCCCGGGCCACAGCGGAAGAACAGGTGGCGGCCTTCTACCTTGCCGAGCAGCTCGAGGCCGAGAATGTCGGTGTAGAAGTGCTCGGCGGCGTCGAGGTCGGTGACATAGAGGGCGGATTCAAGAATGGCAGAGGG
>NZ_JAIUGR010000029.1:0-3398 GCF_020164695.1 Mesorhizobium sp. ESP6-5
GTACCCGTCCGGCGAACACCGCAGGTATTGAAAGTTAGCTGAGGAGCTTGCTGCACCCAACGACCGAGGTATGCTCAGGCAATGATTACTTCTCCTTGTCCTGTTTATCTCTTCAGGAGCGCAGGTTTCGCTCCGTCCGGCGACACAGTGGTGAGCGTTGCTCCGGTGGATTGCGTTGTCGCAGTTTACGGCAACGGGGGTGTTGTTGGTGAAGGCGGTCTGTCTTCCGCCTTTGGTGGGGCGGCAGTCTTCAAGAACGATGTTTCCGGCGAATGCTTCGTCGGAGTATGGGGAGCCCGAAACGCCTCACGTTTCCGCAATGAGCTTCGAGCTCATATGCAGATTGTCGTTCACAAAGAAGCGCCAGACGCTCGGCTCACTTTTGGAATAACGGAGAACGAGCGCCCTAAGAGGTCTGCGCGCAAATGAAGAGCAAGCAGAATTTGGCTGAGGCCGGCGCGCCCAGGCGGACCTTGTAGTCCTCATCGGCTGACCCGCGTTCGCAGTCTCGGCCGCTTCTATCTTCCAATCATAACCGTCCGCAAAGGCCGCGGTGGTTCCGATACCGGACGAATGTGCCGTCAGTGGTTGCCGAACTCAGGTCGGAGGCTAACCAGAAGTTTGGCGACCCGGTCGCTTCTCTCAGCTAGCAGCCCGCGGTCCATTAATCCCATATGCTCGGTGGCTACAGCGAATAGATAGGCTGCGATGTCGCTCGCGGTGGCGCTTTCGTCCATCAGCATGACGTAGACCGTGTTCGCGTAGGCGTCATATTCGTCGGTAGCATCTGGTATGCCGGAGACACCGATAGGATCCCAATCGCGTAGCAAGATCTCCCGGACTCGAGCTCGGTTCTCTCGTGACTGATACTTGTTTCGCCCGTGAGCCATTCTCTCGTCCTACGCAGCGATGGCCTTCGATGATCGACGTTTCCAGTTCCATGGCAGGAGTTCGTCCAGCCGGCCTTGCGATGTGTCGGCGATGCGGGCGAGCACGTCGGCGAGCCAGGCCTGTGGATCGACGTCATTGAGCTTCGCGGAGCCAATCAGCGTATACATGATAGCAGCGCGGTCGGCGCCACGGTCTGAACCGGCGAAGAGCCACGCCTTGCGGCCGAGAGCCAGACCGCGGAGCGCGCGTTCGGCCGCGTTGTTGGTCAGGCAGATGCGCCCGTCTTCGAGAAAGCGGATGAAGCCTGGCCAGCGCTTGAGCATGTAGTCGATCGCCTGCGCGACGGGAGCGTGACGCGACAGTTTAGCTCGCTCGCCATGCATCCATGCTTCGAGTTCGGCGATGAGCGGCGCGCTCCTTTCGGTCCTGATGGCAAGGCGCAGTTCGGCGGCAAGCCCGCTGATATCTCGTTCGATCTCGAACAGGAGATCGATACGTTTGACAGCCTCGAAAGCGATCGGCGAGATCGGCGGCGTGTTCTTTCCCCGACGGCTATTGGCGGCGATATCGGCCAGCACGAAGAACTTGCGTCGCGCATGGCTCCAGCACAGCGCCTCCGTCACCGCTCCGGGCTTCCGGTCGGGGAGATAAAGCCCGTTGTAGCCGGCATAGGCATCGGCCTGCAGAATGCCGGTGAACTGGCTCAGATGCCGTTCCGGATGTTCGCCCGACCTGTTACGGGAGGCGTAAAACAGCACCGCCGGTGGCGCTGTGCTGCCGAAGGGCCGATCGTCGCGGACATAGACCCAGGCCCGACCGGTATCGGTCTTGCCCTTCGCCAGGATCGGCACCGTGGTATCGTCGCCGTGAAGACGGTCTGCCGAGAGCACATGCTCCTCGATTAGCGCATGCAGCGGGCGCAGCGCTGCCGCGCAGGCGCCGACTTGGTCGGCCAGTGTCGACAGGCTCAGATCGACGCCTTCGCGGCCGTAACGTTCGCTCTGCCGGTTGAGCGGCTGGTGTTGGCCGAACTTCTCGAACAGCACCATAGCAAGCAGGTTCGGGCCGGCAAAGCCGCGCGGAGTGACGTGGAACGGTGCTGGCGGCTGGGTGATCGCCTCGCATTGCCGGCAGGAGAACTTCTCGCGCACCGTCTGGATGACCTTCCACTGGCGCGGGATCACCTCGAGCGTCTCGGTAACGTCCTCCCCGAGCTTCGACAACCTGGTCGAGCCGCAGCATGGGCAGCTCTCGGGAGCGGCGATTACGATGCGCTCGCGCGGCAGATGTTCGGGGAATGGCTTGCGCGCCGGGCGTCGACGCTCGAACGAACGAACCGTTTGCGTTTGAGCTATCGCCTTCTCGGCAGCGAGTTCGTCCTCGGTTGCGTCGGCCTCCAGTTCCTCAAGCTGAAGCTCCATCTGCTCAAGCAGACGAGCCTTGCGTTCCGAGCGGCTGCCATAGAGCTCGCGCCTGAGCTTCTCGATCTCCAGCTTCAGCCGCCCAATCAGCGCCTCCGTCCCGGAACTGACAGCCGCTGCGCGGGCGGCAAGCGCTTCGGCCTCAACGCGCGCGGCGCGCTCCGCGAGGATCATCGCGTGGGCGGCAGCCAGGTCGGAAGGGAGCGATTCAGCAGCGGACACCGAGCGATGGAATCACATCCACCACCATGTGCAAGGCCAAAATCTAGCCTGTCGCCGTCGGCCGCCAAGTCTTTTGCGGCATACGCCAGTCGATGCCTTCGAGCAGATAGCCGAGTTGCGCCGGCGTGATGGTGATCACGCCGTCAGCCGGCGACGGCCAGATGAAGCGGCCGCGCTCGAGCTTCTTCGAGAACAGGCAGGCGCCTTGGCCGTCGTGCCACAGAACCTTGATCAGGTCGCCGCGCCGACCGCGGAAGACGAACAGATGACCGCTGTGCGGATCGCGCTTCAATGTCTCCTGCACGATCAGCGCAAGGCCTGGGAAGCCCTTCCTCATGTCGGTGTGGCCTGTCGCCAACCACACACGCACGCCGCTCGGAACCGGGATCATCGGGATCCAAGCGCATCCAGAACGCGCCGCAGCGCCTCGGTGTCCACATCGCGGTCGACGCGAACGCGCCGCCCGCCGCCAAGCTCGATCTCAATGATACTGCCCTTGCGGCGCGATCGGCCGGGTGACGTCGATGACGCCGGCGCTTCAACGGGAGACGGCACTGCAGGGACGATCTCAACTGGGACCAATTGCGAGGCACCGGTGTCGACCGGATCACACAGCTCCTTGCGCCATCGAAACAACTGGCTGACGTGAATGCCGGCCGATCGCGCGACCTCCGACACCGATACTCCCGGCTCGAATGACGCCGCGACCAGGTGCTCCTTCTCCTCCCCTGACCAGCGCCGGCGCCTCTCGACCGACGTGATCACTTCCAACCGCGCCATCGTCATAGGGCTACTCCTAGGATTATCCCTAGGACTTCCGATGTTCGCCCTCAGCTGACAAGACGGCCCTCACCGGAGGGGTAC
>NZ_JAIUGR010000003.1:0-492629 GCF_020164695.1 Mesorhizobium sp. ESP6-5
CTGTCCAGCAGGGCAGCGACCGCAACCTCTTCGGCCATTAACGGCCATCCCACGGCCGGTGGGCTCTGGCCCGCCGGTCCGCGGGACTTCCAAAATTCAGGAGTACCTAAAATGAACAAGATCCTCATTGCCGCCGCCGCCGTTCTGGCCGTCTCCGGCAGCGCCTTCGCCGGCAGCGACAATTATGGCTCCAACGGCGTCAACCAGCCCACTGCTTCGTCGACTGTCAATGTCGATACGTCGCATACAGGTGCGATCCGCAACAGCGATTCGCCTGTCTACAAGCTGCTCAACTCGTCCGGCGACGTGCAGAAGCCGGCCCATCAGGGTGCCGATCGCAATCTCTTCGGCAACAACTAACCAGCCTGTGCAGACAAGAAGAGCGGCGGGCCAGGCCCGCCGCTCTTGTTCTTTCATTACCGGACGGCCGTCTTCAGGCCGCCTTTGCTTCCGCTTCGTGGAGGGCAAAGGAGCGACCATCCGCATCGAAGATATGGAGATCGCCGGCATTGGCGGTCAGCCGCAGCGTCGAGCCGCGCTTGACCTCGACATTGCCCGGCAGCTTGGTCACCAGCGGCAGGTCGGCCCGGCCGATATCGACATAGACCAGCTGGACCTCGCCAAGCTGTTCGAGATAATCGACGGTCCCCTCGAACAGATAATCCGCACCGCTGGCGATCGCGAGATCTTCCGGCCGTACGCCGAAGCTGACCGCCGCTCCCTTTGCCGAAGCAGGTGTCGCGATCGGCACCGTCGCCTTGCGGCCGCCGACATGGCTGACGATGGTCGGATTGCCCGTCTTGTCGACCGTCGCCGGCAGGATGTTCATGGCCGGCGAGCCGATGAACTGGGCGACGAAGAGGTTGCCGGGGTTCTTGTAGAGTTCCATGGGCGTGCCGACCTGCTCGATGTGCCCGTCCTTCAGCACGACAATGCGGTCGGCCAGCGTCATCGCCTCGACCTGGTCGTGCGTGACGTAGATCATGGTCGTGTTGGGCATCGATTCCTTGAGCTTGGCGATCTCGATGCGCGTCGCAACGCGCAATGCGGCGTCAAGGTTCGACAGCGGTTCGTCGAACAGGAACACCTTCGGATTGCGCACGATGGCGCGGCCGATGGCGACGCGCTGCCGCTGGCCGCCCGACATCGCCTTGGGCAGACGGTCGAGATATTTGGTCAGCTGCAGGATCTCGGCGGCTTGCCGAACCCTTTTGTCGATCTCGGCCTTGCTTTCCCCACCGATCTTCATCGAGAAGGCCATGTTGTCGTAGACGGTCATGTGCGGGTAGAGGGCATAGGACTGGAACACCATGGCGATGCCGCGCTTCGAGGGTGGCACGTCGTTGACCACGTGGCCGTCGATCTTGAGTTCACCCGACGTGATTTCCTCGAGCCCGGCGATCGAGCGCAGCAAGGTCGACTTGCCGCAGCCCGACGGGCCGACGAAGACTATGAACTCGCCCGATTTGATGTCGAGGTCGATGCCGTGGAGAATGTTAAGATTGCCATAGGACTTCTTCACTTGTCTCAAATTGACATCGGCCATTGGTTTCCTCCAGTGATTCCTCGGATGTTTCAGCCTATGCGTCCGAACCAGGCGCCATAGCCGCCGAGCTCGACCGACCCGGTGCTCGCCTGCCCGGAGAACCCGTGTCCCGGCAAAGGTTGCAGGGTTCGGTTGCCGAGGTCAACCTTCGCCGGCCTTGCGCCCAGATTGAAGACGCAGACGATCTCCTCATTGCCCGACCGGCGGGTGAAGGCGACGGTGTCGCCCTGGCTTTCGATGAAGGCGATGTCCCCCTTGGCCAGCGCCGGATGGGCGCGGCGGAAAGAAAGAAAGCGCCGGTAATGCTCAAGCAGGGAGGTTTCGTCGCCTTGCTGCACGTTGACCGCCTGCGGCAGATGCTCGGCCGGTACCGGCAACCAGGGTTTTGCCTGGGAGAAGCCGCCATTCCTTGCATTGCCATCCCACACCATGGGCGTGCGGCAGCCGTCGCGGCCCTTGAATTCAGGCCAGAAACGGATGCCGTAGGGATCCTGCAGATCCTCGAAGCGCAGGTCGGCCTCGCCGAGGCCGAGTTCTTCGCCCTGGTAGATGCAGACCGAACCGCGCAGCGACATCAGCAATGCCGAGATGACCTTGAGATAGGCCGACGGGTCCGCCTCGTCGGCGGCCCAGCGCGAGGCCGGTCGCATCACGTCATGGTTTGAAAACGCCCAGCACGACCAGCCATCGCTGGCCACCCGGCCAAAAGCTTCCAGCACCGAGCGGACCTTGGCGGCACTGATCTTTTCCGGCGCCAGGAAGTCGAAGGAATAGCACATGTGCACGCGCTTGCCGCCGGCGGTATAGGCGGCGACCACGTCCAGCCCGCGTTGCGAATCGCCGACTTCGCCGACCGCTGCGGTCGCCGTGTACTCGTCGAGCAGCGCCCGGAAGCGCTCGAGGAAGGCGAGGTTTTCCGGTCGGCTTTTGTCGTAGATATGGTCCTGGTAGTTGTAGGGATTGACCGCCGGCGCCGTCTGGTCGTTGCGCTGTTCCGGCGGCAGCGGCGGGTTGTTTTCCAGCCCCTGGCTGTGGAAGTAAAAATTGATGGTGTCGAGGCGAAAGCCGTCGACGCCGCGTTCCAGCCAGAAGCGGGTGACGTCGAGCAGCGCGTCCTGGACTTCGCGGTTGTGGAAATTGAGGTCGGGCTGCTCGGCCAGGAAATTGTGCAGGTAGTATTGCTGGCGGCTGGTGTCCCATTGCCAGGCCGAGCCGCCAAAGATCGACAGCCAGTTGTTGGGCGGCGTGCCATCGGGTCTCGCATCCGCCCAGACATACCAGTCGGCCTTGGGATTGGTGCGGCTCGAGCGGCTTTCCTTGAACCAGGGGTGGATGTCGGCGGTATGCGACAGCACCTCGTCGATCATCACCTTGAGGCCCAGTCGGTGCGCCTCCGCCGTCAGTGCGTCGAAATCCGCCAGCGTGCCGAACATCGGGTCGACGTCACAATAATCCGAGACGTCATAGCCGAAATCCTTCATTGGCGATTTGAAGAAAGGCGAGATCCAGATGGCGTCCGCGCCAAGGGCGGCAATGTAGGGCAGCCTGCCGATGATGCCCTTGAGGTCGCCGATGCCGTCGCCATTGGAATCCTGATAGCTGCGCGGATAGATCTGGTAGATCACCGCGCCCCGCCACCAGTCGCGGTCGATGGCGGGGTCTGGTTTCGCAGTCGCCTTCAAAGCCGATTGCATGGTCTCAACCTCCTTTCACCGAGCCGGCCAGCAGCCCGCGGACGAAATAACGTTGCAGCGAGAAGAAGACGATCAGCGGCACGATGATGGTGATGAAGGCCGATGTCGTCAGGATCTCCCAGTTGCCGCCACGCGAGCCAAGCAGCGCATTGAGCTTGGCCGTCAGCACGATCTGATCGGGCGCTGTTCCGAGGAAAACCATTGCCACCAGGAGATCGTTCCATACCCACAGGAATTGGAAGATGGCGAAGGAGGCAAGCACCGGGAAGGACAGCGGCAGCACGATCTTGACGAAGATCTCGAAATCGCTGGCGCCGTCGATGCGCGCCGATTCCATGATCTCGCGCGGCAGGCCGGCAATATAGCTTCGCAAGAGGTAGATGGCGAAGGGCAGGCCGAAGCCGGTATGCGCCAGCCAGATGCCGAGATAGGTCTTGGACGGCACGCCGAAGAACGTGCCGACGCCATTGTAAAGCTTCAGGAGCGGAATGAGCGACATCTGCAGCGGCACCACCAGCAGGCCGATGACGACGGCGATCAGGAGCGCGCGGCCTGGAAAGCGCATCCAGGCCAGTGCGTAGGCCGCAAAGGCCGCGATCAGGATCGGGATGACGGTCGCCGGGATGGTGACCGTTAGCGAATTCATGAAGGAGCGGCCGATGCCTTCGGAAAACAGCACGGTCTGATAATTGTCAGTGGTGAATTTCGGCGGCGCCGACGAAGCATAGTAGACGCGCTGGCCCCTGTCGCCCTCGAACGCCTTTGGCGAGGCCATGACGAAGCTGCCGTCGGCGTTGAGCTGCAGGGTCACGCCGTCACCGAGATCGGCTGATGTGCCGGCAGGATACTGCGTCGGTGCCGCCGCCTTGACGCCGAAGGCGCTTATCGCGCGCTTGGCCCCGTCGCCGAAGATGTTGCCCTGGAGAACGAACTTGCCGTCCTTTTCTACCTGTGTGGAGGCGGCCGGCAGTCGCCCGGCTTCCGTCTGGCTGGAACTGGCGAAGGAATTCCACCAACCCGAGGCGATGATCTGGTCCTTGTCGCGCAGCGACGAGACGAGGATGCCGAGCGTCGGGATGGTCCAGATCACCACGAAGACGAGCACTGCGATATGGACGCCGAAACGGCTGGCGAAGGAATTTCCGGTCGCGACGGCCATCTCAGTGCCCTCCCGTCTCTTTGTTGGCCTGGCGGATGTTCCAGACCATGATCGGAATGACGGCAATCATGATGATGATGGCTATGGTCGCGCCGCGGCCGAAATCGCCGCCGCCGCGGAACATCCAGTCGAACATCAGATTGGCCAGCACCTGGCTGTTCCATTGACCGTTGGTCATGGTCAGAACGATGTCGAACACTTTCAGCACCAGGATGGTGATGGTGGTCCATACCACCGCGATGGTGCCCCAGATCTGCGGCACCATGATCTTCCAGAAGATCTGGAACGGATTGGCGCCGTCTATGACCGCGGCTTCCAGTGTTTCTTCGGGGATGCCGCGCAGCGCCGAGGACAGGATGACCATGGCAAAGCCGGTCTGGATCCAGATCAGGATGACCATCAGGAAGAAGTTGTTCCAGAACGGCAGCGATATCCAGACCTGCGGCTGGCCGCCGAAATACTGGATGATGGCGTTGAGCAGGCCGATCTGGATCTGGCCCTGGCCACGATATTCGTAGATGAACTTCCAGATCACGCTGGCGCCGACGAAGGAGATGGCCAGCGGCAGGAAGATCAGGCTTTTGGCAATCGTTCCCCACCATATCTTGTCGGTGAGCACGGCGATGATCAGGCCGAGGAAGGTGCAGGCCGCCGGCACCACCGCCAGCCACAATATGTTGTTGCGGATGGCGTTTCGCAGATCCGGATCGCGCAGCGCCCATTCATAGTTGGCGAACCCCACGAAACTCGTGCCACCGCGATCGAAGAAGGACAGCCACAGCGTCGCGATCACCGGATAGACCAGGTAGATGGTCAGGATGATCAGCGCCGGACCCACGAACAACCAGGGCCGCACCAATCCCTGCCGGCGCAGATTGTTGACGGCAGCCGCTCCGGACACTCCGCGCGCGGGGAAGATCAGGTCAAGCAGTTTGTTGGCGCCCCAGAAATAGGCGACGCAGCCGCCGACGCCGATGATGATGACGAATATTGCCGAGAAAATCTGAGCCGCCATGGGTCCCTCTCCCTGCGCGTGACCGGCCAGCGGTGCTGGCGACCGATGCGCCGACTTTCAGTTATTCGGAACAATCGAAATGCGAAGCTTCCGGCGTGCCCCGCCGGTCGGATCCGGGCCGTAGCCCGAATCCAGTAGCAAGATGAGGAAAGATCAGGTCGCGCCGGAGCGGCCTATTTGATGGCGTCCCAGCTCTTCTGGATGTCGGTGGCGACGTCCTGGGCGGACTTGCCGCCGACCAGGTCGATCATGCCAGTCCAGAACGAGCCGGCGCCGACCTTGCCGGGCATCAGGTCGGAGCCGTCGAAGCGCACCGTCGTGGCGCCGACCAGGATCTCGCCCTGCTTCTTCAGCGCATCGCTGCCATAGGCGTCCTTGTTGGCCCCCTTGAAGGGTGTGACGAAGCTCTTCTGTGCCATCCACAATTCATGCGCGAGCGGCATTTGCAGGAACTTGATGAATTCGCGCGATGCCTTGGAATCCTTGGTGATCATCACCAGCGTTCCGGCGACTTCCAGCGGCGTCCCGAGCTCCGGCTTGGAGCCGTAGGGCGGGTAGGGGAAGAAGTCCGCATCCTGGCCAAGCTTCACGCCTTCCGGGAAGAAGGAGGGGATGAACGATGCCTGATGGTGCATGTAGCACTTCGGCGGTACGGTGAAGAGGCCCTTCGGGCTGTCGCGGAAGTCGGTCGCCGCGACCGCCTTGGCGCCGCCGTCGACCATCTTGTCGTCGGTGGCGATCTTGCCGAAGATGTCGATAGCGTTGACCACGGCCGGGTCGTTGAACGGAATCTCGTTCTTCACCCACTTGTCGTAGACTTCGGGAGTCTGCGTGCGCAGCATGATGTCCTCGACCCAGTCGGTCGCCGGCCAGCCCGTCGCGCCGCCCGAACCAAGCCCGATACACCACGGCTTGCCGCCATCGGCGATGATCTTCTTCTCGAGTTCGGCAAGTTCTTCCTGCGTCTTCGGCACCTTGTAGCCGGCTTCCTCGAAATTGTCGGGCGAGTACCAGACCAGCCCCTTCACGTCGATCTTGTAGGGAAAGGCATAGAAGCCTGGCTTGCCGTCCTTGCCGTTGTAAGTGCCGAGCTTGGCCCAGGAGTCGCCGGCGGCGTAATTCTCCTTGACCCAGGCTGCGACGTCGTCGCCGAGCGGGGTCAGCACGCCCTTGGAAGCGAGGTCCTGGATGAGGCCCGGCTGCGGCAGGACGGCGATGTTGGGCGGACTGCCGGCCTGGGTGTCGATGACGATCTGCTGCTCGTAATTCTCGGACGAGGAATATTTGACCTCTGCGCCGGTGGCTTCGGAGAAATAATCAAGTACCGACCGGACAAGCGTCTCGTCCTCGCCACGCCACGGTCCGAAGATGGTCAGGGTCTCGCCCTTGAGGTCGACTTTCTTGAGGTCCTCGTAATTCGCCCAGTTGAAGCGCTTGTCCTCGCCCGGCTTGAACTTCAGTTCGGCATGCGCGGGCGCGCTCAGGGCGAATGCGGCAGACGCAACACCCAGTAAAAGCATTTTCTTCATCGGTATTCCTCCCAGTGGGTCATACACACCGGACGGAACCTCCATTCCGCCCGCCGACGCCGCAGGACTGTGACTCAGTCGCAAGGGAACCGCAACCTTTCGAACAGTCTTCCAAAGCGCTTTGGCTTTGTTGATCTCGCCACTGAATCGGACGGGTGTCAAGGGGGAGCAGGAACTAATCGATTTAGTCGCCGTCTGCCAGGGTCCAAAAATTTGCACCGCAACATGCTTTTTCGGCACTGCAGCAGCAATTTTCGTTTCAAACCGGGCCCCGGCACGCTTATGGTCCATGTGGAGTTGGCCACGCCCTTGTGGCGTTTGGGTCGATTCAATTTAAAAGCGCTTTGAGGCAGGGAGGCCTCTCGTGAACCTCAAGCAACTCGCGCATATGCTGGCGCTTTCCCAGACCACGGTAAGCCGGGCGCTGAACGGCTATCCCGAAGTCAACGAGGAAACCCGCAGGCGTGTCGTGGACGCAGCCAAGCGCCACGGCTATCGCCCCAATCCGAGTGCGCGCCGGCTGGCCACGGGTAAGTCCGGAATGATCGGCTATGTCCTGCCGACGGGTGCAGCCGTCGACATCGATCCCCATTTCGTCGAATTCCTGTCCGGTCTTGGCGACTATGCCCGCTCGCACGAGCTCGACCTTGTCCTGTCACCGACCGATGCCGATGACCAGGAAACGACCTACCGCCGCATCGTCGCCAACCGGCAGGTCGATGCCGTCTACATCTCTTCGCCGAGGCCGCAGGACAGGCGCGTGGCGCTGGTCAACACGCTCGGCATTCCTTTCATCGTCCATGGCCGCAGCGAGGGCCTGAATTTCGACTATCCCTTTCTCGACATCGACAATGAAGGCGCCTTCCACGAAGCCGCGCGGCTGCTCGTCCAACTCGGCCACCGGCGGCTGGCGCTGATCAATGGCGACGACCGCGAGACCTTTGCCATCCACCGCGAGCGCGGCCTGCGCCGGGCGCTGGCCGCCAGTGGCCTGGCATTGGACGATCGCCATGTCTGCTCGCTCGTCATGACCGAGGAGAACGGCTATCGCGCCGCCCGGCGCCTGCTCGAACAGGACGACGCGCCGACGGCAATCGCCTGTTCCAGCCTGATCATGGCGCTCGGCGTCGTGCGCGCGGTGCGCGACCTTGGCCTCAGCATTCCCGGCGACGTCTCGCTGATTGCCCATGACGACGTTTTTCCCTGGCTGAAGCCGGAGAATTTTTCCGTGCCGCTGTCCACGACGCGCTCGTCGATCCGGCTGGCCGGCGCACGCATCGCCGAGCGGCTGGCGGCGCGGATATCGGGACTGGAGGAGGGCGCGCGCGGCGAGGTCTGGCCAGTCGACCTGGTGGTCAGGGGATCGGTCGCCGGCGCGCCGGCCTGACCACTCGCCAGCGGGGTCAATTGCTGGAACGACTTCTGCGCTGCCTCTACCCGTTGTCTCAGCCCGCGGATTTAAGATGATCGATGAAGGCGCGCAGCTTCGGCAGGACCTGACGCTTGCCAGGATGATAGAGGAAGACGCCAGGTGTCGCGCCGGCAAAGTGTTCCAGCACCGGTTTGAGTTTTCCCTGTTCTATTGCGCCGTCGGCGACAGGCCGAGGCGTCTGCGCCAGGCCGACGCCTTGGATCGCGGCCCCCAGCAAGGTTGGATAGTCATGCGCGATCAGCGGGCCCGAGACGACCGCCTCGATCGCCCCGTTGCCGTCGGCGAAGGACCAGGGTGCGATGGCGCCGTTCGCGCGGCGCAGGCGCAGGCAGGCGTGGTGGCGCAGATCGGTGATCTGTTCTGGCTGGCCGTGGCGCTCGAGATAGTCCGGGCTGCCGACGACCACGAAGGAGAAGGGCGGCGTTAGCCGCACCGCGATCATGTCGGGCGCGATGAACTGGCCCAGCCGGATGCCGGCATCGAATCCGCCGGCGGCGAGATCGATCATCTCGTCGCTGGCGGCGATCTCCAGTTCGATCTCGGGATAGGCCCGGCAGAACGACGCGATCATAGGCTCCAGGATCAGCGGCACGACCGCGCGGGGCACGGACAGTCGCAAAAGCCCGGTCGGCCGCTGGCCGACATCGCGGGCGACCTCGCCTGCGGCCACGATCTCTTTGAAGGCAGGTCCGGCGCGGTCGAGGAACCGCTGGCCAGCCTCGGTCAGGCCGACGCTTCGGGTCGTGCGGGCAAACAGGGCCGCACCGATGCGGGCTTCCAGCGCGCGCACCGCCTGGCTCACCGCGGACGGCGTTACCGCCAGTTCCGCCGCGGCACGGCGGAAGTTACGATGCCGCGCGACGGCCAGGAATACCTCGACCCCGTCCAACGCACCGTGCCGGATTGTGTATCTCTGCTTCATAGGCTGTTCTGATTACAGCGGATGGCCGAACTATGAAAGCAGTCTTAGCTAACGGTCGAAGTGCGCGGGACCGCATGACCACCTGTTGCGAGGGAACCGATGTCAACGCCGATGCTGTTCCAGATCCAACTCGTCCTGGGCTATGTCGCATGGCTGCTTTGCTTCGGTGCATATGGCCTGCCATGGCTGGACTCGATGGATCGGATGGCGGCGCAACGCGCCATTGCCACGCTGCACAGTTTCCGCTTCTTCGGTCTCGTGTTCCTGCTTCCGGGCGTCGTCGGCCCCAATCTGCCTGCCGGCTTCGCCATGTTCGCTGCCTATGGCGACTTCGCCACCGGGGTGCTGGCCATGCTGGCATTGCTGACGGTCAGAGTTCGCTTGCTCTTCTGGTCGTTCGTCGTCGCCTTTAATCTCGTCGGAATGGCCGACCTCGTCGTCGACTATTACCACGCGGTTCAGGAAGGCCTTCCCGAGCACGCGGAGCAGTTGGGAGCCACCTACGCGATCCCCATCATCTACGTGCCGCTGCTGATGATCACGCACATCGCCGCGTTCTGGTTCCTGCTTCGTCCCGGCAAAGCGCCGCGTGAGCCGTCGCTGGCTATTCCTTCGCAGTCCCTGCAGCCTTGATGTCCAGCAGGCCGTAGCCGAAATCATTGTCGCGCCCCTTAAGCCCGAGATCCTTCGCGGTCGCCGCAAGCGCCTTCTCGATGTCGTCGGCCGAGCGGTCGGGCGTGGCATGGATGAGGTTGGCGATGGCGCCGCTGACGATCGCGGCCGCGAACGACGTGCCGGTAACGACATCCGAGCCGGCGCCGCTCGGCGCCACCATCTCGACGCCGGGCGCGGAAATGAACACATAGGCGCCGCGATTGGCCTGCGGCATCAGCGCATCCTTGGCGTCGGTGGCCGTCACGGCGATGACGCCGTCAAAGGCGGCCGGATAGCCGTAGGGCGCCTTCGGCCCGTTATTGCCGGCCGCCGCCACCAGCACCATGCCAAGCGCCCGTGCATTGCGGCAGGCGGTGCCGAGCAGGTCGTTTTTCGGTCCGACGAAGCTCATATTGATGATGCTGACATTCTGGTCCGCCGCCCAGTCGAGCGCCGACAGGATGACGTCCATGGTCGACTTGCCGCCCTCGAAGGCGCGCGCATGGTAGATCCTGGCGCCCGGCGCCATGCCTTCCAGCGGGCCGACGCCGGCAATCAGACCGTCGATCGAAGTGCCGTGGTCGCGCTTTTCGATCGGCACGTCGGGCATGGCGTCGAACTGCGCGGCGATGACGCCGGCAAGCGCCGGATTGCTGTCGTCGATGCCGGTATCGATGACGGCGACGCGCACGTTCTCGCCGCTGGCCCGTTTGGCGTCGAGCGCGATGCGGTCGAAGGCATAGTTGACGATGCCGGCCGCCTGCTGCAGCGAGTAGATGTGGTTGGGCTCGCGGCGCCGCGTGCGGCCGTCAGCGGCAAGCTGCGCCAGCACCACGCCGACAGGGCGGCCATCGGGAATGCCGAAACGCACCAAAGTGGCGCCAAGCAGCCGGGACTGCCGCTGCGAGCGCACTTCTAGGCCGAAGGAAGCGGCGATCTGCTGCACGGCGCCGGCATCGCCATCGACCGTCACCAGCACCTCGTCCGGCACGAACTCCCCGGTCACGGCGCGCCGCGACTGGACGGCGATGAGATCGGTCGGCGAGACGATCGGTCCACTTGCTGGCGGGCCGGCCTGGTTGCCCCCGGGGGAAGTCGCGGGCTCCGGCCGTGGTGCTGGCACCGGTGCAGGAGGGGCGGCCGGATTGGGGAAAAGGTCGACGATCAAGGCGGGCAGAAAAACGGCGCTGGCCTGGGCCGCACCCGACCCGCCTTTGGTGGCGCCGCCGTCCTTGACGCAGTCGGCCGCCATTGCATTGGCCTCGTTGCTGCAATCGATTTTGGCCCGCTCGGGATTGCCGTCGTTGGTCTGCGCCGACACAGGCACGGCGGCGATTGTCATCGCCGCCGCAAGGACAGCCGCAAATCGAATGACCGCCTCAGCCGCCATCAACAGGTTTCCTTCCCTCGATCACAGTCTCGGCGAAAGGCTGGGCGGCAATAAGGCTGCGCGCCTTCTCGTAGTCGGCGGCTGTCGTCGCCGGAATGGCGAGCCTGAAGATGCCATCGGCGGTCGGTCCGCCGATGATCTTGAGCTTGTTGGCGTCGAGGAAGACGGCAATGTCGGCCATCCTGGCGTCCGGCTTGAACTTGACCAGCGCAAACGGCAATTTGGCCAGATCGTCTTGTGCGCCGGCGATCTCGAAATTGCCGCCCTTGCCGCCGGGCTGCACCAGCGACTGCACCGCGATCAAGGCCAGCAGAACCGCGGCCGCCGCCCAGGCGACGCCGACCGGCACCGCCATGAAACGGCCCCACGCCTGCGCCAGCCAGGACGATCCTGCCGGCCTGCGTGCAGGCCCGGCCTCTGCGTCCAGCGCCTTGGCGAAGCGGCTGAGCGCATCGGCCGGCGGGCGGATCGCCTCATTGGCCGCCGCCGTGCCGGAGAACTCGGCTTCCGCCTCGCCAAGCGCGGCAAGTGCCGAGGGATCGTTGGCCAGCCATTCCTCGACGGCTTCCAGATCCGATCCTTCGAGCGAGCCGTTCAGGTAGAACGGCAGCAGCGTCTCCATTTCGTCACGGCGCGACATCTTTTCAGCGGCGCTCATGGCCACCCCCTGTCGTAACCGGCGGCTTTCAGGGCTTCGCCGAGTTTCTTGCGGGCGTAGAACATACGGGTTTTGACGGTCGCGACCGGAATGTCGAGCACCTCGGCGATCTCGGTCACCGACTGGCCCTGATAATAGGCGAGGTCGATCACCGTGCGGTGCTCCTCGGGCAGGGCGTCAATCAGGCGGCGCAAGGCGGCGGCCTTATCCTCCTTCATGGTGACGACCTCAGGCGTGTCGGCGCTGTCGGGCACCGCGGCGGCGGCCTCGTCGTCGATCCAGTCTTCCTTCTTCTTGCGCAGCAGCGACAGCGCCTTGAAGCGGGCGATGCCGAGCAGCCACGTCGAGACTTCGGAGCGCCCTTCGAAACCCGGCGCCTGGCGCCACAGTTCGAGAAACACCTCGTTGGCGATATCGTCAGCCATCATTTCCGATCCCGTCTGGCGCGCCACGAAGCGGTAGACCCGCGCGTGGTGACGCATGAACAGGAGCCGCACGGCGGCCCGGTCGCCCTTCGCGACCCGGTCGACAAGCGCGCGATCGGTCTCCGTCGCCGCTGTCATGGCCGGTCGAGCCGCCTGGCTCCTGTTTGCTCTGTCGCCGATCGGTCCAAAAAGGTTCATCCTCCGCCAAGGAATTTTGGGAGGCTAACCGAAGAGCGGGGCGGTTGCCAGAGCATCCCTTCGCCCCGTTTAGGGGGAAAAGGTGCCGGCAGGCGGATGAGGGAGGCGCCAGCCGCTCGATCAGGTGAGAAAAGCCTTCGCCTTCATCGTCGCCGGCACCGGCACGCCCAGCCGGCTCAACACCGTTGGCGCCAGTTGCAACTGGTCGAGCAGCGTGTCGGCTTCCGGCCCTTTGCCTTGTCCGAAATAATACAGCGCGAAATCCTGCATCTCGTCGTCATGGCCGCCATGGTGACCGCGGTCGGTCTGGCCATGGTCGGCGGTGACCATGACCTCGTAGCCGGCTTCGATCCAGCCCGGCAGGAAGGCCGCCAGCATGCCGTCCATGGCGTAGCAGGCATGGTCCATCTCGTGGCAGTCATGACCGAAGCGGTGACCCATCGAGTCCAGCGTGCAGGTGTGCAGGATGCCGTAGTCGATGTCGTGGCGCCGGGTGAGCATGGTCAGCGTCGCGAACAGGTCGACATCGCTCGGCGTCATCTGGTTCTTGAGATTGTAGCCGGTCATGGTGTGGAAGCGGCCATGCGTGATCGGCCCGCCGGGCTCGTCATATTCCATGTCTTCGACGAGGTCGAAGGGGTAGGAACGGAAGAATTCAGACCAGTAGGAATGGGTAACCGCGCCGGTCCTGCCGCCGGCCTTGCTGACTTCCGAGAAGATATCGGGCTGTCCGACGCGAAACCGGTTTTCGTTGGACAGGATCCCGTGCACCTGTGGCGAAACGCCGGTGTGGATCGAGGCATAGCAGCAGGCCGAGGTCGACGGCAGCACCGAGCGCATCTTCCACACCCGCGCCTCGCCCGATTGCACCCAACCCTCGAGATTGCCCATCAGCCGGCGCCAGTTGCGGTAGGGAACGCCATCGAGGATGATCAGCAGAAGCTTGGATTGGATCGCCACGGGTTGCTCCACGCGATTGCCTGTTGAAACGAGTGCGCCGCGTGTCGTTCGGACACGCGGCGCTTTTCAATATGAGACAGATGTCAGGCGTTCAGCCAGCATTCTCCCAGCGCGTACCCATCCATCATTTCTCCGATCGGGTTCTTGACCCAGCCGCTGATCTTGTTGGTGGCGGCCGCGTCGATGAACTGGTTGAAGAAGGGCACGATCAGGCCACCTTCGTCGCGCATCATGACCGCCATGTCGTGGTAGATCGCCTTGCGCTTGTCCTGATCGAGTTCGCCGCGCGCCGCAAACAGCATCTTGTCGAATTCCGGCCGCTTGAAGCGCGTGTCGTTCCAGTCGGCCGTCGAGACATAGCCGGTGGAATACATCTGATCCTGCGTGGCGCGGCCGCCCCAATAGGAGAGCGAGAAGGGCTTCTTGTTCCACACCTCGGACCAGTAGCCATCGCCGGGCTCGCGCTTGATCTCGATCTTGATCCCGGCTTTGGCCGCACTCTGCTGATAGAGCTGGGCGGCGTCGACGGCGCCGGGGAAGGCGACATCGGAGGTACGCAGAAGGACCGAGCCGCTATGGCCCGACTTCTTGTAGAGGGCGGCGGCTTTTTCCGGATCGAATTTGCGCTGCTCGATGGCGGTAAACAGCGGGTAGGCTTCGTTGATCGGGAAGTCGTTGCCCACCGAGCCGTAGCCGCGCAGGATCTTCTCCAGCATTTCCTCGCGGTCCATGGCCAGCTTGAGCGCCATACGCAGATTGTTGCTGTCGAAGGGTGCGGTGTCGCAGAACATGTTGAACGGGTAGTAGCCCTTGCCAGACACGTTCTCGATACTTACGCCGGCAATGCGCTTGACCAGATCGACAACCTTCGGCTCGACGCGGTTGATCATGTGGACCTGACCGCCCTGGAGGGCAGCGAGACGCGCCGTCGCGTCGTTGATGACGACGATCTCGACCTGGTCGGCATGGCCGGCCTTGTCGCCCTGCCAGTAGTTGGCAAAGCGTTCGCCGCCATGGCGTACGCCCGGCTGGTTGACGGTGACCTTGTAAGGACCGGCGCTGATGCCGGCATTCGGGTTGTCCTTGCCGCCATTCGGCTGGATGACGAGATGGTAGTCGGCCATCAGATAGGGGAAGTCGGCGTCTGCATCGCCGAGCGTGACGATCACTTCCTTGCCGCTCGCCTTGACGCCCTTGATGTTCTTGAGGATACCAAGCGCACCCGACTTCGACTTCTCGTCGGCATGGCGCTCGATGGTGGCGGCAACGTCTTCGGCGTTTACCGTCTTGCCATTGTGGAATTCGATGCCATCACGGACCTTGATCGTCCACGTCTTGGCGTCCTTGGAAGCGCCGATGTCTTCGGCGATGAGGTTTACCAGCTTGTTGTCTGGGCTTAGCCGGGCAAGATACTCGCCCCACTGCTTGCTGAAACTGTAGGTTACCTGGCTGAGGTTCAGGGCAGGGTCGAGGCTGTTGGTCGATTCACCGCCCTGCAGGCCGGCCTTGATGATGCCGCCCTTGACCGGGCTCTGCGCGAAGGCCCTCCCGGCCAGCGTCGTTGCCAGCGCGGCGGACACGCCAAGCGCCGCGGTGCGGCCAAGAAAGTCGCGGCGCGATATCCGGCCCTGGCCAGCGAGATCGGCGAGATGATCGAGTTCAGTCTTCATGTCCTACCCCTTGTTGAAAACAACGCCGCACCAGTGGCGCCCGTCCAAAGGACGTGTGGCGCCCTAGTGTTGCATGCGGATGACGGCCGCCATCTCCCCTGGTTGGCGGATCGCTGGGTGCCTAGAGCAATTCCAGGAAAAGTGTGAACGGTTTTTCCATCCGGAATTGCGTGAAAACAAAGAGATAGAGCAGTTCACCGTTTCCGTGAAACGGTGAACTGCGCTAGTTCCCCGCGCTGGCCATGCGCCGCCCCTTGATCGCCTTTTCCAGCCAGCCGATCTCCATCTCCGGGACCGATGACAAGAGAAGGTCGGTGTAATCGTCGAAGGGGGGCGTCAGCACCTTGCTTTTCGAACCATAGCGCACCACCTCGCCGCGATACATCACAGCGATCGAATCGGCGATCGACTTCACCGTCGCCAGATCGTGGGTGATGAACAGATAGGCGACGTTCTCCTCCTTCTGCAGTTCGAGCAGAAGCTTCAGGATGCCGTGCGCCACCAAGGGGTCAAGCGCCGAGGTCACCTCGTCACAAATGATCAGCTTGGGTTTTGCCGCGAGCGAGCGGGCGATGCAGACACGCTGTTTCTGGCCGCCGGAAAGCTCGGCCGGGTAACGGTCGACAAAGCCCTTGCCCATTTCGATCTTGTCGAGCAGTTCGGCGACGCGGGCATCGCGCTGTTTGCCGCGCATGCCGAAATAGAACTCGAGCGGCCGGCCGATGATGGTGCCGACGGTCTGGCGCGGGTTCATCGCCACGTCGGCCATCTGATAGATCATCTGCAGCTGGCGCAAATCCTCCTTCGGCCGGTCGGCAAGCCGGTTGGCCAACGGGCGTCCGTCGAACGTGACGGTGCCCTGCTCGGGTGGCAAAAGTCCGGTTATGGCGCGCGCCAGCGTCGATTTTCCTGAGCCGGATTCGCCAACCACGGCCAATGTCTGGCCGGGGTAGATATCGACCGAGACGTTCTTCAGCACCTTGACCTGGCCGCCGCCATAGGCAGCGGTGACGTTCTTGACAGACAGGAACGGCGTGGTGCCGGGGTTCTGCTCGGCATGTTCGATCTCGTGCACCGAAACCAGGGCGTTGGTGTATTCCTGGCGCGGCTCCTTGATGATCTGGCGGGTGCCGCCCCATTCGACCAGCCGGCCATGGCGCAGCACCATGATCTCGTCCGAGACCTGGGCGACGACGGCCAAATCGTGCGTGATATAGAGCGCCGCCACATGGGTGTCGCGGATGGCGTCCTTGATCGCCGCCAGCACGTCGATCTGCGTCGTCACGTCGAGTGCCGTCGTCGGTTCGTCGAAGACGATCAGGTCAGGCTCCGAGCACAGCGCCATAGCCGTCATGACGCGCTGCAGTTGGCCGCCTGACACCTGGTGCGGAAAGCGTTCGCCGATGGCTTCCGGGTTCGGCAGGCTGAGCTTCTTGAACAGCGCGATCGCGCGTTTCTCGGCCTCCGCCCGTGTCGCCGTCCCGTGCAGCAGCGTGGCTTCCACCACCTGGTCCATCAGCCTGTGCGCCGGGTTGAAAGCGGCCGCCGCCGACTGCGCGACATAGCAGACCTCGCGGCCACGCAGCTTGCGGAAACCTTCCTTGCCGCCCTTCAGGATGTCGCGGCCGTTGAGCAGCACCTCGCCGCCGGTGATGCGCACGCCGCCACGGCCATAGCCCATGGACGACAGGCCGATGGTCGACTTGCCGGCTCCGGATTCGCCGATCAGGCCGAGCACCTTGCCCTTCTCCAGCGTCAGCGAGACGTCGTGCACCAGCACGATATTCTTCGGCGCCTCACCTGGCGGATAGACCGTCGCCTCGATTCGCAAATTGCGGATATCGAGCAGAGGGGTGGACTTTGCCTTCACGTCGGCCGTCATCCGCGTCCTCCCTTCAGGCTTGTCGTGCGGTTCAGCACCCAGTCGGCCACAAGATTGACCGAGATCGCCAGTGCTGCGATCGCGGCCGCGGGAATGAGCGCGGCGCCTATGCCGAACACGATGCCGTCCTTGTTCTCCTTCACCATGCCGCCCCAGTCGGCGTCCGGCGGCTGCACGCCGAGGCCGAGAAAGGACAACGTCGACAGGAACAGCACCGCATAGATGAAGCGCAGGCCGAGCTCGGAGATCAGCGGCGACAGCGCGTTGGGCAGGATTTCGCGGAAGATGATCCAGGCGCTGCCTTCGCCGCGCAGCTTGGCGGCCTCGACATAGTCCATGACGTTGATATCGACGGCGACCGCGCGCGACAGGCGATAGACGCGCGTCGAGTCGAGAATGCCCATCACCAGGATCAGCGTCACCAGGTTGGTTGGCAGCACCGAGAGCACCACCAGGCCCATGATCAATGTCGGGATCGACATCAGGAGATCGACGAGGCGCGACAGGATCGTATCGAACCAGCCGCCGAACACGGCCGCCGAAAAGCCAAGTATGGCGCCGAGCGAGAACGACAGCGCGGTGGCCAGCACGGCGATAAACAAGGTGATGCGGGCGCCATAGATCATCCGGGACAGCAAATCGCGGCCGAGATTGTCGGTGCCCAGCCAATGCGCCGCCGATATCGGCTCCCAGACATCGCCGACGATTTCGGCGTTGTCATGGGGTGAGATCCAGGGCGCGAAGATCGCCGCCAGCACGAACAGTGCCGTCAGGACGATGCCGATCAGCGCGGGGATGGGGATGCGTTTGATATCGAGCATATCAGCCCCCCTATTTCGGATGGCGGAGACGCGGATTGGCGACGATCGCCGCTATGTCCGCGATGATGTTGAGACTGATGTAGACGGCGGCGAAGATCAGGCCGACGGCCTGTACCACTGGCACATCACGCTTGGTGACGTGATCGACGAGATATTGCCCCATGCCGGGATAGACGAAAATCACCTCGACCACGACGACGCCGACGATGAGATAGGCGAGGTTGAGCATGACGACGTTGATGATCGGCGCGATGGCATTGGGGAAGGCGTGCTTGCGGATGACGTTGAACGCCGACAGGCCTTTCAGTTCCGCCGTCTCGACATAGGCCGACTGCATGACATTGAGGATCGCCGCTCGCGTCATGCGCATCATGTGGGCGAGCACCACCAGCGTCAGCGCCGTCGCCGGCAGCGCGATCGCCTGCATCCGCTCACCGAAGGGCATGCCTTCGTAGACCGTCGAGATGCCGGGAAAGATCTGCCACTTCACGGCGAAGAAATAGACCAGCACATAGCCGATGAAGAATTCGGGGAAGGAGGTCGAGGCCAGTGCCAGCCCGGAGATCAGCTTGTCGACCAAGCCGTTGCGGTAGCGCACCGCGATCAGGCCCAGGATGATGGCCAGCGGTACGGCCACGATCGCCGCCCAGAAGGCGAGGAACAGTGTGTTCCACAGGCGCGACTTGATCGAGGTCGCGATATCCTGCCCGCTCGACATCGCCGTGCCGAGGTCGCCGGTCAAAACGCCGCCGAGCCAGTGGAAATACCTGACATAGGCGGGGTCGTTCAGCCCGAGCTGCTCGCGCAGATTGGCGAGCGATTCCGGCGTCGCGGATTGTCCCAGAATGGCTTGCGCGACATCGCCTGGCAGAATCTGCGTGCCGGCGAAGATCAGGACCGAGATGGCCAACAGAAGGAGGATGCCCAGCGCAATGCGCTGGGCAATGAGTTTCAGGATGGGTGAAGACATCTCTGCACAGCCGGACTCAGGCCTGCAGCCAGCACTTCGCCAGGGCGTAGCCGTTCATCAGTTCCTGGTGCGGATCATCCACCCAGCCATCGACCTTGGCGCCGGTGGCGTCGATGAACTGGTTGAACATCGGCAGGATCAGGCCGCCGTCGTCGCGGACCATGACAGCCATGTCATGGTACATCTGCTTGCGCTTGGCCTCGTCGAGTTCGGCGCGCGCCGCCAGCACCATCTTGTCGAAATCCGGGCGCTTGAAACGCGTGTCGTTCCAGTCTGCCGTCGACAGATAGGCGGTCGAATACATCTGGTCCTGCGTCGAGCGGCCGCCCCAGTAGGAGGCGCAGAAGGGCTGCTTGTTCCAGACCTCGTTCCAGTAGCCGTCGCCGGGCTCTCGCTTGAGCTCGATCTTGATGCCGGCCTTGGCCGCGCTCTGCTGGAACAACTGGGACGCATCGACGGCGCCGGGGAAAGCCACGTCCGAGGTCCTGAGCAGAACGGTGCCGTCATGGCCTGATTTCTTGTAGTGGAACTTGGCCTTGTCGGGATCGTACTTGCGCTGCTCGATCTCGCTGAACAGCGGATAGGACGCGTTGATCGGGAAATCGTTGCCCAGCGAGCCGTAGCCGCGCAGCACCTTGGTCAGCATCTCCTCGCGGTCGATCGCCAGCTTCAGCGCCATCCTGAGGTCGTTATTGTCGAACGGCGCCGTGTTGCAATGCATGATGAACACGTAGTGGCCGGGACCGGCATGGTTGCGGATGGTCACGCCCGGCACGCGCTTGATCAGGTCGACGATCTTCGGCTCGACGCGGTTGATCATGTTGACCTGGCCGCCCTGCAGCGCTGCCGTGCGGGCGGTCGCGTCATTGATGACGATGACCTCGATCTGGTCGGCATGGCCCATCTTGTCGCCCTGCCAGTAATTGGCGAAGCGCTCGCCGCCATGGCGCACGCCAGGCTCGTTGGTCTTGACCACGTATGGCCCTGCCGAGATGCCGGCATCGGGCTTGTCCTTGCCGCCATTGGGCTGGACGATCAGGTGATAGTCGCTGAGCAAATAGGGAAGGTCGGCATTGGCCTCCTTCAGCGTCAGCACCACTTCCTTGCCGCTGGCCTTGATGGTGTCGATGCCCTTCATGTAGCCGAGCGCGCCGGATTTCGACTTCTCGTCCGAGTGGCGTTCGAGCGTGGCGGCTACGTCCTCCGCGGTCACGGTCTTGCCGTTGTGGAATTCGACGCCGTCGCGGATCTTCAGCGTCCAGGTCTTGGCGTCCTTGGACGAGCCGATGTCTTCAGCGATGCGGTTCTCGAGCTTGCCTTCCGGCGACAGCTCGACGATCATTTCGCCCCAGCACTTGCCGAAGGCGAACGGCACCTGCGTCATCATCAGCGCCGGGTCCAGGCTGTTGGTGGATTCACCGCCGACCAGGCCGGCCTTCAGCGTACCGCCCTTGACCGGACCGGCCGCCCGCGCCGCGCTCGAAAGCAGCGCGTTGGCGAAGGGCGCGGCGATGCCGAGCGCTGCCGCCCGACCGAGAAAATCACGACGGCTCAGTTTGCCGGACGCAACGCGCCGGCTAAGGAATTCCAGTTCGTTTGACATTTGAGTTCCTCACTCTGTTGGTTCGACTCTGCGGTCGATTTTCTTGCTTCTTGTTAAGGGGAATAATGACCGCAAGGGAAAGCGGTAAGCAAGACCGAATGCGACATGCCGTGGCGTAAATCGCACGTCGCATTTGGATCAATGATTTCTGCGCTCAAACAAGCGCACGCGGGACCTTTTCGTCGAAATCGCGCTCGAAGACGAGTTTTTCGCCCTCATAGGCTTCGATTCGGGCGCTGACAATGAAGTTTTGCGTGTCCGACAGCATCTGCGCCCATGTCTCGGTACGGACCGACCATCCATTTCGCGACAGGGTCTGCGTCCAGTGTGTCTTTCCCGAGGCTGACAGGGGATCGTCAGGTTGGATGGTCCAGGTTTCGCGGGCAATGCTGCCGTTGACCAGTCCGTGGTCGAGATCGCGCACTTCGCCGAAGTCGTCCGTTATCGACAGCGTGACAATCCCGGTCTTTTCGTCGCGGTCGACATGGCGTTCGGAATTGGCGGGCCGAACCGTCTCGGTCGCCCACGGCGTAGCACCTTCCGGCTCGGCGAAAACGGCTTCGTCGCCTGTTGCCAGCAGGCGCAACGGCACCGATAGCGTGGCCGCCGACACGGTCAGTCGTACCGGCTCGGGCGAGGGCCAGATAGCGGGCCAGTAGGCGGTCGAAACGGCGACGCGCAGACGATGGCCGGCCGGCACGCGGTAGGCGCATTGATCGAGCACGACACGGACCGAAACCGTCTCCCCGGGGACCAGCGCCTCGGGGAATTCATGCGAGCTGCGGTGCGTCAGATTGAGCACGCCATAGGAGATCAGTTCCGAGGCGCCATCGGGATGCACGTCGCAGAGCCGGACAGCGATGTTGGCCTGGGGCCGATCCGAGGCAAGCTGGACCTGAAGCTCCGGCGCGCCGACGATCTCGATCGGTTTGGTGAGCTCAGGCTGGTCGAAACAGGCCGACAGCCCATCATCAGGACGCTGATCGCCCGGCAGTTCCGGTCCGAAGGTGAACGGAAAGTATTCGCCGCCGGCAAGCCCACAGGTTTGCGGCGAAGCGACGGTTGAAGGCCCTGCACCCGGAGCCATGAGCTCGAGCGCTTCAATCGTTATGTTGGACGATGGCCATTCCTGCTCGGCTATCCAGCGGCCGGGCCGCTCCGGATGCCAGCGCGCGGGACGCACGCTGTCCATCACATAGGCGCGGTAGTCGGGATCGGCCTCGACGCCGGTCTCGGCGCCCTTCAGCCAGCGGTCCCACCAGCGCAGCGCTTCCTGGAGGAAGCCGATGGCTGGCTTGGGGCCGGCATAGTGCGGGTATTTGTGGATCCACGGTCCGACGATGCCCTTGACCGGTGCCTCGATGTTGGTGACGAGGTGCGAGATCGTGTTGCGGTAGCCGTCGTGCCAGCCGCCGATCGACAGCACAGCCGCCTTGACGGCCGAAAAATCCTCGCAAATCGAACCGCGCTTCCAATAGGCGTCGCGATGCTGGTGGCTGAGCCACAGCGGCGCCATGAAGGCCAGGTTCTCCAGCCGGGTCATCCAGAGGTCGCGCCATCTGTTATCGCCGGCAATCAGCGGATCCGGCGGCCGCGACGAATAGGAGAGCATGGTCGAGGCCCAGCCGAAATTTTCGTTCAAAAGGCAGCCGCCCTTGTAGTGGATGTCGTCGGCATAGCGGTCGACGGTCGAGCACAGGCTGATCACCGCCTTGAGCGCCGGCGGCTGTTTGGCCGCCACCTGCAGGCAGTTGAAGCCGCCCCAGGAAATACCCATCATGCCGACATTGCCATTGCACCAGGGCTGGGCCGCCGCCCAGGCGATGACATCGCAGGCGTCCTGCAGTTCCTGCTCGGAATATTCGTCGTCCATCAGCCCTTCGGAATCGCCATTGCCGCGCATGTCGACGCGGATCGAGGCATAGCCGTGGCCGGCGAAATAGGGATGGGTAAGCTGATCGCGAAAGATCGTGCCGTCGCGCTTGCGGTAGGGCAGGTGTTCGAGGATGGCAGGCACCGGATCGTCGCCCGCGTCCTCCGGCATCCACACCCGAGCCGACAGCCGGCAGCCATCGGGCATGACGATGCCCATATCGGGAAATTCGACAACCTTGCGGGGAAATTCGGTGATGATTTTCATGGCAGGCATAACGCTCCGCGGCACGAGAACTTTCAATCGCCATTCGCGACTGGAGCAGCGAAATATGCGACCTGTGCCGCTACCGCAATTCGTCGAGCAGTTCGGGATGTTTCTCCAGCAATGTCATCAATTGAATGGTCGGGCCACTCGGTTCGATCAAGCCTCTTTCATACTTGTCGAAGGCGTTCTCGCCGACCTTGAACAAGGATCCGGCCTCGCGCTGCGACAGCTTGAGCTTCGTGCGCATGCGGCGGATGGTTGACGGGGCCGGCACGCCGTCGATCTTCTCTTTGAGCGCGCGCAGCGCGGCATCAACGGCGGCCATATCGTCGCCGACATGCACACCCTCGCCATCCGATGGCGGATAGTAGCCGGGCAGGTCGACGATCATGCTCTCGCCCTTATAGGTCACGGTGAATGGACGGACTCCGCGCATCAACGTTTCTCCGGTTTCGGGGGAGACCATCCTATTCGTTTCACTGCTCTCCCTTGTCGCCATGGTCATTTCTCCTTGAATGACATGATCGTGAATTCGGTCACGACATCCGCCTGGAATTTCACATAGAGAAGCATGTCACGCGCTGGCACGTGATAGACATCCTGCCACACTCGATGATCCGCGAAAGTCGTCATCGACTTTACAAACATCTTCCGCGTCATGCTGTCGATCACCTCGATCAAACCGGCGCGATCGAAGCCCAGCCCAACAGCATCCCGCAGTGCGGACGTTGTGATCGCCAGCGTGTCGACAGACCCAAATGTCGTCTTGATTGCATCAAGATCGTAAGTGGGTCAGCGTTTATCCATAATCCAGTATGCCCCCATAAAGGGGGTAACACAAGCGGCGATTGTTGAGACGGAAGCTCAGTTCAGCGGAATGTCGTTCTCAGCCTTGCTCGCCTGGTAGTCGCCCGACAATCGTCGTAGCGCGCCGAGATTTTCCCGATCCGCTCCTCCAGCCGCTGGCGTTCGGCCCCGGCCAGCGCCCTCACCAACCTGCGGATCGAAAAACTTTTCCAATAGGCGTTCTCGGCATTGTAGCCGCCGGGGTCGAGGGTGAAGACCTCTTTCAGAATTTTGAGATCATGCGGGATGGCAAAACTGTCACGCGAATCCTCGTGGCTGAACAAATAGTAGAAATTGTCAAAGCCGGCCCAGGTGATCGCCGACAGGCAGAGCGAGCAGGGCTCGTGTGTGGCGAGAAAGATGGCGTCCTTGGTGTCGACGCGCTCGGCCCTGGGCATCTCGTAAAAGCGCTTCAGGCAATGCACCTCGCCATGCCAGAGCGGATTTTCCATCTCGTTGTTGGTCTCGGCCAGCACCAGCGAATGGTCGTCCTTGCGCAGGATCGCCGCGCCGAACAGCTTGTTGCCGTGGGCGACGCCTTCTGCCGTCTTCGGCACGATGTCTTGCTCGATGACGTCGAGCAGGCGGTCGACCAGCGAGATGTCGGTCATCACAAGCTCTCGTCGGGGAGGTGGATTTCGTAGGGGTGCGAGAAATGGAATTCCTCGAGGTTGGAGCCGTCGCCGCCACGGTCGACGATCAAAAAGTCCTGAGGCTCTCCGAGCGGCGTCAGAACGCCGTGCCAGAGATTGCGGAAGTAGTTGATGCCTTGCCCCGGTGCGGTGACGAAGGCATGCGGCTCGCCAGGCCCGTCCTTGCCGTCAGGGCAGACGACGACCAGGAACGGACGCGGCGACAGCGGTATGAAAGCCTGGCTGCCCAAGGGGTGGCGCTCCACCATGGTCAGCTTCAGCGGCATGTCATAGGGCGTGCCGCGCACCATCGAGATCAGCACGCGCGCATTCGGCCCCGTGGCTTGCGCGGTGGCGAGGTCATGGTAGCGCTCTGCCTTGCCGCCATTGATCGGATAGTGGTTGTCGCCGCCCATGTCGATGACATCGCCGAATTCGGCAAAGGCCTCACGGGTCAGCGGCCGCGCGACAATGCGGCTCATGACGTCCGCTTCGCGATGCCGGCCCCGCCGAGCTTGGCGTGCCGGTTGACGTCCTTGTAGAGCAGATAGCGGAATTTGCCGGGGCCGCCGGCATAGCAGGCCTGCGGGCAGAAGGCGCGCAGCCACATATAGTCGCCCGCCTCGACCTCGACCCAGTCCTGGTTGAGCCGATAGACAGCCTTGCCTTCGAGCACATAGAGCCCGTGTTCCATGACATGCGTCTCGGCGAACGGAATGACCGCGCCCGGCTCGAGCGTGACGATCGTCATGTGCATGTCGTGGCGCAGATCGGCGGGGTCGACGAACCGCGTCGTTGCCCAGCGGCCCTCGGTGCCGGGCATCGGCGTCGGCGCGATCTCCTGTTCGTTGGTGAAGAAGGCTTGCGGAATCTCGAGGCCGTCGACCGCCTCATAAGCCTTGCGTATCCAGTGGAAGCGGACAGCCGCCTTGCCTTCGTTGCGGACTGTCCAGCCGCTGGCCGGCGGCAGGAAGGCAAAACCGCCGGGGCGCAACACATGTTTCATGCCGTCGAGCAGAACCGCCAGTTCGCCCTCGACCACGAACAGGGCGCCTTCGGCGCCGGCATCGGGCTCCGGCCGCTCGCTGCCGCCGCCTGGCGCGACCTCGACGATGTATTGCGAAAACGTCTCGGCGAAGCCGGACAGCGGCCGCGACAGGATCCAGACACGCGTCTTGTCCCAGAACGGCAGGGCGCTGGTGACGATGTCCTGCATCACGCCCTTGGGGATGACCGCATAGGCCTCGGTAAAGACGGCGCGGCCGGTCAGAAGTTCGCTCTGGCCGGAATGGCCGCCCTTTGGGGCATAATAGGTTCGCTCGGGCATCCTGATCGTATCCATGGGTTCAAACCTATTGTGGAAGCATGTCCTTGAGGCGCAGCAGCGCGATGCGCTCGACCTGTTTGCAGGCGGTTTCGAATTCGACGCCACGGCCGTTGCCGATGCGGGCTTCGAATTCGGCGAGGATTTCCTCCTTTGTCTTGCCTTTCACCGCGATGATGAAGGGAAAGCCGAAGGTGGTGACGTAGGCGGCGTTGAGCTTGGAGAACAGTTCGCGTTCCTTGTCTGTCAGCGCGTCGAGACCGGCGGAAGCCTGTTCCCTGGTCGATTCCGCCGTCAGTCGCCTGGCCTTGGCCAGCTTGCCGGCGAGATCGGGATGGGCGTTGAGCACGCCGAGCCGTTCGGTCTCGCTGGCGGAACGGAAGATGCGGCAAAGCGCATTGTGGAGGCCGCCCGCCGTGTCGTGCGCCGGGCCGAGCTCCAGCTCGTAGGCCCGCTCGGCGATCCAGGGCGAATGTTCGAAAACGCCGCCGAAGCTGTGAACGAACGTCTCGAATTCCATCTTCGAGGGGCGTAGCGCGGCCGGCTGATAGGGGTGGTTTTCCTGCCAGTGCTTGGCGATGTCGATACGCCGCGCCAGCCAGACCTTGTCGTGCGATTTGACATAATCGACGAAGCGCTTCAGCGCCGCCACCCGGCCTGGCCGTCCGACCAGACGGCAATGCAGGCCGATGTTCATCATGCGCGGCCGGCCGGCCTTGCCCTCGGCATAGAGCGTATCGAAACTGTCCTTCAAATACGCAAAGAACTGGTCGCCCGAGTTGAAGCCTTGCGGTGTGGCAAAGCGCATGTCGTTGGCGTCGAGCGTATAGGGGATGATGAGCTGCGTGCCGTCCTCATGCTCGAACCAGTAGGGCAGTTCGTCGTCATAGGTGTCCGAGACGTAGTCGAAGCCGCCTTCCTCTGCCACCAGCCGCACCGTGTTGATCGATGTGCGGCCCGTATACCAGCCGGTCGGGCGCTGGCCGGTCACCTCGTAGTGCAGCTTGATCGCCGCTTCGAGGTCGCGGCGCTCGTCCTCGGCGTCGTGGTCGCGGTAGTCGATCCATCTCAACCCGTGCGAGGCGATTTCCCAGCCGGCTTCCTGCATCGCCGTGACCTGGTCGGGCGAGCGCGCGAGCGCCGTGGCGACGCCATAGCAGGTGACAGGCACTTGCTCTTCGCTGAACAGGCGCAGCAGCCGCCAGAAGCCGGCCCGCGCCCCATACTCGTAGATCGATTCCATGTTCCAGTGGCGCTGGCCCACCCAGGGCGCCGCGCCGACGATCTCGGACAGGAAGGCCTCAGAAGCTTGGTCGCCGTGGAGCACGCAGTTCTCGCCGCCCTCTTCGTAGTTGACGACGAACTGCACGGCGACATGCGCGCCGCCAGGCCATTTCGGATCCGGCGGATTGGCTCCGTAGCCACGCATGTCCCTGGTGTAACGCATCGTCCCTCCGCGCCCGGCATCACCGGAAGTATGATCAGGATATCGAAAGGGTGCTTCTCGCATTCCCCTCAAAATTTTTGAAAGTGTTTTTGTCGCACTCCGCTCGACCGGGACTTATGCATCGCCTTTAATTGGCGCACAATTCATCAGTAGTGCTTGATTGTACCGGCCAATTTGTTCGTATTGGAAAATGGGAGGCGGCCAATGGCAGAGACAGCGAAAGCCGATGGCGGGCGTCTGACGACCCATGTCCTGGATACCGCGACCGGCAGGCCGGCGGCTGGATTGTCCATCGCGCTCTACCGTCTCGAGGGTTTGGCCCGCACGCTTCTGAAGACGGTCGTCACCAATGCCGACGGCCGCTGCGATGCGCCGCTGCTGGCCGGTGCCGACTTCCGCATCGGCGAATACGAACTGGTGTTCGCGGCCGGCGACTATCTGCGCGGCCAAGGAACGAAGCTGCCCGAGCCGGCCTTCCTCGACAGCGTGCCGATCCGCTTCGGCATGGCGCAGGCGCTGCACTATCATGTACCATTGCTGATCTCGCCATACGGCTATTCCACCTACAGGGGGAGCTGAGGCATGGCCAAGGTCAATATCCGCAGCGAAATCCGCTTCATTCTGAATGGCAGGGATGTCGCGCTGTCATCTGTGGCGCCTGACGCGACCCTGCTCGACTGGCTGCGGCTCGACCGTTCGCTGCGCGGCACCAAGGAAGGCTGCGCCGAGGGCGATTGCGGCGCCTGCACGGTGCTGATCGGCAGACTTTCGGCCACCGGACTGGTCTATGAAAGCGTCAATGCCTGCATTCGCTTTCTGGGCTCGCTCGACGGCACCCATGTCGTGACGGTCGAGCACCTGCGCGGCGAAGCTGGCCAGTTGCATCCGGTCCAGCAGGCTATGGTCGATTTCCATGGCTCGCAATGCGGCTTCTGCACGCCGGGTTTCGTCATGTCGCTCTACGGCTTGTGGATGAAGTCACCGGATCCTTCGGACGCCGCCATCGAAAAAGCCTTGCAAGGCAATCTCTGCCGCTGCACCGGCTATGAGGCGATCATGCGCGCCGCGCACGCCATATCGAGCTACGGCAAGGTGGCGAAGGACCCCTTGGCGGCGGAGCGCCGGGACGTCACCACACGGCTGCAGGCGTTGCACGATGGCGCCAGGGTCGAGATCGGCGCCGGCGGGACGCGGCTGGTTGTGCCGGCCGATGCCGACGATTTCGCGGCTGTTTTCGAAAAAGAGCCGACCGCCACCGTGGTAGCCGGTTCGACCGACGTTGGCTTGTGGGTGACCAAGCAGATGCGCGACATCTCGCCGGCGATCTTCATCGGCAATCTGCCGGGGCTTTGCACCATCACGGAAGACAATGGTGTCATATCGATTGGCGCCGGCGTCACCTACACCGAAGCCTTTTCGACGCTGTCGAAACGCATCCCGGCATTGGGGCCGTTGTTCGACCGCATCGGCGGCGAACAGGTTCGCAACATGGGCACGATCGGCGGCAACGTCGCCAACGGCTCGCCGATCGGCGACACGCCGCCACCGTTCATCGCGCTCGGTGCACGGCTGACATTGCGCCGGGGCAAGACACGGCGCACGATCCCGTTGCAGGATTTCTTCATCGCCTATGGCAAGCAGGACCGCCAGCCAGGCGAGTTCGTCGAGGCCGTGCATGTGCCGGTGCCGGCAAAGGGGACAAAGTTCGCCGTCTACAAGGTCACCAAACGCCGCGACGAGGACATCAGCGCGACCCTTGGCGCCTTTTATCTGGCCTTGGCCAAGGACGGCACGGTAGCCGATATCCGCATCGCCTATGGCGGCATGGCGGCAACGCCGAAGCGGGCGTCCTCTGTCGAAAAGGCGCTGCTCGGCAAGGCCTGGACCGAAGTGACGGTGGAAGCGGCTATGGCCTGCTATGCCAGCGATTTCACCCCGCTGACCGATATGCGCGCAACCGCCGAATACCGAGCTTTGGCGGCGAAGAACCTTCTGTTGCGCTTTTACGTGGAAACCACCGGCACCAAGGCGCCGTTCCAGGTATCACGCAGCGAGGCGGCCTGATGAACAAGCACGCACCATCAAACCTCAAGGCCGAGAAGATAGTCGGCGGCGTCGCCACCGACCAGCGGCACGATTCCGCCCACAAGCATGTCAGCGGCGGCGCGGTCTATATCGACGACATGCCGGAGCCGGCCGGCACGCTGCATGTCGGTCTTGGCCTGTCCAAGGTGGCGCATGGCGTCCTGAAAAGCGTCGATCTCTCGGCGGTGCGCGCGGCCCCTGGCGTCGTCGACGTGCTGACCTATGCCGACGTGCCGGGCGAGAACGATGTCTCGCCCAGCAACATGCATGACGATCCGGTGCTGGCGGAAGGCAAGGTGCAGTTCTTCGGCCAGCCGATCTTCGCGGTCATTGCCGAGACGCGCGAGGCGGCGCGTCGCGCCGTGCGCCTGGCTGGGATCGAGTATGACGAGCTTCCCGCCGTCATCGACATATGGGACCTCGATCCGACCAAGGACAAGCAGGTCACGACGCCGCTGATCCTGAGGCGTGGCGATGCGGCCGCCGCAATCGAGGTCGCCCCCCGCCGCATCAAGAACCGCATGTGGCTTGGCGGCCAGGACCATTTCTACCTCGAAGGCCAGGTGTCGCTCGCCATCCCCGGCGAGGACGACGAGGTGACCGTCTACTGTTCGACGCAAGGGCCGAGCGAGACGCAGCATCTGGTCGCCCACACGCTCGGCGTGCCGAGCAACGCGGTGACGGTGGAGGTGCGCCGCATGGGCGGCGGCTTCGGCGGCAAGGAAACGCAGGCCAACCAGTGCGCCGCGATCGCCGCCATCGCCGCCAAGAAGCTGAAGCGGGCGGTCAAGGTCCGGCTCGACCGCGACGAGGACATGACCGCCACCGGCAAGCGGCACGATTTCGCCATCGACTATGAAGTCGGCTTCGACGACGAGGGCAACATCCTCGGCGTCGACTTCACCTATGCCTTGCGCTGCGGCTTTTCCGCCGACCTGTCCGGCCCGGTCGGCGACCGCGCGCTGTTCCACTGCGACAACGCGTATTTCTATCCCGCGGTGTTGGCCAAGTCGGCGCCGCTCTACACCAACACCGTCTCCAACACCGCCTTCCGCGGCTTCGGCGGCCCGCAAGGCATGATCGGCGCCGAGCGGGTCATCGACGAGGTCGCCTTCGCCGTCGGCAAGGATTCGCTCGAAATCCGCAAGCTTAATTTCTACGACCCGATGGAGGCGATCGGCGCGCGCTGCGTCACGCCCTATCACCAGAAGGTCGAGGACTGCATCATCCAGCGCATCGTGGCGGAACTGGAAGAGAGCGCCAGCTATGCGCGCCGCCGCCGCGAGATTTCCGCGTTCAACGCCAACAGCCGCTTCGTCAAGCGCGGCCTGGCGCTGACACCGGTCAAGTTTGGCATCTCCTTCACCAAGACCGAGTCCAACCAGGCCGGGGCGCTGGTCCATGTCTATGCCGATGGTTCGGTGCACATGAACCACGGCGGCACCGAAATGGGGCAGGGCCTGCACCTCAAGGTCGCGCAAGTCGTGGCCGAGGAGTTCCAGATCGACCTCGACCGCGTGAAGATCACCGCCACCACCACCGCCAAGGTGCCCAACACCGCGCCGACGGCGGCGTCCTCGGGCGCCGACCTGAACGGCATGGCGGCGCAGAACGCGGCGCGCCAGATCCGCCAGCGGCTGACCGACTTCGCCGCCGAGAGATATCAGATACCTGTCGACCAGGTGGTGTTCCTGCCCAACCGGGTGCGCGTCGGCAACCAGGAAGTCAGCTTCAACGATTTGGTCAAGCAGGCCTACATCGCGCGTGTGCAGCTCTCGGCCGCCGGCTTCTACAAGACGCCGAAGATTCACTGGGACCGCGGCAAGGGCCAGGGCCACGCCTTCTACTACTATGCCTATGGCGCGGCCTGCGCCGAAGTGTCGGTCGACACGCTGACCGGCGAGTATGTCGTCGAGCGCGCCGATATCCTGCACGACTGTGGCCGTTCGCTGAACCGGGCCATCGACCTCGGCCAGGTCGAGGGCGGCTTCATCCAGGGCATGGGCTGGCTGACCACCGAGGAACTGTGGTGGGACGACAAGGGCCGGCTGCGCACCCATGCGCCCTCGACTTACAAGATCCCGCTGGCCTCGGACCGGCCGAAAATCTTCAACGTCGCGCTGACCGACTGGTCGCAGGCCTATGAGCCGACCATCCATCGCTCCAAGGCGGTCGGCGAGCCACCGCTGCCGCATGGCATGGCAGTGCTGCATGCGCTGTCGGATGCCGTGGCCAGCGTCGCCGACCACAAGATCTGCCCGCGCCTCGACGCGCCGGCGACCCCCGAACGCGTGCTGATGGCGATCGAGCGGTTGAAGAAAGAGGTCAAGGCTGGCGCCTGAAGGCCGGCAAACGTGCAATCCCAGCCGAAAAAGCCTATATTTTGCATTCGGGAACCGTGAACCATGAACTCGAACGTTCAAAGCCTGAAAACCTTTCTCGGCAGCGCCGCGCGACTTGCCCTGGTCGAAGTGGCCGGTACCAAGGGCTCGACGCCGCGTGAGAAGGGCGCCTTCATGCTTGTTTCGTCGGCGGCGATCTTTGGCACGATCGGCGGTGGTCAGCTCGAATACATGGCGATCGACAGAGCCAGGCAGATGCTCATCTCCCCCCTCGAGGGGGAGATGGCCGCGAAGCGGCCAGAGGGGGTCCTCGCAGGAGGCACCGCAAGGGGGTCGAGCACTGCCGCAACGACCCCACCCGGCGGCTTCGCCGCCACCCTCCCCTCGAGGGGGAGGGGAACCCGCATCGAAGTCGACGAAATCTGCGCCACGCTCGATGTGCCGCTTGGGCCGGAGATCGGCCAGTGTTGTGGCGGGCGGGTCGAGGTGCTGATCCGGCTGGTCGATGCAGCGCTGGCCGCCGAACTGGTTGCGGCGGCGGAAGCCGAGGAAGCCCATCTGCCGCACGTCTACATCTTCGGCGGCGGCCATGTCGGCCAGGCGCTCGCGTCTACGGTAGCGCTTCTTCCCGTGCACGGTGTCGTCATCGAGACGCGGGCCGAGGCGCTGGAAGGCATGCCGGAAACCGTCGAGACGCGGCTGACGCCGATGCCGGAAGCCGAGGTTCGCGCCGCCCCGGCCGGCACCGCCTTCGCCATCCTAACCCATGACCACGCGCTCGATTTCCTGATCGCCGCAGAGGCGCTGAGACGCGGCGATGCGGCCTATGTCGGGATGATCGGTTCGAAGACCAAGAAGGCGACATTCAGAAACTGGTTCCTGAAATCGGCGGACGGCGCGGAGGCTGAATTTGCCCGCCTCGTCTCGCCGATCGGTGGCGACGCCGTCAAGGACAAGCGCCCGCAGGTGATCGCCGCACTGGCGGCCGCCGAGATCATGGCGGCTCTAGTCGTGCACGGGGCGGCCTCAAGTTCCGACCGTCCCCATGACAGGGTGATGGCGAGTTAGACTTGCGCCGCGGCTAAGCCGGCCGTTTCAAGCCGAGATGTTCAGGCAGCGTGACCGCCGCTCTTGTCGAACAGTAGAGCATCCGCGTCCTGCCACAGGCCCTGCACGATGCCTGTGAATTCCTCCGCGCAGCGTCGAAAAGCCGTGTCCGAAAATCCTTCGGGCCTGCTGACGTTGGTGGCCTCGCGCGGGTTGGGTCAGCGATGCGTTCCAGCCGGCACGGCCGTGGCTGATGACGTTGAGGGGACGCGAAGCGACGCGCCAGATTATAGGCTGATGCGCGAGGGTCGAGGCGCCCCGGAATCGGCAACGATGACCCATCGGCTTTGCTCGTACCTCGACCAAGGTGCGGATTGCCCGGTCAAAACCGCGCAGGACGAAACTAAGCTCGTCCTGCAGCAAGACAAGCCCGGCGAATGGACCAGCCGGCGGTCACTTGCCGGCCTGTTCTATCGCCCAGCCAGGATGTCCTTGATCAGCCGCTGGCAGCGCTCCGCCATGAAGTCGAGCAGCAGGCGCACCTTGGGATCCTGCAGCTTCTTGTGCGGATATACGGCAGCGAACTGCACCGGCGTAGGCGGGGTGCTGGCGAGAATGACCTTCAGCCGCCGGTCGCGGATGAACGGCTCGACCTCGAAGCGCGGCTTGTTGATGATACCGCGTCCCGACAGAGCCCAACCGGTCAGCACGTCGCCGTCATCGGTGTCGTAGGGCCCGTGCACTTCGAATTTTTGCTGGCCGGCCGGCGTTTGCAAGGTCCAGACGTATTCGCGTGCGCCGGAATAGCGCAGCATCAGGCAGTCATGTTTCCTGCCAATCAATTCCTGCGGATCCATGGGCTCGCCGCGTGCCTCAAGATATTTGGGTGCGGCGACCAGCACACGTTCGCATTCCATGATGCCGCGCATCCGAAGGCTGGAGTCCTCGATGATGCCGAGCCGGAAGGCGACATCGATGCCCTCTTTCATGATGTCGACATTGTGGTCCGAGAGCCTGAGCCGCACCTCGATATCAGGGTATTTGTCGTGAAAATCGGGAATGCCCGAGGCTACCAGCCGTCGGCCGAGCCCAAGCGGCGCCGTCACCTTGATGGTGCCGCGCGGCTGGCCGGACAGTGCCGAGACGGCCGCCTCCGCTTCGGTAATCGCCTCCAGAACCTGCTTCGCGCCCGAGTAGAACACGGTGCCGTGCTCGGTCGGCATCAACTGCCGTGTCGTGCGGTTGAACAGCCGGACGCCGAGATGCTTCTCCAGTTCCTTGATACGGTTCGAGGCGACCGCCGGCGAAATGCGCATGTCGCGCCCGGCCGCCGACAGATTGCCGAGCTCGACGACGCGGACGAAGACGGCGATGTTGTCGAGATAGGCCATGCGGAGCACCTTCGCCGGTTTGCAGGGATCAACCTAGTATTTTCCAATTTTTTTTGAAAGTCATCGCACACCTCGCCTCTTTCCGTTTACGCGCCACACCTTAAAGTCGCGTCATCGGCAGGGACGACTTCAATGATGGATTTCGCGATTTTCTGGGACTGGCTGAGCTTCGCCGTGCGCTGGCTGCACGTCGTCACCGGCATCGCCTGGATCGGCTCGTCCTTCTATTTCGTCGCGCTCGATCTGGGCCTGCGCCAGCGACCAGGCATGCCCGTCGGCGCCTTCGGCGAGGAATGGCAGGTGCATGGCGGTGGCTTCTACCACATCCAGAAATATCTGGTGGCGCCGGCCGAGATGCCCGAGCATCTGACCTGGTTCAAGTGGGAATCCTACGCCACCTGGCTGTCCGGTTTCGCCATGCTGTGCGTGGTCTATTACGCCGGAGCGGACCTGTTCCTGATCGATCCCAATGTGCTGCCGATGTCGGTGCCAATAGGCATCCTGCTGTCGATGGCAACGATCGGCGTCGGCTGGGTGGTCTATGATGTCCTGTGCCGCTCGCCGCTCGGCAAAAGCGACACCGGCCTGATGCTGGTGCTCTATTGCGTGCTGGTGTTCATCGCCTGGGGACTGACGCATCTGTTCACCGGCCGCGCCGCCTTCCTGCATCTTGGCGCCATCACCGCGACGATCATGTCGGCCAATGTCTTCATGATCATCATTCCGAACCAGAAGATCGTCGTCGCCGACCTCATCGCCGGCCGAAAGCCCGACCCGAAGTACGGCAAGATCGCCAAGCAGCGTTCGCTCCACAACAACTATCTGACGCTGCCCGTGCTGTTCCTGATGCTGTCGAACCACTATCCGCTGGCATTCGGGACGCAGTTCAACTGGGTCATCGCCTCGCTGGTGTTCATCATCGGTGTCTTGATCCGCCACTATTTCAACAGCGTGCACAAACGTGCCGGCAACCCGCACTGGACCTGGCTGGGCGCCCTTGTCCTGTTCCTCATCATCATCTGGCTGTCGACCGTGCCGAAGGTGCTGACCGGTGAACCCAAGGCCTCCGCCTCGGCGCAAGTCTATATCGCCTCGGCGCATTTCCCGGCGGTGCGCGACACCGTGCTCGGCCGCTGCTCGATGTGCCATGCCGCGGAGCCGGTCTACGAGGGTATCTACCACGCGCCCAAGGGGGTGATGCTGGATACGGACGCAGGCATTGCCGATCATGCCCGCGAGATCTACCTGCAGGCAGGCCGCAGCCACGCCATGCCGCCCGCCAATGTCACAGAGATCACCGACAAGGAGCGGGCGCTGCTGGTCGCCTGGTTCGAAGGCGCGGGGAAATAAGCATGACCTCGACACTTCTGCGCGGCCGCACGCTGTCCTTCGTGCGCTGGCCGCAAGCCATCGACGACCACTCCGCCTGGCGCTACGAGGAAGATGGTGGCCTGCTGATAAGCGGCGGCAGGATCGTTGCATCGGGCGCCTACGCCGATGTCGAGAAACAGGCGGGCGAGGGGACAAAAAAAATCGATCACCGGCCGCATCTGTTGCTGCCGGGCTTCATCGATGCCCATGTGCATTTCCCGCAGATGCAGATCATCGCTTCCTATGGCGCCGAACTGCTCGACTGGCTGAACACCTACACCTTTCCAGAGGAAACAAAATTCGCCAACGCGCAGCATGGCCGCCGCATCGCGCGCCTGTTCCTTGATGAGACGGTGCGCCATGGCACGACGACGGTCGCCGCTTACTGTTCGGTGCATAGGGCGTCGGCGGAAGCCTTCTTCGCCGAGTCGCACGCGCGCGACATGCTCAACATCGCCGGCAAGGTGATGATGGACCGCAACGCGCCCGAAGGCGTGCTCGACACACCGCAATCCGGCTATGACGACACCAAGGCGCTGATCGCCGAGTGGCACGGCAAGGGCCGCCAGCTTTATGCCATCACGCCACGCTTCGCCATCACCTCCTCACCGGAGCAGATGGAGATGGCCGGCGCGCTGTGCCGCGAACATCCCGACCTGCACATGCAGACGCATCTGTCGGAAAACCACGCCGAGATTGCCTTCACGCAACAGCTCTACCCCTGGTCGCGCGACTACACCGATGTTTACGAACATTACGGGCTGCTTGGCAAAAAGAGCCTGTTCGGTCATTGCATTCATTTGTCGGAGCGTGAGGCGGACGCGCTGTCGGACAGCGGTTCGGTGGCGGTATTCTGCCCGACTTCGAATCTGTTCCTCGGCTCCGGCCTGTTCGACTATCAGCGCTTTCGCCGCCGTGACAAGCCATTGCGCATCGCGACCGCCACCGATGTCGGCGGCGGCACCAACTATTCGATGCTGCGTACCATGGACGAGGGCTACAAGGTGATCGCGCTCAATGGCGAGAAGCTCAACCCGTTCCAGTCCTTCTGGCAGATCACGCGCGGCAACGCCGAGGCGCTGTCGGTAGTGGACAGGATCGGCACGCTGGAGGATGGCACCGACGCAGACATCGTCGTGCTCGATGCCAGGGCGACGCCGGCGATGCGGGTCAGGATGGAAACGGTCGAGACGCTGGCGCAGGAACTGTTCCTGCTGCAGACGCTGGGAGACGACCGCGCGGTGCGCGAGGTCTATGTCGCGGGGCGGCCTGCCAAGAGCGACATCGCAATTTAGCACTGCGGCGTGTTCCCCGCTTGACCCGGCGGCAGCCATCGGTCAAAGCGTGCGGCGAAGTTGACAGGGGAACGACATGGCCGTTGCTGACGACATCGCTCTGATCAAGAGACAGGAAGAGACGCTTGTCTTCGCGGCCTTCGACGAGGCTGTCGCCTTCGAGATCGGTTCGGCCATCCGTCGTCGTGCAACAGCAGAGAACCTGCCGATTATAGTCGATATCAGGCTGTGGGACCGGCCCCTGTTCTATGCGGCGATGCCTGGTTCGAATGCTTCCAATCCCGACTGGGCGCGGCGCAAAATCAATGTCGTGAAGCGCTATCTCAGAAGCACTTACCGGCTGGTGCTGGAGCAGCAGCGCCCCGACCGCACCTTCAAGATCGGCGAGGGGCTCGATATTGCTGACTATGTGTTGGCCGGCGGCGGCTTTCCGGTTGCGGTCAAGGGCGTCGGTGTTATCGGCGTGATCGCGGTCTCTGGCCTGCCTGAGCGCCAGGATCATGGCGTGGTGGTCGATGCGCTGTGCGATTACCTGGCCATCGATGCAGGCAAGCTTGCTCTGCCGCCGGAAGAAAAATCGTGACGTCAGCGCTGCCCCTCACCCTCACCCTCTCCCCGTATAGAGACGGGGAGAGGGGCGTACCAACGCTGGAGCGCTTCCCTTCTCCCCGTCACTATACGGGGAGAAGGTGCCGGCAGGCGGATGAGGGGCGGAGCCAGCCTTGCGGCTATTCGCAAATCGCCGATGGCAGCCAAGGATGACCGTGCTCGATCCCAAATCCTTCCTCATCTCCATCTTCGACGCCGCCGTCGCGGCCGCCGATCCGGAAAAGACCATTCGCGATCATTTGCCGGCAAAGCCGAAGGGCCGCACCATCGTCATCGGTGCCGGCAAGGGCTCGGCGCAGATGGCGGCGGCCTTCGAGAAGGTCTGGGATGGGACGATCGAAGGCCTGGTCGTTACCCGCTACGGCTATGGCGCCAAATGCGAGCGCATCGAGATTATCGAGGCCGCGCACCCGGTGCCGGACGCCGCCGGGCTCGAGGCCTCGCGGCGCCTGCTGGAGAAGGTGCAAGGGCTGACAGCGGACGATCTGGTCGTGGCGCTGATTTCCGGCGGCGGTTCGGCGCTGCTGCCGTCTCCGGCCGCCGGCCTGACGCTGGCCGACGAGATCGCCGTCAACGAGGCGCTGCTTGCCTCCGGCGCGCCGATCGCGGCGATGAATACCATCCGCAAACACCTCTCCACCATCAAAGGCGGCCGGCTGGCTGCCGCGGCCTGGCCGGCCAAGGTGGTGTCGCTGGTGGTTTCCGACATCCCCGGCGACAATCCGGCCCTTGTCGCGTCCGGCCCAACCGTTCCCGATGTCGGCAGCCGTGAGAATGCCCTGGCTTCGATATCAGCCTATGGCATGAAACTACCGGATGCGGTGATGGCGCATCTCCAGTCGCCGGCGGCCGACGCACCAGATCCCGGCGATCAGCGCTTTGCGCGCAACGAGGTGCATCTGATCGCATCGGCCGGCGTGTCGCTGGAAGCGGCAGCGGTGGAAGCGAGGCGGCAAGGCATCGAAGCCGTCATCCTCTCCGATGCCATCGAAGGCGAAGCACGCGAGGTCGGCGGCGTCCACGCGGCAATCGCCCGCGAAGTGGCAACGCGCAACCGGCCCTTCCAAAAGCCGGTTCTGATCCTCTCGGGCGGGGAGACCACCGTCACGCTGCGGGCCAAAGGCAAGGGTGGCCGCAATTCGGAATTCCTGCTTGCGTTCGCCATTGGCATCAATGGCATCGAAGGCATTCACGCCCTGGCGGCCGACACTGACGGCATCGACGGCTCGGAAGACAATGCCGGCGCCTTCGCCGACGGCTCGACCGTTTCGCGCATGCGCGCGGCGGGTGTGGATGCCAAGGCGATGCTGGCCGGAAACAATGCCTGGACGGCCTTCAATGCCGTTGGCGATCTCTTCGTGCCCGGCCCGACCGGCACGAACGTGAATGATCTCAGGGCAATTCTCGTTCGCTAAACCGGCAGATCAAGCTGCCATCAGCTTCTTCACCTGCCTCATATCCTGCAAAAACCGCTCGCGTTCGGCTTCTTTGTCGGCGTGATCCCGAATGC
Source organism: Mesorhizobium sp. ESP6-5 (assembly GCF_020164695.1). Lineage (NCBI taxonomy): Bacteria > Pseudomonadati > Pseudomonadota > Alphaproteobacteria > Hyphomicrobiales > Phyllobacteriaceae > Mesorhizobium > Mesorhizobium sp. ESP6-5. Next base: position 38,568 of record NZ_JAIUGR010000003.1, read on the forward strand.
GCAGGATGAAAGACGGATGGATGGTGAGGAAGACACGCAAGCCATCCTCGCGTTCGATCACCTGGCCCCGCATCTTGGTCACCGGGACCGCCTTGCCAAGCAGGGATAGCGCCGCCGTGGCGCCGAGCGCCACGGCGAGATTCGGCTTGATCAGGTCAAACTCGTGGTCTAGCCACCAGCGGCAGGCTTGAACCTCGCCGACATTCGGCTTGGAGTGGATGCGGCGTTTTCCGCGCGGTTCGAATTTGAAGTGCTTGACCGCGTTGGTGACGTAGACCTTCAGCCGGTCGACCCCGGCATCGTCCAATATGGCATCGAAAACCTTGCCCGCCGGGCCGACGAACGGCTGGCCGGCGAGGTCTTCCTGGTCGCCCGGCTGTTCGCCGACGAAAATCACCTTGGCGTTGTCAGGCCCCTCGCCGAATACGGTCTGCGTCGCATCGCGCCAAAGCGGACAGCGGCGGCATCCCTTGGCGGCCTCGCGCAATTCGGAAACCGTGTGCGCGTCGCGGTCATCAGGCGCTTCGGTAGGCTCATGCTTAGGCCAGTGCCTCGACTGCACCTTGGCGTGGTGCGGCGCGGGCGTTGTCGGCATCTTCGCAATCATATCCCTAGCGGCCTCGTCCGCTCCTGCGATCAAGTCAGGAATGAGCGAGGCCTCGGGAAGGTTCCGCCAATATTTCTTCGGCATCTCCTTTTGCATGGCCTTCACCTTGAGGCGTGCCGGATTGAAGATGTGCTCGAAATAAGTCCTCCACAGCGTCTCGGTGTCGTCCTTGTCTGGCGCATCGCCCTTGGCCGCGCCCGGCCCGATCGCCAGCCTCTCGCCATCCCAATCGGCGGACGCGTAAGGCGTCAGGATCGTCCAGCGCATGCCGGTAAAACGCCTGATGAAGAAATCCGCATTGCGCTCGACGATGAAATGGTCGGGTTCGAACCAGGCGACATAGTGTTCATCCTCGCCGTCACCGATCTTCCGGAAGCGGACGAAGGCGTGCATCTTGTGGCTGTCGCGCCGCACCGCCTTTTCCATGGTTTCAAGCCGTTTGGTGTCGGGATCCGATGCGATCGCCAGCAATTTGGGCTCGGTGCGCAGCCGCCACAGCAGCCTGTAGAGAAAGGCGAAACGTCCGGGATCGGAATGGCAGAAGGCGGTCTCGGCGTGGCCGATGAAATCGCGTGGCACAATGAGCTCAGCGCCCTGCGGCACGTCAGGCAATTCGCTTGGCGGCCGGTCGAGACCGGCTACGACATGCCAGCTGATGTCCCCGGGGCTGACCTCATTCAACGCCAGCCGCCGAGCCGCGTCGCGCCAGCCGGCGAAATCGGTCTGGCTTTCAAGCCAAACGGTGTGGCGGGTGAGGTCGAGCTCGGCTGGCGGCATCGTCAAAACAGCGCCAGTTGTTCGCAGGATTGCACGATCTTGCCGCGCAGTCCGGCCTTGTCTGTGAGCGCGCCTGGCGACCAGCCTTCGGCGATGATGAAGGGCCTGAGCTTGGCGATCGAATGGCAGAGCCGGCCGACATCCTCGAGCCGCAGTCGCCGGTAGCGGCGGGTTTCGAGGATTTTCGCGACAACCTTGGTTCCCAGGCCAGGCACGCGCAGCAGCGCTTCGCGGTCGGCGCGGTTGACGTCGACGGGGAAGCGTCCCCGGTTGCGCAGCGCCCAGGCAAGTTTCGGATCGATGGCGAGATCGAGCATGCCATCGCTGCTGCCGGCCAGGATTTCAGGCTGCGAAAATCCGTAGAAGCGCATCAGCCAGTCGGCCTGGTAGAGCCGGTGTTCGCGCATCAGCGGCGGCTTCCGGAGCGGGAGCGATGACGAGGAATCGGGGATCGGACTGAAGGCCGAGTAATAGACGCGCCGCAAATGGTAGCTGCCATACAGCCGGGCGCTGGCGTGCAGGATGCCGTCGTCGGAGGTGTTGTCCGCGCCAATGATCATCTGCGTCGACTGGCCACCCGGGGCGAAGCGTTCGCGTTTTTTGGTCCGCAACGTCGGCTCGGCTTTTCCTCCATCTTCCGGCGCAAATTGGCCATGGAAAGCCGGATTGTCTCCGGCCTCTTTTCCGGCGCCAGCTTCTTCACGCCCTCGTCGGTGGGCAATTCGACATTGATCGACAGGCGGTCGGCATAGAGCCCGGCCTTCTCGATCAGGTCCGCCGAACTCTCGGGGATGGTTTTGAGATGGATGTAGCCGGAGAATTTTTCCTCCAGCCGCAGCCGCCGCGCCACCTCGACCATCTCGCCCATGGTCTCGTCAGGCGAACGGATGACGCCCGAGGACAGGAAAAGCCCTTCGATATAATTGCGCCGGTAGAAATCCATGGTCAGCTTCACCACCTCGTCGATGCCGAAGCGGGCGCGCCGGACATTCGAGGACGAGCGATTGATGCAATAGCTGCAGTCGTAGATGCAGAAATTGGTCAGCAGGATTTTCAGCAGCGAGATGCAGCGGCCATCCGGCGCGTAGGAATGGCAGATGCCCATGCCTTCGGTGGAGCCGATGCCGCCGGATTTTAAAGAATCCTTCTTCGCCGCGCCCGATGAGGCGCAGGAGGCGTCGTATTTGGCGGCGTCGGACAGGATTGCCAGTTTCTCACGAACAGGGAGTGCGCTCATTTGTTCATGATATGTTCCGAAAGGCCAATGCGCCAGCTCATTTGATGGTGACGGCGAAAAAGTGATCGCCGCCGGTCCCCCGCATCAGACTTCGTGCAGATAGAGATGATAGTCCAGCTCGCTCACCGTGCGCGCCACGCGCAGGTACTCGGACTGCTTGATCGCCACAAAGGTGCGGTGCAGGTCCTCGCCGAGCGCGCCCTTCAGGAAGCTGGACGCCTTGGCCGCTTCGATGGCGGCCCGCCAATCGGCCGGCATCGTCGTGCGGGTGACGGCCGCTTCATAGCCATTGCCGGTCGTTTCCGGGCCGGGATCGAGCCCTTCGTCGAGGCCCTTGACGATGCCGGCAAGCACCGTCGCGGCAATCAGATACGGATTGGCGTCGACGCCTGATGGACGATGCTCGATGCGCCGGTTCTTTGCATCGCCGGCCGGCACGCGCAACGCCACCGAGCGGTTGTTGACGCCCCAGCTCGGCGCCACCGGCGCATAGGATTGCGAGACGAAGCGCCGCCAGGAATTGGCATGCGGCGCAAACACCAGCATTGATTCCGCCATGGTCTGGATCAGCCCGCCGAGGCCACGCAGCAGCGGCAGCGACCAGCTCTCGCCGGCGGTTTCCGCAAAGACGTTTCGGCCGTCCTTGTCCTGCAGCGAGACATGGAAATGCATACCGGAGCCGGCATATTTCTCGATCGGCTTGGCCATGAAGCAGGCGGTGACACCATGGCGGCGCGCCTGCGCCCGCACCAGCCGCTTCAGCATGACCAGATCGTCGGCCGCCCGCATCACGTCCTTGCGGTAATTCAGCGTCAGTTCGTACTGGCCGGGCGCATATTCGGAAATCACCGTCTCGGCCGGAATGCCTTGCGCTTTGACGGCGGCGTAGATGTCGGAGAACAACGGCTCCATGCCGTGCAGATGGTCGACTGAATAAACTTCGGTCTTGCCCGAGACGCGGCCATCGAGCACCGCGCGCGCCGGCTGCACCTTGCCGTCGGCGTCGCGCTCATTGGCCAGCAGAAAAAACTCGAGCTCGAAGGCACCGGCGGGATAGAGTCCCTTGGCCGCCAATATGCCGACCTGCCGGGCAAGCGCCAGCCGCGGATCCGACGACATTGGCTGGCCGTCGAGATGATACATCGCCATCAGCAGTTGGCCGCGCGGTGGCTTCGTGCCGTAAAGCGGCACCAGCGTGCCCGGAATCGGCCAGGCCCTCAGATCGCCGTCGCCGCTGTCCCAGATCAGCCCGGTTTCGTGCACATCCTCGCCGGTGATGTCGAGGCCGAGAATGGAGATCGGCATATGCCGGCCGCCCTCGAAAATGCTTTTCAGCTCATGCCTGCGCACGATCTTGCCGCGCCCCACACCATTGGCGTCGGTCAGCACGATATCGAAGGCCTCGATCTCGGGATGGGCGTCGAGGAAGGCTTGCGCCTCGGTGGGCGTCGAGCCCGAAGGTGAGGTCATGATCGCACTCAAATTTGGCTTGGGCGCTTGTCTCACGCCGCAAGCTTTGCCGCAACCGCGCCGAACGCGGCGATCAGCCGGTTGACCTGGGTGCCTGACGTTGCCGGCGAGATCAGCATCATGTTGTGGAACGGTGCGATCAGCACGCCGCGATTGACCAACGCGACATGGAGGGCAGCCTCCAGTTCCGGCGCATGCGCAACTTCCGCCTCGGCACCATTGCGCAGCGGGCCGGGCGCGCAGATGAACTCGACGCGTGCCCCGACGCGGGAGACATGCCAGGGCAGATTGTAACGATCGATCACGCCGGTCAGCCCGGCATCGAGCCGCCGCGCCAGATGATCCATGCGGTCATAATTCTCCTGCGTCATCACCTCCTCGAGCGTGGCGCGCATGGCGGCGAACTGCAGCGGGTTGGCCGACAGCGTCGTGCCCATGCCGGAATATCCCGGCTCTTTCGTCCTGTTATAGTCGGCATAGCGCGAGGCGACCTCCTCGCTCATGCCCCAGACGCTCGCCGGAACGCCGCCGGCAATCGGCTTGCCCAGCACGAACAAGTCGGGCTCCAGCCCATATTTACTGGTGTAACCACCAGGACCGGTCGAGATCGTATGCGTCTCGTCGATCAAGAGCAGGGTGCCGGCTTCACGCGTCAATTTTCGCAGCGCATCATGGTAGCCAGGGTCGGCAAGGACCATGCAGGAATTGGTCAGCACCGGCTCGGCGATGACGCAGGCAACGTCCCTGTCCTTGAGCGCGGCTTCCAGTGCGGCAACGTCGTTGAACTCGATGACGTTGGCCGTGCGGGTCAGGTCGCGGAATTCGCCCGCCAGTCCCGGCCGGTTGACGGGCTTGCCGTCGATCAGCCGCACCATCGTCTCGTCCACCGAGCCGTGATAGCAGCCGTTGAAGACCAGGATCTTCTCCCTGGAGGTGACGGCGCGGGCGACGCGCAGCGCAAAGCGATTGGCGTCGGTCGCCGTGGTCGCGATCTGCCAGAACGGGAGGCCGAAGCGCTGCTGCAGCAGCGGCCCGATGGCCAGCGCATCCTCGGAAGGCAGCATATAGGTCAGGCCGCGCCCGGCCTGGCGGCGAATGGCGCGCGCCACCGGTGGAGGCGAGTGGCCAAACATCGAACCGGTGTCGCCGAGGCAGAAATCGTCGAGCTTGTTGCCATCCATGTCGGTGATCGTGGCGCCTCGGGCGCTGTCGACCAGGATCGGAAACGGTGTCGGCCAATCGTTCATCCAGTGCATCGGCACGCCGCCGAAGAAGCCGGGCAGGCCGTTGCCGACCTTGGTTTGTGATCTCGGCCGCGCCTCGCGAAAGGCTGCCCCTTCCGTCTCGCGCAATTGCGCGATGCGGTCGCGGCTGATCCCGCCGATGGTCTTTGAACTATCGCTGCCGTGCATGAAAATCCCTCTGGCTCATTCCTACTTACCCAATCCACCTCCGCAACGGCAATTGGCCGTGCGTCCGTTCTGCATTGGCTCAGTCGCCTGCGGCGGGCGCTTGACCCCGCTTGCGAAGTCGGCGCCAATGCTGTCGGCAACGACAAGCGGGGGAAAGAATGCGGACGATCATCTGCGTGACCATGCTCTTCCTGTCGGCCGGTACGGCGTTCGCGACCGGCGGTATCTGGTGCACCGTCGATGATTCACAGGTCAAATTCCAGGTTGATGCCGGCGTCACCACGGGCATGGGCGGCCCGACTTTCAATTTCCGCGGCGACCTCGAAATCAAGGCAAGGCCCACGGGTGATCCATTGCGCAAGACGGTGTTAGAGGATGCGAACCTCACCCAGTATTGGCTCGACGACAAGGAACTGCGGCTAAACATCTACCACGAGCAGCAGGTCGCCAAGATCTACAGTTCGGTCGAATTAACGATCCTGACCAGGGCCAGCGACGAGGGCGTCTATGACGGGCATTACAAGCTCGCTGTCTATGACAGCACGGCCGACAAGGAAAGCGACGGCAAGCCCGTCGATCTGACCGGCAAGGTCTCCTGCGGGGCCGAGTGATCGGCCATCCCGGCTAGGCCGTGATGTCGATGACGCCACAGTCGCCGGCGGCGCTGCCGAAGGCGACGCGGCGTTCTTCCCTGTCCCACATCATCGCGGTGATGGCGCCCTTGCCTGGTCGCCGCAAAAGCACTTCCTTGGCGTCGGAAAAGCGCACGGCCATCACCATGCCGTCGTCGTAACCGACTGCGACGACGTCCTGGCTCGGATGGCAGGCGACCGCCGTCACCATGGCATTGCCGCGCGTGCCGAGCTCCAGCGGCGCCTTCCCCATCGGGCCGTCCTTGCCCGAAAACGGCCAGACGATCGCCGCCGGCGCGCCGGAACTGGCCAGCCACTTGCCTTTCACGCTCCATGACAGGCTTTTGACCTTGCCGGGATAGCCGCTCATGCGCATGTGCTTGCCGTCGGCCAGCTTCCAGCCATGCAGGGCGTTTTCCTGCATGGTGGTGACCAGAAAGGCGCCGTCCGGCGAGAAGGTGATGCCGGTGTGCGCGCCCGCCCATTCCAGCTCCACCGGCTTGCCCTCGGCGGCGGGGAAATGCAGCGTCGCGCCATTGTAACGGGCGACGCCGAAGCGCATGCCCTTGGGCGAGAACGCCAGCCCCTCGACCGAGCGCGGATGGGCAAATTCCCGGGTCTTGCCATCGGCGAAGCGCACGAAGGCGGTCTTGCCCGTGGCATAGGCGATGGCGCCTTGCGGCCCGGCGGCAACGCTGGTGATCCATTTTTTTCCCGCGTTCGCCACCTCCTGGGTCTCGCCGCCGGCTTTCACGGCAAAAACCTTGCCGTCCTCGCCGCCGGTGATCAGCCGGTCGTTGGCCGCGTCATGGAAGGCGGCAAGCAGCCCGTCATTGGCCTGCACCGTCTTGTGGCCATTGTCGAGCCGATGGACAGCACCATCGGCCAGCGCGAAATGCGGCACGTCGCCGAGGAAGACGGCGGCGACGCAATGGCCTTCGAGATCAAGCGGGGCAACTGTGGGCATGGGTTATCTTTGTTCGACTGGATTAGAATTGTAGAAGCGGCTTACTCGACGTTTGCGGTTCCGACAACCATCGGGATTGGCAAGTGATGAAGGGGCAGGCGTCAAAGCAGCCCCTTGGCTCGTAGATCCGCAGCGAATGCTGCCAACGGCATCACCAGAGTCAAATCCGATCCTGTGAGACGCTCGGCGCCGTAGCTTGCATACCACTTTGCCGCCCGCTCGCTCTTGGCGTCGATGATGAGCAGAATGCCGCCCCCTTCTCCCGCAAGCCGCAGGCAGCGCAATGCCGCTGCGGCAAGCAACTGACCTCCGAGGCCTTGCCCGGCGACGGTGCGATCGGTGGCAAGACGGCCAAGCTTGAAGCCGGAAACTTCGTGTCGTGCCAAGCCTCTCGTCAGGGCTGCGGGAACGGCTTCATGAGCGACGGCGGACGGCGCGATCGTATAAAAACCGAGTACACGTTCCGAAGCTGTATCGCCGATCGCGCAGAAGGTCTTGGCCGCATTCTGATCATGACTCTGTCGCGCGAACCGCTGCAGAAATTCGTTCATCTGCAGGTCGCCACAATCGAAGGACGCTCGATCGTGGCGTTTTGCTATTGGCTCCTCGTGCCAGGACGGAAGAGTCACAAAGTGTCCGGCAAGGCCGCAATCGCCGCCTTGAGCCTGGCGTTGGGTTTTGGCGGGTGTTCCAGCAGGTCCAGGATGCGCTTAAAGTCGCGGTCGGACACCTTCGTCACTTCAGCCGCATCAATCACCGCCTGCGCCGCAGGCACGATCTTATCGAGGATGAAGTCTGCCATGTCTTTGTGCGAGAGCGCAGCGGCGCGCGCGATCATCGCCTTCTCCGAAGGGGGAATGCGGATTTGGTAGCGCTCGGTCTTGTTGTCCGCAGGTCTAGGCATGGTCATTCCTCATCGCGATACGTACACATGATATGTGTACGTATCGCACAATTCAAGCTTTGAATCGTGTGGCTGAACCTAGGCCCGGCAGGCGTCAAAGCTCTTCTTCAGCCGTTCAGCGTCGAGTTCGCGTCCGATGAACACCAGCCGGCTTTCGTGCTTTTCGCCGTCCTTCCAGGCGCGCTGGTGGTCGCCCTCGATGATCATGTGCACGCCTTGGATGACATAGCGCTCGTCATCGCCCTTGAGCGCGATGATGCCTTTCAGCCGCAGGATGTTAGGGCCTTCCATCTGGGTGACCTTCTCGATCCACGGGAAGAATTTCTTCGGGTCCATCTCGCCGCCGCGCAGCGACACCGACTGCACCGTCACGTCATGGATGTCGGACGGATGAGCGTGATGGTGGTGGTCGTGCCCATCGTGGTCGTGGTGATCATGATCGTGGTGATCGTGTTCATCATGCGCTTCGAGGAAATGCGGATCGTTCTCCAGCGCCCTGGACAGGTCGAAGGCGCCACGGTCGAGCACTTCCGACAGGGCGACGCCGGCGCGCGTCGTGCGGTGAATTTTGGCGGCCGGGTTGATCGCGCGGATCGTCGCCTCGACCTTGGCGAGTTCTTCCGGGGTGACGAGGTCGGTCTTGTTGAGCACGACGACGTCGGCGAAGGCGATCTGGTCCTCGGCTTCCTTGGAATCCTTGAGCCTGAGCGGCAGGTGCTTGGCGTCGACCAGGGCCACCACGGCATCGAGCTTGGTCTTGGAGCGCACGTCGTCGTCCATGAAGAAGGTCTGCGCCACCGGCACAGGATCGGCGAGACCCGTGGTCTCGACGACGATGGCGTCGAAGCGGCCGGGCCGCCGCATCAGGCCCTCGACGACACGGATCAGGTCGCCGCGCACCGTGCAGCAGACGCAGCCATTGTTCATCTCGTAGATCTCCTCGTCTGATTCCACGATCAGGTCGTTGTCGATGCCGATCTCGCCGAATTCGTTGACGATGACGGCGTAGCGCCTGCCGTGGTTTTCCGACAGGATGCGGTTGAGCAGCGTCGTCTTGCCGGCGCCGAGATAGCCGGTGAGGACGGTTACGGGGATCTGTGTCTGCGCTTCGCTCATGGCTTGCCTCGAAATGACTAGGCCCTGAAATTCAGGCCGCGAAAAGGGATTGTCGGTTCCATATAGGATGTGCGCCGGGCTTTTGCACGGGGCAAACCATGGGCCAAAGCTGCCGACCGGGATTGTCCCGGCATCATGGCCGCGGAAGCGGCCGCCGTCCCCGGCGGCGGAATGATCAACGGGCCTCTTGCCAGGGCTGTCCGGTCGTCGGATGGCATTCACGCAGCGGTCGCTCCGAATTCCCTTCACCCGAAACTCGTTTGTCATCTAACTGAAATAAACATCTGGCATCACCACGGCGGACACCGCAAATGCTTGCCGGCAAAGCTGTTTCGGATGCCGGAATCTTTTTCGATCGTCGATTGCCAACCGGCCGGCTGCGTCTATGCTGTGCGCACCGGTACGGCCGAAGAGGGATGACCATGGCCAAGGCGGACAAGACTGCAACGATGAGCCGGCTGCATTCAGCGGCAAGGCTGGCAAGGACCGCGCTGGCGGCACGGCTCCTGGCGCATGGCTTTTACGCCGGCCAGGACCAGATCATGCTGGCGCTGGACCGTGAGGACGGCCAGACGCCGGGCAATCTCGCCGGTCGCCTCGGCGTGCGTCCGCCGACCATCACCAAGACCATCAACCGGCTGCAGGCACAGGGTTTTCTGGAGAAACGCGCGTCCGACTCCGATGCCCGCCAGGCCCATATCTTCCTCACCGATACCGGCCGTGAAACCATCCGCGCCATTGAGAAGTCGGTGAAGAAGACCGAAAAGCAGGCGCTTAAGGGCCTCGACAAGAAGGACCAGAAGGCGCTGTTCAAGCTGCTCGCCCGCATCGAGGCCAACCTCTCCAACGAGGAACTGGTGCTGATCGATGACGACGCCGAGTCGGATGACTGATCTCTCCGGCCGTCAGGCTGCCGCGGTATTTCCGTGGATCAAGGACGACCAACGGCCCGGCGTCATGCCGAACGCTTTCTTGAATTGCCTGTTGAAGTGGCTCTGGTCGCTGAAGCCGGCCTCGATCGCGATCTGTGCCAAGGGCACGCCGGCGGCGATCATCCTGCGCGCGCGCTGAAGCCGGCGCATTACCAGGAAACGATGCGGGCTGGTCGAGAAGGCCGCGCGGAAATGTCTCGACAGGGCATAGCGGTCGAGACCCGTGACGGCTTCCAACTCACCCGAACGCACGGGCCGGTCGAGGTTTTCCGTGAGATACTCACCCGCCAGTGTCGCCGCCCGCCACGCCGCCCCGGCTATTGGCTTTGCCGGCTTGCCGGCATGCCGGTTCAGACTTTGCATCAGTCGCGCCAGGAAGTCGTCGACGAACAGCTCGTCGAGTTCCTGCTCCAACGGCCCGAGCGCCGACAGCAGGGTCGCGCAGAAGGCCTCGTCCGTCACCACGCCGTCCCTGACGAAGGGCAGCGCCGTGCCGCCGAGACAGTCGAGCATCAGTGACGGCTCAAGATAGAGCATCCTGTAGCGCAGGCCTTCTTCCGTGCCGGCGCCGCCATCGTGCAACTCGTCCGGATGCAGCACGATGACCTGGCCGGGCAGGCTCAGCCGTGCCGCGCCGCGATAGCGGAAGGTCTGCACGCCGCGCAGCGTCACCCCGATCGCGTAGGTGTCGTGGCGATGCGGATCGAAGGCGCTGCCGTGAAACCGCGCCTCGATGCGCTCCATCCCCACGGGGTCGCGAGCGGAGATGATGCAGTTTTCAGCGGCATCGGCGCACAAACGTCCAAGACCCTCGAAGGCCTGGCGGTCTAGATCGAACGACATCGTCTCCTTCAGCCTCGTTACACGGGGCCTAACTTTGAATGGCTTGTTTTCTCATGTTCGATACGAAATTTGCAATCGTACTGCGGCAAGACCTGGCCGTCTGGCAGAAACTCAACGTCACCGCCTTCCTGACCAGCGGCATTGTCGCGCAATTCCCCGACATCATCGGCGAGCCCTATCGCGACCGCACCGGCAATCTCTACAATCCCCTGTCGATCCAGCCGGTCATCGTGCTCTCGGCCGACCAGGCAACGATGAGTGCGATCCATCGGCGTGCGCTGGAACGCGGCGTCACCACCTCGCTCTATGTCGAGGAGATGTTCTCGACCGGCTTCGATGCCGCCAACCGCGCCGTCTTTGCCGAGTTCGCGCCCGAAGATGCCAAGGTGGTCGGCATAGCGCTGCGCGCCGAGAAGAAGGTGGTCGACAAGATAACCAAGGACGCCCGCATGCACGCGTAGCGCCCGAAGGCTAAGCCTGACGCCGACTGTTGTTGTACCAGCGAGCTTAGGCGCGGCTGCGGGCGACAATTGGCTTGCCGGCAAGCCGCAATTCCCGCAAAGGTGGGGTTCCAGCCCAGCTTTTCCCCGGCCTGCACGTGAATCCTTCCCAAAGACATGTCGAAAGCGCGACGCCGCCGGTGGCGATCCTGTGCATGCTGACCACCTATGTCTTCTTCACCTTCCTCGACACCAGCAGCAAATATCTCGTCCTGGCCGGCGTCTCCGTCCTGATCGTCGCCTGGGTGCGCTTTGCCGTGCATGTCGTGCTGGTTGGAGCGCTGCTGCGTGGCTGGCGCGAACCGAGGCGATTTCGGCCGGTCAACCTGCCGGCGCATGTGATGCGCGGCGCGTTCCTGTTCGGCTCGACCATGTTCAATGTCCTGGCGCTGCGCTCCCTGCAACTGGCCGAGACGACGTCGATCTATTTCTTCGGGCCGATGGTGATCACCGCCCTTGCCGGGCCGCTGCTCGGCGAATGGGCCGGATGGCGGCGCTGGCTGGCTATCCTGGCCGCTTTCGCCGGGGTCCTGATCATCACGCGGCCCGGTGTCGGCGTTTTCGGCATCGGACATCTCTTCGCGCTCGGCTCGATGCTGTCGAACTGCTTCTATGTCATCATGACGCGCCGCATGTCGGCGACCGAGACTCCGGAGAGCCTGATCTTGTTCTCGGCGTTGGCGCCGACGGTCCTGCTGCTGCCCTTGCTGCCGTTTTCATTTTCCCTGCCGCATGATGGCTGGCACTGGTCCGTGCTGCTCATGCTTGGCGTGTTCGGCGGTGTCGGCCACTGGTTGCTGGTCCAAGCCTATCGGCTGGCGACGACCACAGCGCTCGCGCCATATCCCTATTCGCAAATGGTGTGGATGATCATTTCGGGCTGGCTTGTCTTCAAGCAGTTCCCCGACCGCTGGACGCTGGTCGGCGCCGCCATCATCGTCGCCAGCGGCCTCTACATCGTCCATCGCGAACATCGGCTCAGGCTGCGCAGCCGTGCGGCCTCGGATGTCGAGGCCGAGGCGCTGGCAAAAAAACTTTGATTTGGCCCGGATCGATGGCATAAGGCCGCCCTTAAACAGTTTAAAAAAACGACGGGGAGCGAAAGGCTGGCACAGAAGATCAAGCTGTCGACGATCGCGGATGCGCTCGGCGTGTCCACGGCCACCGTATCCTTGGCACTGCGCGACAGCCCGCTGGTTGCCGGCTCGACGCGCGACCGCATTAAGGAACATGCGCGCGCCATCGGCTATATCTACAACCGCCGCGCCGCCAGCCTGCGCACCTCGCGCTCGGGCATTGTCGGTGTCGTCGTCCACGACATCATGAACCCGTTCTTCGCCGAGATTCTGCGCTCGATCGAGAGTGAGCTCGACCGCAGCCGACAGACCTTCATCCTGTCCAATCACTACGATCAGCTCGAAAAACAGCGCACCTTCATCGATACATTGCTGCAGCTCGGCGCCGATGGCGTCATCATGTCGCCGGCTATCGGCACGCCGGCGTCCGATATCGTCATGGCCGAGGAGAATGGGCTGCCGGCGGTGCTGATCGCACGCACCGTCGAGGGCGCCGACGTGCCGGTGTTTCGCGGCGACGATGCCTATGGCACGGGCCTCGCCACCAACCATCTGATCTCGCTTGGCCACAAGCGCATCGCCATGATCGGCGGCACCGACCAGACCTCGACCGGCCGCGATCGCTATCAGGGCTATGTGAACGCCATGGAGGCAGCCGGGCTTGAAGTCAGGCCATCCTGGCGCATATCAGGCCCGCGCACCAAGCAGGCCGGTTTCGAGGCCGCCGGGCAGTTTCTGGCGCTGAAGGACAGGCCTACCGCGGCCTGCTGCTGGAACGACCTCGTCGCCATCGGCCTGATGAACGGCATTGCGCGTGCCGGCCTTGTGCCGGGCGTCGACATCTCCGTCACCGGCTATGATGACCTCGAAGAGGCGGCGATAGCCACGCCGGCGCTGACCACCGTCTGGAACGGCCAGCGCGAGGTCGGCCGCCGCGCCGCCAGTGCGCTGCTCGACAAGCTCAACGGGCAGACGGTGCGGCCCTCGCAGGAATTGATCAAGCCGGAACTGCATGTGCGCCAGTCGACCGGCAAGCCGGTGGAGCGTGCATGACCAAGGCCGAACAATTGGGAGCCGTTGCCATTCTGGTGCCGGCCGATTTCAGCGACCACGCCGTCGCGCGTATCGACCGGACGTTCAATCGCATCGGCATCGAGCGCGCCGATCCCGCGCTGGTCACCGACGAGATGCGCCGCGCGGTGCGTGGCATCGCATCCTTTGCCGGCATCAGTGCGGCGATGATCGATGCGTTGCCGAAGCTCGAACTCATAGCCTCGTTCGGCGTCGGCTACGATTCGGTCGATGTCGGCCATGCGGCGGCGAAGAACATCATGGTCACCAACACGCCCGACGTGCTGACCGAAGAGGTCGCCGACACCGCGATCGGGCTGCTGATCAACACGGTGCGCGATCTGCCGCGTGCCGAAACCTGGCTGCGTGACGGCAGCTGGGCGAAGAAGGGCAACTATCCGCTGAGCCGGCTGACCTTGCGCGCGCGCCGCGTCGGTATTTTCGGCATGGGCCGCATCGGACAAGCCATTGCACGGCGGCTGGAGGCCTTCGGCCTGCCGATCGCCTATCACAACCGACGCCGGGTCGAAGGCCTGTCCTATCAATACCACGACACGCTGAAGGGCTTGGCCGAGGCAGTCGACACGCTGATTTCGGTGGCGCCCGGCGGTGCTTCGACACAGAAAGCGGTCAATGCCGAGATCCTGTCGGCGCTCGGCGCGAACGGCGTCTTCGTCAACATCGGCCGCGGCAGCACCGTCGACGAGGCGGCGCTTGCGGCCGCTCTCGCCGACGGCACCATCGCCGCCGCCGGGCTCGATGTCTTCGCCGACGAGCCGAATGTCCCCAAGGCGTTGCTCGGCTTACCAAACGCCTCTCTGTTGCCGCATGTCGGCTCGGCCTCGGAGCACACACGCCGCGCCATGGCCGATCTATGCGTCGACAATCTGGTGTCGTGGTTCAGCGACCGCAGGCCGCTGACACCAGTGCCCGAGACGGCGCATGTGAAGGCTCGCCCTTGAGCGGTGGCACTGCCATATTTATTAACGTCGGCTTAACCCTTTGAAATCATTCTTCATCCTGTGTGCTGGATGAGGAATGATGAAAACGCTTTTCGCATTGATCGGTGCCGCCGCGCTGTTTGGCGGCGTTCAGCTGTTTCATGACGGCAGCGGGGAAAGCATTGCCAATGAGGCCACGCCTTCCAATGCCTACAGACTGATTGCCAACGGCGACGAAGGCGCATGCGCGGTCACGCGCGGCGCCTCGGTCTCGGATGGCCTGTCGCTGCTGACGGTGGCGCCGAATTGCCGACGGCTCCTGCCGGGCCTCGAGCGGGCTAAATTCTGGCGCGAGCAAAACGACGGAACCGTTGCCTTCAGCGCCAACGGCATCGATCCGATCGTCACCTTTGCCGTGGCTGATGGCGATGGCTACGAATCCTACGCGCCGGCCCTGCCGTTGCTGTCGCTGGCATCAGACGGTGGCTTGAAACCTAGAGACTGACTACTCCGCCGCCGCCCGCGCGCCGGCTTTCGCGGCGGCATGCAGGCGCACCGCATCGCCGAAAGCGCGAAAAATCTTGGCGGAATTGCTGTCCGACTTGACCCAGTATTCGGGATGCCACTGGACGCCGACGGCGAAGGCGCGGGCACCCTTGACTGAAACCGCTTCGACCGTGCCGTCGGTGGCGACAGCCTCGATCTCGAGCTTCGATCCCAGCCGGTCGATCGCCTGGCGATGCAAGGAATTGACCTTGATGTCGCCGGCGCCGAACACGCCGGCCAGGCAACTGCCTGTCTTGATCGAAATGGTCTGGTGAATGGCGAAGCGCTCATCCTGTTTGTCGCTCACCGCCGCACGGTGGTCCAGCGACCCCTCGCGCTCCTGGATCTCGGTGCCCAGTGTGCCGCCGAGCGCCACGTTCAATTCCTGGATGCCGCGGCAGATGGCGAGCAGCGGCACGCCGCGCTCGATCGCCTTCCGGATCAGCGGCAACGTCGTGGCGTCGCGCGCGGTGTCATAAGGGCCGTTCGCTTCGCTGGCATCGCCGCCATAGAGCGAGGGGTCGACGTTGGATTTCGAGCCCGTCAGCATGACGCCGTCGACCGACGACAGAAGTTCGTCGAAGTCCAGCCGGTCGCCGAACGATGGCACGAGCAGTGGGAAAACGCCGGCACCTGCGATTGCTGCTTCCAGGTATTGTTGAGGGGCGGCATGCCAGGTGTAGTTGTCGAACTGACGGACGTCGGTCGATATGGCGACGAGCGGCTGCTGCATTTTGGGTCTGTCTTCCATCTGGCAAGGGATATCCTGCCTTTAAATTAAGCGATCCCCGGCCATTTTTCCAGCCAAGTCTCAGCGTGTCGCATGGGCCACGAAACCGCCTGTTAGACTATAGTTGCAGGGTCGCATGGCTTCGCCATCAAATCCGGCCGGCGTGCTGGACTCGACTCCTTGCCCGTGTATTGTTTCGAGCGAACCGATGCGGGAGCCGAGGATTTCCCGAACGTCGGTTTGTTGGTCCAAAAGGGAGGAACTGCATGGATCGTCGTTCATTTATCCGCAAGGCCGGCGTCACCGGCGTCGGCGCAGCCGCGGCGGCGGCCACGCTCGCCGCACCGGCAATCGCCCAGTCCAACCCCAAGGTGACATGGCGATTGGCGTCGTCCTTCCCGAAGTCGCTCGACACCATCTATGGCGGGGCCGAAGTGTTCTCCAAGATGCTGTCGGAAGCCTCCGACGGCAATTTCCAGATCCAGGTCTTTGCCGCGGGCGAGCTTGTTCCCGGCCTGCAGGCCGCCGACGCCACCACGGCCGGCACGGTCGAGGCCTGCCACACGGTGGCATATTATTACTGGGGCAAGGACCCGACATGGGCGCTGGGTGCGGCGGTGCCCTTTTCGCTCAACGCGCGCGGCATGAATGCATGGCACTACCATGGCGGCGGCATCGATCTGTTCAATGAGTTTCTCGCCACGCAAGGTCTGTTCGGCCTGCCGGGCGGCAACACCGGCGTGCAGATGGGCGGCTGGTTCCGCAAGGAGATCAACACCGTCGCCGACCTCTCCGGCCTCAAGATGCGCATTGGCGGCTTTGCCGGCAAAGTGGTGCAGAAGCTCGGCGTGGTGCCGCAGCAGATCGCCGGCGGCGACATCTACCCGGCGCTGGAAAAAGGCACCATCGACGCCGCCGAATGGGTCGGCCCCTATGACGACGAGAAGCTCGGCTTCTACAAGGTCGCGCCCTATTATTACTATCCCGGCTGGTGGGAAGGCGGCCCGACCGTCCACCTGATGTTCAACAAGGCGAAATACGACGAGCTTTCGCCGACCTACAAGTCGCTGCTGCGGACGTGCGCCCAGGCCGCGGACGCCAACATGCTGCAGAAATACGACTATGTGAACCCTCCGGCGGTGAAGCGGCTGGTGGCCGGCGGCGCCAAACTGCGCCCATTCAGCCAGGAGATCATGGCCGCCTGCTTCGAGAAGGCCAACGAGGTCTACGCCGAAATGGAAGCCTCGAACGCGCCGTTCAAGAAGATCTGGGAATCGATCAAGGGCTTCCGCAAGGAGCACTATCTCTGGGCGCAGGTGGCCGAATACAATTACGACACCTTCATGATGGTCCAGCAGCGCAGCGGCAAGCTGTAGGCGATCGTACTTTGCTTTTCGAAAGCCTCGGGGCATTTTTGTTCCCCGGGGCTTTTCTTTGCTCGACGGCGACGGCAATCGCCAAATGCCGCGAAGCCTGAACCTCAGCCCATAGCTGGTACCACCAGCACCTTCACTTCACCCGGAGCCGGCGGATTGGCGATCACCCCTGGCGCCTCCTCGAGCGTGACTTGCCTGGAGATCAACTGATCGATCTCGATCACGCCCGACGCGATAAGCTCGGCGGCGCGGCGATGCGTGTAGGGATTGAGGAATGAGCCCACCACCTTGAGTTCGCGGAACAACAGGTCGAAGGGCTCGAATTCCACCTTCATGCCTTGCGGCGTCACGCCGACGATAACGACGGTGCCGCCCGCCCTTGCCAGCCGCATCGACTGCTCGACGGTCTCGCGCACACCGGCGCATTCGAACACCACGTCGGCGCCACCAGGCATTAGTCCGGCCGGACCGGCGATGGCCTCGATCACATCGGTGGCGGCGGGATCGACCGTCGCCGTCGCACCGAGTTCGCTGGCAAGCGCGCGCCGCGAGGCTTGCCGTGTCGACAGGATGATGGTGGTCGCCCCGGCCAGCCGCGCCAGTTGCACGGTGAGCAGGCCGATGACGCCGCCGCCGAGCACGACCACCGAGCTGCCTGGCTTGATCTCGGCAAGGTCGACGCCGTGCAGGCAGCAGCCGAGCGGCTCGCAGAAAGCACCATGAGTTGGCTTCAGATCGGCGGGAAGGACAAAGGCCTGTTTCTGCGGAATCACCACATAGTCGGCAAAGCCGCCGTCGCGGTGGATGCCGATGGCGGTGAGATTGCCGCACAAATTGACGCGGCCGGCATGGCAATGGCCGCAGCGCCCGCAGGCGATGTTGGGGTCGCCGGTGACGCGGTCGCCGACGGCAAAGCCGGAGACGGCGGTGCCGATTGCCTCGACGATGCCGGAGAATTCGTGCCCGGGTGTCACTGGCGGCCTGCAGGGGAACTCGCCGTGGAAAAGATGCCGGTCGGTGCCGCAGACACCGCAGGCTTCGATCCGCACCAGGAGGTCGTCCGGGCCCGGGACCGGTTTGGCGATCTCGCGCAACGAGATGCTGCCCACTGCCTCCAACCGCACGGCTTTCATGGCATCGTTTCCATCAATTGAAGCTCGGCGGTTGCGACAGGTCCGGCGCGGGTGCAGCCGGCTTGGCCGGCGGCGCATCGCCGAAATTCGGGGGCTGCGACAGATCGGGCGTGCCGGGCGCCGTCGGTGCGGCGCCGCCATTGGCAGGCGCGCCGCCACCGTCCGGCGCGCCGAGCGGCGACAGGCTGGGCACCCCGGGCACCGTGTAGTCGATCGTGCCGGAATCGACGGCCGTGCCCTTGTAGCGCATCACCATTTGCGGGAAGGCGATGGTCAGGCCGATCATGATCACCTGGATGCAGACGAATGGCACCGCGCCCCAATAGATCTGGCCCGTTGTCACCGGCGCGATCTGCTTGCCGGTCAGGCGATCGAGATAGGGCACGCGGGCAGCGACCGAGCGCAGGTAGAACAGCGCGAAGCCGAATGGTGGATGCATGAAGCTGGTCTGCATGTTGACGCCCAGGAGCACGCCGAACCAGATCAGGTCGATGCCGAGCTTGTCGGCCGCCGGCGCCAGCAGCGGCACGATGATGAAGGCCAGTTCGAAGAAATCGAGGAAGAAGGCGAGGAAGAAGACGAGCATGTTGACGCCGATCAGGAAGCCGACTTCGCCGCCCGGTAGCGAGGTCAAGAGATGCTCGACCCAGATCTGGCCGTTGACGCCGTAGAAGGTCAGGGAGAACACCCGCGCGCCTATCAGGATGAACAGCACGAAGGACGACAGCCGCGTCGTCGAGGCCAGCGCCTGCTTGATCACGTCCATCGACAGCCGGCCCTTCATTGCCGCCATCGCCAGCGCACCGACCGCGCCCATCGCGCCGCCCTCGGTTGGGGTGGCGATGCCGAGAAAGATGGTGCCCAGCACCAGGAAGATCAGCGCCAGCGGCGGGATCAGCACGATCACGACCTGCTGCGCCAGCCGCGACATCATGTTGATGTTCAGGCTGCGGTCGAGGATCGCGACGATGTAGATGAAGATGACGCCGACCGTCGCGCCGAGAATATCGGCGTTGTCGCCATGAGCGGGCACCAGGTAACGGTAGGCCGCATAGGCGATCGCAATGGCCGCTATCAACGCGATCAGCAACGACACCACGCCATGGCCGAGCGTCCGCGCCTCAAGCGGCAGGGCAGGCATCGACTTTGGCCGGACGATCGACATGATCACGATGTAGAGCGTGTATAGGCCGGTCAGCACCAGGCCGGGGATCAGGGCGCCGGCATACATGTCGCCGACAGAGCGGCCGAGCTGGTCGGCGAGAACGATCAGCACCAGCGACGGCGGAATGATCTGGGCGAGCGTGCCCGACGCCGCGATGACGCCGGATGCCACCCGGCGGTCATAACCATAGCGCAGCATGATCGGCAGCGAGATCAGTCCCATGGCGATGACGGACGCCGCCACCACGCCTGTGGTCGCCGCCAGCAGTGCGCCGACGAAGATCACCGCGTAGGCGAGGCCGCCTCGGACGGGTCCGAACAACTGGCCGATCGTGTCGAGCAGGTCTTCGGCCATGCCCGATCGTTCGAGCACGATGCCCATGAAGGTGAAGAACGGGATCGCCAGCAGCGTGTCGTTCGACATCACCCGGCTGCCGTAGAAATTGTCCGGCAGCGCATAGAGCAGCGGCCATGCGAGATTGATCGCGCCGCCCGAATAGGGCGTCAGAAGCACGCCGATGAAGAAGAACATCAAGCCGTTGGCGGCGAGCGAAAAGGCGACGGGATAGCCGATCAGCATGAACAGGATCAGCGAGGCGAACATGATCGGCGCCATGTTCTGGGCGATGAACTCCATCACGAACGCACCTCTTCGGCGAGCGCCTTGGCTTCGAGTTCAGCCTGTTCGTGCACGGAAATGAATGGGTTGGGATCCTCAATGACGCCGCGCATGATGGCGATCTTCTTGATGATCTCGGAAATGCCCTGCAGTGCGAGCAGGAAAAAGCCGACCAGCAGGATCGCCTTGGCCGGCCACACGATCAGGCCGCCGGCGTTGGTCGACATCTCGCCGCTGTGAAACGACAGCGACACGTAGGGCACGAAATAGAACACCATCAGCGTCACGAACGGCATCAGGAAAAAGACGTGGCCGAAGAGGTCGATCCAGTGCTGCACGCGGCGTGAAAACAGGCCGTAGACGATATCGATGCGGATATGCTCGTTCTGTTTCAGCGTGTAGGCGGCGGCCAGCATGAAGGCGGCTCCGAACAGGTACCATTGCAGCTCCAGCCAGGCGTTGGACGAGGTGTCGAACACCTTGCGAATGACCGCGTTGGCCGCACTCACCAGGATCGCCAGCAGGATCAGCCAGGATACCGATTTGCCGATGAACTCGTTTATACGATCGATCGTTCTGGATAGAGCGAGAAGCCCTGCCATGCATTCCTCCCTGATGCGGTGACGCGCGATCGCCCCTTTCGTCGCGCCGCCTGGCCCAACCGTATGCAGTGCGTGGTCCGGTTGGTCAACAAGGGGAGGACGGATGCAGGCCATCGGCGCTCCCGGCACGGTGGAAAACCGCGCCCTGACGAAACGTCATGCAACCAAAGTCTGGCGGGATCAGACGACCTTGCCGGTGTCGCGACCGGCGCCGATCAGGATCAGCATGGCAACCAAGAACAGATACATCCAGGCGTCGCGCCATTCGACCGGGAAATAGCCGGCCCACAGTGATTCGGCCATGCCGAAAGCGGCCGCGCCCAGCGCCGCCTTTGGCGGCGAGAGATAACCGCCGACCGCCGTCACGAACAGGATCTTCAGGCCGTAGACAAGGCCGGAACCGAAGCTGACATTGCCATAGTAGAGGCTGGCCATGATCCCGGCCAGCGCGGCGCAGAAGCCGCCGAACAGCACGGCACGCCGGAACACGCCGCGCACGTCGACGCCGCACAGCGCGGCGGCCCTGGGGTCGTCGGAGACGGCGCGCCAGCACCGGCCGAAGTTTGAGCGGGCAAATACCCAGGTGGCGAGGGCGACCGCCGCCACGACCACGGCGCAGTCGAGCACCTGGATCAGCGTCAGCGTCGCCTTGAATCCTGAGCGTTCGGCGAAAACGATGGGCTCGGCCAGCATCGGCGGCAGCCACAGATCATGCGTGTCGGCGGCGATGCGGCTTGCTTCCGACAGGACGAGCAGGATGCCGAGCGTCGTCACCACGATGGCGTTGGGCGAGCGGTCGGCCAACGGCTCGAAGACGCTGCGCGACAGGACATGGCTGATGAGCGCCGCATAGAGAAACGCCGCGAGGACGCCGAACAGCACCGAAGCCAGCAGCGTCAGCCACAGCACCTGGTAGCCGAAGGCGACGCTCAGGATCATTGCCTGGCCGCAAAAGGCAAACAGCGCCCCATAGGCGAGGTTGGTGCGGTGCAGAATGCCGTTGGTCAGCACATAGCCGAAGGCGAGCAACGCATAGAGCGCACCCGAATGCAGCCCGTTCAGCACCTGCTGGAAGAAGTAAAGCATGCTCGACAACACCAGAAGCATCCCGCCCAAGAGGGAATAGGACAAACGCGGAGCGGACAAAGGCGACGATACCCTGCGCATCCGAGGTTTGCATCGCCGAATCTAACTTGTCAAACGCGATTTATCGGTTAGATTTCCGGAAATGACAGTTGCCTGGACTCCTCACCGCTTCACCGGCGGCCTGCTAGCGCTCGACACGGCGAACACCGTCGTGCTGCGCGGCGATCCGGAGCGCACATTCGACCGCTTCGACGATCCGGCCGAAATCGCCCGCTTCGCCGACGCGGCCAGCGGCTTTCGCGCCGCCGAGCTTGGCGACAGGCGGCTGGCGGTGTCCTCGCCGGCGGCAATTGCGCCCGTCGTGCTGTCGATCCGCGAGACGACCGATAGGCTGTTTCGAAGCGCTGTGTTGAACGGCGCGGTCGCCACCGCCGATCTGCCCGAATTCCTGCGATCCTGCGCCGACGGCCTAGCCGCCGGCGGGACCGAGATCGGGGCGCAGGGACGGCCGTTCGGCGATCCGGCGACGCCGATCGCCTTCGAGGCGGCACTGGCGGTTTCGGCGCTTTCCCTGCTGCGTGACGACACCGTCGCGAGGCTCAGGATCTGTCCCAATTGCACCTGGCTGTTCGTCGACAGAAGCCGCAATTCCAGCCGCCTTTGGTGCGACATGGCGGTATGCGGCAACAGGCAGAAGGCAAGCCGTCACTATCGCCGCCGCATGGCCGCCAATGAGGTCAGGAATGCCTAGAATTCTTTCCCGCTCGACGGTTGTTGGCGCGGCGCTGATTGCGGCGATGACGCTTGGCGCTTGCCGGGATACTGGCGGTGGAGGCAAGCTGTTCGAAGTTTCCGGCAAGATCTTCGTCTTCAACTACCGCCTCGCCAGGGCGACCTATGTCGTGACGCTGAGGCCCTTGCGGCCGATGGGCGAGGGTCAGGTGGCGGTTGCCAGCTTCCAGAACCCCGCCGGTGGTGATCCCTTCGTGGTCGAGCAGAAGATCTGGCCGAAGCTCGACAAGGTGAGCCTGGAAAGCCCGGCGCTGACCTGCGTTGTCAAGAACAAGCCCTATGCCATCGCCATCAGCATCAAGGGCGCCGATGGCGCGGTCCTGCAGGAGATCGACACCACGCTGATGTCGACGGAAGACCAGTCCATCCTGCCCGATCGGCCGCTGGTCATCGACCAACTCTACACGGCCAACCCCGACCTCGCCGGCCATCCCGACGGCAAGCTGCCGGGCGAGCCGAAGCCGGACTGCTCGAAAGCCGGCTGACACCTTCTGACGGCATCGATTTCGGCTGGAATTTTCGTATGCCATCGCGCTGTCGGCGCACCGTTTCATACGTGATCCAGCGCCCGCCGAACTGCTTGTCGCGCGTTGGCCGGTCCTTTCGATTTTGTTTGACCTGCCTTGCAAGGGGAGAAAGGATGCGTCATCCGATCCCGACGTTGGCTGCTGCCCCGCGCCGCCATCGCAGAGGAAATGCCTGATGACGCTGCACGATGTCGCGCTCGACGACAAGTTCGATCTTGGAAAGGAGCGCATCTTCCTGTCCGGCGCGCAGGCGGTCATCCGCATGCTCCTGATGCAGCGCGAGCGCGACCGCCGCGCCGGCCTGAACACGGCAGGCTTCGTCTCCGGCTATCGGGGCTCGCCGCTCGGTGGCCTCGATATGCAGCTGTGGAAGGCGAAAAAGCAGCTTGCCGGGGCCGACATCGTTTTCCAGCCCGGCCTCAACGAAGAGCTGGCCGCCACCGCCTGCTGGGGCTCGCAGCAGACGGAACTGGCGGGCGAGGGCACCCATGATGGCGTCTTTTCGGTCTGGTACGGCAAGGGGCCGGGCGTCGATCGTTCGGGCGACGTGTTCCGCCACGCCAATCTCGCCGGCTCGTCCAGACATGGCGGCGTCCTTGCGCTCATGGGCGACGACCACATGGCCGAATCCTCGACCAATGCGCACGCCACGGAATTCCTCTTCGTCGACACCATGGTGCCGATCCTCAACCCGGCCGGTGTCCAGGAGATCATCGACTATGGCCTGTACGGCTTTGCCATGTCGCGCTTCGCCGGCACCTGGGCGGCGATCAAATGCGTCAAGGACAACATCGAATCGACGGCTTCGGTCGACGCCTCGCTCGAACGGTTGAACATCGTCGTCCCGGATTTCGACATGCCGCCGGGCGGCCTCAACATCCGCCACGAGATCGACATGCTCGGCCAGGAAGAACGGCTGCATGAACACAAGCGTGCCGCGGCCTCCGCCTTCATCCATGCCAATGGGCTGAACAGGCTCGTCTATTCGGGCGGCAGCAATCCGAAACTCGGCATCATCACGCTGGGCAAGAGCTATCTCGATGTCCGCCAGGCGCTGGAGGATATCGGCATCGACGAGGCGGCCGCCAACCGCATCGGCGTGCGGCTGTTCAAGGTCGGCTGCCCCTGGCCGCTCGACCTGCAGCACATCGCCGACTTCGCGCGCGGTCTCGACACCATCGTCGTCGTCGAGGAGAAACGCTCCCTCATCGAGGTGCAACTGCGCGAAAGCCTTTACGGCACGGCCTCGCAGCCGGCCATCGTCGGCAAGAAGGACGAGCGCGGCGACTGGCTGTTTCCGGCCAAGGGGGCGCTCGACCCCAACGAGATCGCCATTGCGCTCGGCGAGAGAATCCTGAGGACCATCGGCCCATCCGAAGAGATTTCGGCCAGGGTCGCGAAGCTACGTCAGTTCCAGGCGATGCTGGCCGATGCCACCGACATCGGCTCGCGCACACCCTTCTTCTGTTCGGGCTGTCCGCACAATTCCTCGACCAAGGTGCCGGACGGCTCGATCGCCGCCGCCGGCATCGGCTGTCACTTCATGGCGCTGTGGATGGATCGCAACACAGTTGGCTTTACCGCCATGGGCGGCGAGGGGGCGCAATGGGTCGGCCAGGCGCCGTTCTCCAGGCGCGACCACATCTTCCAGAATCTAGGCGACGGCACCTACAACCATTCCGGCACGCTGGCGATCCGCTTCGCCCTGTCGAGCGAGGCCAACATCACCTACAAGATCCTCTACAACGACGCCGTCGCCATGACTGGGGGCCAGCCGCATGAGGGCGGGCTGACGGTGGACATGATCGCCAGGCAAGTACGGGCAGAGGGCGTTGACCGCATCGCCATCGTCACCGACGAACCCGACAAATATGCCGGGAAGGCCGAATTCCCGGCCGGCGCCACTATCCACCACCGCGAGGACCTCGACCTCGTCCAGCGCGAGCTGCGCGACGTCAAGGGCGTATCGATCCTGCTCTACGACCAGACCTGCGCGGCCGAAAAGCGCCGCCGCCGCAAGCGCGGCACTTTTCCCGACCCCGACAAGCGCGTCTTCATCAACGAACTGGTCTGTGAAGGCTGCGGCGACTGTGGCGTGCAGTCGAACTGCGTCTCGATCCAGCCGGTCGAGACCGAATTCGGCCGCAAGCGCAGGATCGACCAGTCGAGCTGCAACAAGGATTTTTCCTGCGTCAACGGCTTCTGCCCGTCCTTCGTCACCGTGCACGGTGCCAAGATCCGCAAGGCCGAAGGCCTGGCCGGCAGGACCGACCCGCTTGAGGGCGTGCCGACACCAGCCGAATTCCCGCTGGGCGTCGAGGGCTGGGCGGCGATCATCGACGGCGTCG
Source organism: Mesorhizobium sp. ESP6-5 (assembly GCF_020164695.1). Lineage (NCBI taxonomy): Bacteria > Pseudomonadati > Pseudomonadota > Alphaproteobacteria > Hyphomicrobiales > Phyllobacteriaceae > Mesorhizobium > Mesorhizobium sp. ESP6-5. The sequence continues at coordinate 63,976 of NZ_JAIUGR010000003.1, forward strand.
GCGGCACCGGCGTCGTCACTGTCGGCGCCATGCTCGGCATGGCGGCCCATCTCGAAGGCAAGGGCTGCGGCATGATCGACATGGCCGGGCTTGCCCAGAAGGGTGGCTCGGTGTTCACCCATGTCCGCATCGCCCGCACGCCGGAGGACATCAATGCCATTCGCGTTTCGGCGGGAAAGGCCGACCTCGTGCTCGGCTGCGATCTGGTCGTGTCGGGCGCCAAGAAAGTGCTGACGGCGGTGCGCGAGGGGCATACGATCTTCCTCGCCAACACCGCCGAGATCATGCCGGGCGAATTTGCTCGATCGGCCGATTTCTCGCTGCCGATCGAGCGCCTGAAGAAGGCGATCCGCTCAGCGGCCGGTGACGACAAGGCGCATTTCTTCGACGCCACCCGCACCGCCACAGCCCTGTTCGGCAATTCGCTGGGCGCCAACATGTTCATGCTCGGCTTTGCCTTCCAATACGGCGGTCTGCCGCTCTCGGCCGAAGCCGTCGAAAAGGCCATCGAATTGAATGGCGAAGCGGTGGCGATGAACATCGCTGCTTTCCGCTGGGGCCGCCGCGCCGCGCATCAGCCGGATTTCGTGCGCGGCCTCATCGCCCAGCCGTCCCCAACCCTCGGTGACAAGGCCGGACAGGCCGCTCCGGGTGCTGAGACACTGGACCATATCATCGCCCGCCGTGTTGCCTTCCTCACGGCCTATCAGAACGCTGCTTACGGCAAGCGCTACGCCGACAGGATTTCGGCGCTGCGAGGGTCAGAAACGAAGGCCATGCCGGGTTCGACCGCCGTGACCGAAGCCGCCGCCAAAAGCCTGTTCAAGCTGATGGCGATCAAGGACGAATACGAGGTTGCGCGGCTCTATACCGACGGCTCCTTCGCCGCCGCGCTTGGCATGCAGTTCCAGAGCTACGAGAAACTTGAATTCCATCTCGCCCCGCCGATCATGGGACGTCGCGGCAATGACGGCAAACCGAGGAAATCGAGCTTTGGCCCATGGATGATGAAAGGCTTTCGCCTGCTGGCTGCCATGAAGGGCCTGCGCGGCACGGCCTTCGACCTGTTCGGCTACACCGCCGAGCGGCGCATGGAGCGGCAATTGCTGGCGCAGTACGAGGCCGATCTACAGCTCGTGGCCAGTTCGCTGGCGCCGGGCAAGATCGAGGCCGCGGTAGCCCTGGTCTCGGTCCCGGCGCTGATCCGCGGCTATGGCCACGTCCGGCAGGCAAGCGCCGAAAAGGCGGCGGGCGAGCGCTCCAGACTGCTCCAGCGACTGATCCAAGTCATGCCGGTACCGGTTCTCAGTGCCGCTGAGTGATTTCTCACCCATGCCCGAAGCCTGCTGCAAGGTCCTCTTGCCGAGGCGGGCCGACCGAAGCCGTAGCTTAAGCCCCTCTGTCTAAGCCTTTCTTAAGGCGGTTGTGGCATGACAAGGCTTAGCGTTGGGCCGATCATATGGGCAAAACAAAGACCGAAAGCATCCCCGCGGATGTCTATATCCAATTTGTGCGGTCGTTGTTCGACAACGCGCACATGTTGGTGATCGGTGGCGCGTGCTACTGGATCCTCGGATTCATGATTTATCTGCGCACGCAAAATCCGTTGTTTCTGGCCTTTTCTTTTATTCTACTGCCGATCAGCCTTCTGCGTTATTTCGGTATTCGCAGCTTCCTGAAGACGGGGGGCGTGATTGCCGACGTCGAACACGCACACCGATTGGAGCGCAGTTACATCCTCAAGGGCTGCTTGCAGGGCCTCGGATTGGGTGCGCTGTGCTTCGTGTCGATCTATGTGTATCCCGACCCATTCGCCGAACTGGCGGCAATGTCGCTGACCCTGGCGACCCTGGTCACGGTTGTCGCCCGTAATTACGGGTCTCCGCGCATGGTGCGGATTTTTTCTGTAACCTTCATTGGTCCGGCGGCGCTTGCGCTCCTGCTGCGTCTGGATGCCCCGTCCGTCGTCCTTGGTCTGATGATCTTCCCGATGACGTTCATTACCATCAACAGCGCCGACCATGTTCGCAATGTGCTGTTTTCGGCGGTCATCGGCCACAAGCAGGCGAAAAGCATAACGCGCAAGTTCGACCGCGCGCTCAACACCATGTCGCACGGCCTGGTCATGCTCGGCCCTGATGGGCGCGTCGCGGTCGCCAATGCCGAGGCCGCCCACCTGATGTCGCTGAAATCGGCCGACGCGCTGCTCGGGCGCTCCATCCACGGGCTTCTGATGCGCGGCGTCGCCGGCGGCATGCTGGCGCCGAAGGACTGCCGCTACGTCGAGGCGCAGCTGACGCGCGCGCTGCGCGAGGGCAGGGACCGCAAGGTGCTTGTTTCGCTCGCCAACGGCCAGCATTACGAATTCTCCGCGCGTGAAGGCAGCCAGGAACTCGGCGTGATCACCTTCGAGGATGTCACGGCGCGCGTCGAAGCGGAGGAAAAGATCCGCTTCATGGCGCGCTACGACAATCTCACCGGCCTTCCCAACCGCGCCTATTTCCACGAACTGGTCGGCGAGCTGATGGCCTCCGGCGACCGGGATCGCCTGTGCGGCCTCGCCGTGATCGACCTCGACGATTTCAAGAGCGTCAATGACACGCTCGGCCATCCCGTCGGCGACGGGCTGATCTACGCCGTGGCGGACCGGCTGGCGGCCATCGCCGGGCAAGGCCTTACCGTCAGTCGCTTCGGTGGCGACGAGTTCATGCTGTTCTTCGACCGCATCGATGACGAAAGCCACCTGGAGAGCCTGCTCGACCAGATTTTCGCCGAGCTGCAGGGAGAGGTCGACGTGGCGGGCCACGGGTTGCGGATCCAGGCCAGCGCCGGCGCGGTGCTGTCCAAGGTCGGCGGAACCGATGTCGACGCCATGATCGTCAAGGCGGACCTGGCGCTCTACAAGGCCAAGGAACTTGGCAAGAACGGGTGGCGGCTGTTCGAGGCGGCGATGGATGCCGCATTCCGCAATCGCCAGCTGATGAAGGCGGATCTGCGCAGCGCCGTGGAAGGCAGGGAACTGCGGGTCGTCTACCAGCCCATCGTGGCGATGAACACCATGCGCATCGCCAGCTGCGAGGCGCTCTGCCGCTGGGACCATCCCGATCTCGGACCGATTTCGCCCGGCATCTTCATTCCCCTGGCCGAGGAGATGGGCATCATTTCCGAGATCAGCACCTTTGTGCTGCATGCAGCTTGCACCGAATGCGCCAAATGGCCTGACCAGACCAGCGTCTCGGTCAATCTCTCGGCGAGAGATTTCCGCAGCCGCGACGTCATCCAAAAGGTGCGCGATGCGTTGGCTAACTCCGGCCTCGATGCTAGCCGCCTGGAGATCGAAGTCACGGAAACCGCGCTGCTCGACGACAAATCCCTGACCCGCCAGTATATCGAGGAACTGAAGCAGCTTGGCGTCCGCATCGCCCTCGACGATTTCGGCACCGGCTATTCAAGCCTGAGCTATCTGCACAAGCTTCCGCTCGACAAGATCAAGATCGACCGGTCGTTCGTTATGGATGTTACCCACAATCCGCGCTCGCTCGAGCTGTTGAAGGGTGTCGTCGACCTGACCCGTGTCCTGGGGCTCACCGTCACCATCGAAGGCGTGGAAACATTCGAGCAGCTTAAGGTCCTCATGCATTCGGTGAAGCCGGATCTTGTCCAGGGCTTTCTGTTCGGAGCGGCGCTCAGCGCGTCGGGCATCGAGACGATGTCGAACGTCACCTGGCCGTTTGCCGCGGATCTGCGTCTCGCCGCAAAGCGCACAGTCGGCTAACTTCGTCCTCGCCGAGTTGATATTACGCGTTGCTTGGATCGTGCGGCAGGTACGAACCACAATATTCGGTTGATCGCGAAAAAACCTAAGCAAAGCGTGCAGTAGTTTTGGCCGAATTTGAAGAAGCGAAAGATTTGACCGGATCGACGCATCTGTCGAAGCGGAACGCTCCAGTGCTTTTCGCGCCCGAGTCTGCAGCGCGCCCTTCGTGAGAATGAAGCCTTGGACTAGAACATCCAAGCTGCCCCTTCAGCAACCACTCCGCAGCCAAGGACCTCCGGCTGTTAAGGTTAACAAGTGGTAAACCAACGGGATCCAATTTTCGGCTTGTGTCTCATTTTAACTCGAATAGCCTGTTCACGGCGGATACGAGGACTTGAGAATGGATGCTGCGAGAAACGATGCGCGGGCTGGCGCCAGCTCCAATGCTGGGTCGGCGCTGAACCAGTCGATAATGCAATTGCTGGAGCATGTCGACTACCGTCTCATCACTGGAGGCGAGGATCTGGAGGCGATCTACCGCCTTCGCTATCAATCCTACCTGCAATCGGGCATGTGCGGCCCGATCGCCAGCGGGATGTTCGAGGATCGCTGGGACAATCTGCCGAATTCCTATCGGTTCGGCGTCTATTTCGATGGACAGCTGGTCAGCACGTTACGGCTTCACTACATTTCCAGAGAGCACCCTCATTCGCCGTCCGTCGATGCCTATCCGGAAATATTGGCCGAGCGGCTTGCCCGCGGAGAGACGTTCATCGACGGGACTCGTTTCGCAACCGATGCCGACAGTGCGCCCGCGCCCGGAGTTCTGCCTTTTCTCACGCTCAGGCTTGGCATGGTGGCCGCTTCTTACTTTGGGCTTACCGCAGTGCTAACGCCGGTCAAGATCGAGCACTCCGCTTACTATGCTCGTATCTTTCATGCCGTTCAGAGGACAGAGGGCAAGGTGTTCCCGGGAGTCCTTGCGCCGATCGCTCTGTTCGAAATCCCGTGCGGCGAAAACTTGCGCCAGACACTCGAACGGTTTCCGTTCTTTAAGTCGACAGCCGTGGAACAGCGGATGATGTTCGCCAATCCGGCCATCAACCGGCTGACGCCGCTGTCCATAGTGCCGACGGCGAAATACTACCGCGATGCTGCCTGAACGGGCGTCGTCCTTGCATCTGAACCTTCCCGCGGCTTCGCCGTTATAGGTAGCGGCATCGCCATCGAGTGTCGCCGCGATCCTGCCCAACGGGCATTTCGCCCCGGGCTCCTGTCGCATTGTTCGTGGGAAGGAATACGGTCATGACCATCCACTCGCTCGCGCTCACACCGCTTATCTCGCTGATCGCCGGCGTGCTGATCCTGATCATGCCGCGGCTCCTGAACTACATCGTCGCGCTCTATCTGATTGTCGTTGGGCTGCTCGGGCTTTTTCCTCACCTTGCTGGCTGAGACGCTGGGCAGGGCTCGCGCAAAAGCCATCCCCGCGGGCATCGGCGGCCAGTTTCAATTTTCCCTTGAGGGAGTTGTCGGCTGCGATGCGGCAATAGCGCCATTGCCCTGCGCCCAGCTTTTCGGTATGTGCCTGAAAGATGTCTTCGAAGGGGTATTCCTATGGCTGAGCACACGCCGAGCGGTCCTGTAGAACTGGGCGCGAAGATGGACTATGCCGAGCATGACCGCACCTATGCGGGCTTCCTGGCGCTGGCCAAATATGGCTCGCTCTTCTGCGGCGCGCTTCTCCTGGCGATGGCTTTCGGCTTCTTCGCGGGTGGCTTCTTCTCTGCGCTGATCCTGTTCGTGCTTATTCTGGCAGTCGGCGCCTTCATTCTGCGATAGACCTTCCAAAACGCTCTTGCGGTTGACGTCGCCGGATATCCCGGTCGACACTTCGCGCAGACAGGTTCCGGCCGAAAGGATCATGCGGTGGGACAGACGGTTTTCATCCCTCGTGAGCTCGATGCGAACGAGCCGCGTGTCGCGGCTTCGCCCGATACGGTCAAGCGGCTGACGGCCCTGGGTTTCGACGTGGTCGTCGAAGCCGGTGCCGGCACCGGCTCGCGTATCCCCGACGAAGAGTTTGCCAAGACGGGTGCTGTCATCGGCAAGGCCTCGGATGTCGCCAATGCCGATGTCGTGCTGAAGGTTCGCCGGCCAACGGATGCCGAGCTGAAGAGTTACAAATCCGGCGCCGCGGTGATCGCCATCATGGATCCCTACGGCAACGATGCGGCTGTCGCGGCCTTGGCCAAAGCCGGCGTCACCGCCTTCTCGATGGAGTTCATGCCGCGCATCACCCGCGCGCAATCGATGGACGTCCTGTCCAGCCAGGCCAATCTTGCCGGCTACCAGGCGGTGATCGACGGAGCCGCCGAATACGACCGGGCGCTGCCGATGATGATGACGGCGGCTGGCACGGTGCCGGCGGCCAAGGTCTTCATCATGGGCGTCGGCGTTGCCGGCCTGCAGGCGATCGCCACCGCGCGCCGTCTCGGCGCCGTCGTCACCGCCACCGACGTTCGGCCCGCCGCCAAGGAACAAGTCGCCTCGCTCGGCGCGAAGTTCCTCGCGGTCGAGGACGAGGAGTTCAAGGCCGCCGAGACGGCCGGCGGCTACGCCAAGGAAATGTCGAAGGAGTACCAGGCCAAGCAGGCGGCGCTGACCGCCGAACACATCGCCAAGCAGGACATCGTCATCACCACGGCGCTGATCCCCGGCCGGCCGGCGCCGAAGCTGGTGTCGGCGGCGATGGTCGCCTCGATGAAGCCGGGCTCGGTGATCATCGACCTCGCCGTCGAGCGTGGCGGCAATGTCGAGGGCGCCGAGGCCGGCAAGATCGTCACCACGGTCAACAATGTGAAGATCGTCGGTCATCTCAACGTGCCAGGTCGCATCGCGGCATCCGCCTCGCTGCTTTATGCTAGGAACCTGTTCGCCTTCGTCGAGACGCTCGTCGACAAGACGACCAAGACGCTTGCCATTAATCGCGACGACGATCTGGTCAAGGCAACCATGCTGACCGACGGCGGCAAGGTCGTTCATCCGGCCTTCGCCAAGGCCGACCAGCAGCCTTATGTCGAGCCGGCCGCGATCCCGGCCACGACCATGGTCGCCGATGCCACGGCCGCGCCCAGGAAGGCCGCGCCCGGGAAGACCGCCGCATCCAAGTCACCCTCGCCGAAGCCGAAAGGGACCGCGTGATGGACCAGACCTTGCAGAAAGCCTTGGATCAGCTCGACCAGGCAAGCGCTGCCGTTCGGCTCGCGGTGCAGAACCTGGCCAATGCCCCAGGCGGTGCAGAGGCGGCCGGTGATGCCGCGCATGCGCTCTCGGGCGGGGCCATCGATCCCTTCGTCTTCCGTTTCGCCATCTTCATCCTGGCGATCTTCGTCGGCTATTACGTCGTCTGGTCGGTGACCCCGGCACTGCACACGCCGCTGATGGCCGTCACCAACGCCATCTCGTCGGTCATTGTCGTCGGTGCGCTGCTCGCCGTCGGCATCGCGGCCTCCGGCGTCGCCGCCGGCTTCGGTTTCGTCGCGCTGATGCTGGTCTCGGTCAACATCTTCGGCGGCTTCCTCGTCACCCAGCGCATGCTGGCCATGTACAAGAAGAAGGACAAGTGACGTGACCGTCAATCTCGCCTCCTTCCTCTATCTGGTATCCGGCGTCCTGTTCATCATGGCGTTGCGCGGCCTCTCGCATCCGACCACCAGCCGGCAGGGCAATCTCTACGGCATGGTCGGCATGGGCATCGCCATTGCCACGACGCTGGCGCTGGCAACCCCGTCCGCCGGTCGCTTCGGCCTGATCGTGCTTGGCCTCGCCATTGGCGGTGGCGTCGGCGCCGTCACCGCGCGCCGCATCGCCATGACCTCGATGCCGCAACTGGTCGCCGCCTTCCACTCGCTCGTCGGCCTTGCCGCCGTCATGGTGGCGGCCGCGGCCATCTATGCGCCGGAAAGCTTCGGCATCGGCACGGATGGCGACATCCATGCCCAGGCGCTGGTCGAGATGAGCCTTGGCGTCGCCATCGGTGCCATCACCTTCACCGGCTCAGTCATTGCCTTCCTGAAGCTCGACGGCCGCATGTCGGGCAAGCCGATCATGATCGGCGGCCGTCACGTCATCAACGCTGCCCTTGGCGTGGCCCTGATCGTGCTGATCGTGCTGCTGGTCACCACGGAATCGAAACTGGTGTTCTGGCTGATCGTTGCCGCCTCGCTGGTGCTCGGCGTGCTCCTGATCATCCCGATCGGTGGCGCCGACATGCCGGTGGTCGTATCGATGCTGAATTCCTATTCCGGCTGGGCGGCCGCCGCCCTTGGCTTCACGCTCGGCAATCTGGCGCTGATCATCACCGGCGCGCTGGTCGGCTCGTCGGGCGCGATCCTGTCCTACATCATGTGCAAGGGCATGAACCGAAGCTTCATCTCGGTCATCCTCGGCGGCTTCGGCGGCGAGACCGCCGCTGCGGCCGATGACGGCATCGAGCGCACCGTCAAGCAGGGTTCGGCCGACGATGCCGCCTACCTCATGATGAACGCGCAGAAGGTCATCATCGTGCCGGGTTACGGCATGGCGGTCGCCCAGGCGCAGCATGCGCTGCGTGAAATGGCCGACAAGCTCAAGGCCAACGGCGTCGACGTCAAATATGCCATCCACCCCGTCGCCGGCCGCATGCCCGGCCACATGAATGTGCTGCTCGCTGAAGCCAACGTGCCGTACGACGAAGTATTCGAGCTCGAGGACATCAACTCGGAGTTTGCCCAGGCCGACGTCGCCTACGTCATCGGCGCCAACGACGTCACTAACCCGTCCGCGCGCGACGACAAGTCGTCGCCCATCTACGGCATGCCGATCCTCGACGTCGACAAGGCCCGCACCTGCCTGTTCGTCAAGCGCTCGCTCGGGTCCGGCTATGCCGGCATCGACAACACGCTGTTCTACAAGGACGGCACCATGATGCTGCTCGGCGACGCCAAGAAGATGACCGAGGAAATCGTCAAGGCGATGGATCACTGACCGGTCGGTCTTGATCGTCGAATAGAAAGAGCCCGGTCGATGCCGGGCTCTGTAATTTTGGCGTGATGCTGCCTTCAGCCGTTGGTCAGGAACACCGCTTCCTCTTCATCGCGCTGCCTGCCGCCGAGCGCTGCGGCCGCACTGGCGATGAAGGCGCCGATGACCAGCGACAAGGCGCCGAGAAGCGCGAAAGTGGCGCTTGCTTTCCTTGCCGTGTCGGCCGCCTGCTTCGCCTTGACCTTTGCGTCCTGCGCCTTCGCCAGCACCGTATCGACACGCGTCTTGGCATCAGCCTCGGAAAGGCCGGTGCGCGCGGCGACCAATTGCGCAAGATAGGTCTTGTCTTCCGCCGAGACCTCGCCGGCGACGGCACCGGCGATCAGGATCCGCGAGGCCTGCCCGGCCGCGGCGGCTTCGTCGGCAGGAGTGGCGGTGGCCAGCTTGGCCGGATCGGCCGGGCGGAACAGGGAATCCACCAGATAGGAGGTCGCATTGTCGGTCGATGCACCGCTGGCATTCGCCGAGGCCCCGGCCGACGCACCCATGGCAGCTCCCGAGGCCACGGTGGACGCGGCCTGTACACCTGAACCGATCGCGGCGGAAAGTGCCGAGCCAAGCACGCCGGCGACCAGCAAGGTGGCCAGCGCCCAGGCGAGAAAGCCGTGCGCGGTGTCACGGAAATACACTTCGTCGGTGTGGATGCCGACCCATTTGGTCCGCAACCGGCCCGCAAGGTAGCCGCCTACACCGGCGGACAGCCACTGCACGATCACCAGCCAGACGGCGGTGGAAACCGCGAAGGTGGTGATCGACGCGCCAGAGCCCGACCATGGTGAAACCATGCTGAGCCCAAGGCCTGAGCCGAGCAACATGAGGATGAAGGTCAACGTCGAGGCCGCGAAAGCGCCGGCGATGATCGGTCCCCAGCTGACGGCGGTGGAGGACGATTCCGTGGAAGCGGATACGTCGACAGCCGATAGGGTGGACTGCATCGACGCCCCCTACCGTACGAACAGCATGATGAGGATGATGATCGGAATCGGAATGCCGAGCAACCAGAGTAGAATGCCGCGTCCCATGAAAAGTCTCCTGCAAGAAATTGTGATGGACACTGTCACAATGTCTTCGAAGGCCTTCTGTTCCGGCGCATCCTCATTATTGGCGCGGGCACGAGCTATGCCAATCTGTCAAAAAGGCTGTGCGAAACCTCAAATATCCAGGTTGGCGACCGACAGTGCGTTGTCCTGGATGAACTCGCGCCGAGGCTCCACCTCGTCACCCATCAGCCGCGAGAACAGGCTGTCGGCATCGGTCGCATCGTTGACCTTGACCTGCAGCAGCGAACGTACATTCGGGTCAAGCGTGGTTTCCCAGAGCTGCTCGGCATTCATTTCGCCGAGACCCTTGTAGCGCTGCATGGTCAGCCCCTTGCGGCCGGTCGCAAAGACCGCGTTGAGCAGCGCCAGCGGTCCCGAGACTGTTTCGGACACCTCCTTGCGGCGCAGCACCGGCGGCGCCCCGTAGACTTCGCTGAGGCGCTGCGCGTAGCGATCGAGCTGGCGTGCGTCGGCGGAATTGATCAACGCCATGTCGAGATGGGCGTATTCCTTGACGCTGCGCACGGTGCGTTCGAAGACATAGCCGCCGATGCCCTCGTTCGAGGTCGACATGCGGCCGGTCCAGCCGCGCTCGGTGTCCTCGGCAATGATGTCAAGGCGTTGCGCGATCCGCTCCGCCATCGCGTTGGCGCGGCCAAGATCGGCGAAGATTTCGGGATTGAGCCCGCCGGCGATCGCCGCCTGCTCGACGACGTCGCGGTTATAGCGCGTGTGCAAGCCGTTGATGAGCTGGCGCACGGCAAGCGCATCGGCGACGGCGCCGTGCAGATCCTGTCCGGTCCGCACTTCCCCTGAGCCGAGCGTAAGGGACGCTTCCTCCAACCCCGAATCGATCAGGAATTCTTCGAAGGCGCTCTCATTCTTGATGTATTGCGAGCTCTTGCCGCGCGTCACCTTGTAGAGCGGCGGCTGGGCGATGTAGAGGTGGCCGCGCTCGATCAGCTCCGGCATCTGCCGGAAGAAGAAAGTGAGCAGCAAGGTCCTGATATGGGCGCCGTCGACGTCCGCGTCGGTCATCAGGATGATCTTGTGGTAGCGCAGCTTGTCGGCGTTGAATTCGTCCTTGCCGATCGAGGTGCCGAGCGCGGTGATCAGCGTGCCGATCATGTCGGAAGAGAGCATGCGGTCGAAGCGGGCCCGCTCGACATTGAGGATCTTGCCGCGCAGGGGAAGGATTGCCTGGTTTTGGCGCGAACGGCCGCCCTTCGCGGAGCCGCCGGCCGAGTCACCCTCGACGATGAAGATTTCGGACTTCGCCGGATCGCGTTCCTGGCAATCGGCCAGCTTGCCGGGCAGCGAGGTGACGCCCAGCGAGGTCTTGCGGGTGATGTCACGAGCCTTGCGCGCCGCTTCACGCGCTGCCGCGGCCTGGATCACCTTGTCGACGACCACCTTGCCCTCGGTCGGATGCTCTTCGAGCCACGTGCCGAGCGCTTCGTTGACCAGTCCCTCGACCACGGGACGAACCTCCGACGAGACCAGCTTGTCCTTGGTCTGCGACGAGAATTTCGGATCGGGAACCTTAACCGACAGCACCGCCGTCAGGCCCTCGCGGCAATCGTCGCCGATCAGCGAGACCTTTTCCTTCTTGGTCAGCCCCGAAGATTCGCCATAGCCGGTGATCTGGCGGGTCAGTGCGCCGCGAAAACCGGCCAGATGGGTGCCGCCATCGCGCTGCGGGATGTTATTGGTGAAGGCCAGCACATTCTCGTGGTAACTGTCGTTCCACCACATCGCCACTTCCACGGTGATGCCGTCACGCTCGGCCCTGATGGAGATGGGCTTCCCGATCAGCGGTTTCTTGACCCGGTCGAGATATTTGACGAACTCTTCCAGGCCGCCATCATAGTGCAGTTCGTGCTTCACGACGTCGGCATGACGTGCGTCTGTCAGAACGATGCGCACGCCGGAGTTCAGGAAGGCGAGTTCGCGCAGCCGGTGCTCCAGCGTGCCGAAATCGAATTCGACCATGGTAAAGGTCTCGGACGACGGAAAGAAGGTGACCTCGGTGCCGCTGCGGCCCTCATTGGTGCCTGGGCGCTTGTCCTGCTCGTAGCTGCCGATCGCCTTCAGCGGCGCATCGGCATTGCCGTGGGTAAAGCTCATCTCGAAGACCTGGCCGTTGCGGCGGATCTTGAGCTTCAGCCAGGCCGACAGCGCGTTGACCACCGAGACGCCGACGCCATGCAGACCGCCAGACACCTTGTAGGAGTTCTGGTCGAACTTTCCGCCGGCATGCAGCTGCGTCATGATCACTTCGGCCGCCGAAATGCCTTCGCTGGGGTGAATGTCGGTTGGAATGCCACGGCCATTGTCGATAACCGTCACCGAACCGTCGGGATTGAGCGTCACCGAAACCAGGTCGGCATGGCCGGCCAGCGCCTCGTCGATGGCGTTGTCGACCACTTCGTAGACCATGTGATGCAGGCCCGAGCCGTCATCGGTATCGCCGATATACATGCCCGGCCGCTTGCGGACGGCGTCCAACCCCTTCAAAACCTTGATGGAATCGGCGCCGTATTCGGCTTCAGCGCCGTTTGTGTTCTCGGTCTGGTCGCTCATGAAAACCTGTTGTCTAGATGCCGCTTTTACAGCGCGAAAAATCGGCCCCGAATCGCGCTTCTGATATGGGGTAGATATAGGCGCTAAAGGCGGTTTTTCCAAGGTTTGCAGGCATTTCCGGCGCGAATGCCGAGCCGGCAGCCGGCTATTTTTTTCGGGCGTTGAATTTAGCCAGGAGGCCGCGCAAATATTTGACCGTGGATTTGTCCCTGGGCGCCAGCCGGCCCGTCTGGTCGAGCTCCAGCGAAACCAAGTTTCCTCAGCGCCGCTTCCATCGCTTCGCCGCCTTGGGCGGGGTTGGCAATTGGCCGGACCAGCCGGTAGTCGTCATTGGCCATGACCAATGGCCACGTGCCGCTCGGCCGCCGCGATAGCGGTGGTCGCAAGCATCAGCAGCATGGCAAACAGCAAACGCAGTCGAACCGCCCCCGGCTCAGTCGTTTGCCGACCATTCCACCTCTTTATGGCGCAAGCAAAGCCGCGCTGAGGGCGGCTCTCTCAGGCAGCGCGCATCGGTTTCAACGCCTCGCTCCAGCGCAACAGTTCGTCCAGCATGGTCTTGGTCCCGCCCCGCACTTGCTCGCTGGCATCGAAGGCGCCGTTCTCGTCGAGCAGTTTCTGGTACAGCGGCAGCGCGACACCTTCCGGGATAGGCATGATCCCGACCGAGGTCAGCAGCGGCTTCAGCGCCTGCGCCGCGCGCAGGCCGCCGGAGACACCGCCATAGCTGAAGATCGCAGCGGGCTTGTATTTCCATTCGCGGGCGAGATAGTCGATCGCGTTGATGATCGCGGGTGCGGCGAAGTAATTGTATTCCGGCGCCACGAACACGAAGGCGTCAGCGGCATCCATCGCCTTCGACCAGGCCTTGGTGTGGTCGTTCTGATAATTGCCGAGCCTTGGATGATGCGGTTCATCCAGGACCGGCAGGTTGAACGCGGCTATGTCGGTCAGCACTGGCTCGAATTTTCCGTGTTCGCGTACGAACGTCTCCAGCCATTCGGCGAAAACCGGGCCAGCGCGGCCGGGCCGCGTGCTGCCGATGATGATGTTCAACTGGTGCTTCAAGGCAGGCTCCTTTGTCAGGCAGTATCTGTTGGTGACTGCCACTACGGCAGAGCGTTCCAGCAGGCAAGGTTGGATCCCTGAAGGAACGGTCACGATCGGATGAACGGACCGTCCGCCCTGGCGTTCCCGCCGTCATCGGTCCGGTTTGCCGTTCGGTGACATGGACGCCGGAGGTGGCAGCCACTACATTGATGGGAACAGCGGAGCACTTCATGGACACGCAGCCCGCCCCATTCGTTCCTCCCGCCCCGAAGCCGCGCACGTCGCCGCCTTCGACGCTGGAAATGATCCGCATCGTCTATCGCAACCCGCTCGAACTCTGGGGCGAGCCGACCTATAACGAACCCTGGATTTCTGCCAATGGTGCTGGTGGGCCGCTGGTCATCGCCAATGATCCGGGCCTGATCCGCCATGTGCTGGTCGACAACGCCAAGAACTACAAGATGGCGACGGTGCGCCAGAAGATCCTGAGGCCGATCCTGCGCGACGGCCTGCTGACGGCCGAGGGCGAGGTGTGGAAGCGGTCGCGCAAGGCGATGGCGCCGGTGTTCACGCCACGCCACATTTTCGGCTTCGCCCAGCCGATGCTGAAACGGACGCTGGAGTTCGTCACCCGTTACGAGGCCGGCGGTACGTCCGATATCGCCCATGACATGACGCTGCTCACCTATGATATCCTCGCCGAGACGCTGTTTTCCGGCGAGATCGCGGGCGAGCCCGGCAGTTTCGCCAACGAGATCGACCGCCTGTTCGAAACCATGGGCCGCGTGGATCCGCTCGACCTGCTGCGGGCACCCGACTGGCTGCCGCGGCTGACCCGTATCCGCGGACGCAAGACCATGGCCTATTTCCGCAAGATCGTGACCGACACGGTCAAGATGCGCGAAGAGAAGTTCAGGCGCGACCCCGATGCCGTGCCGCAGGATTTCCTGACGCTGCTGCTCAAGGCCGAAGGCCCCGACGGACTGACGCGCCCGGAAGTCGAGGACAACATCATCACCTTCATCGGCGCCGGCCACGAGACCACGGCGCGCGCGCTCGGCTGGACGCTCTATTGCCTGGCCGAATCGCCCTGGGAGCGCGACCGGGTCGAACAGGAGATCGACCGGGTGCTGGCGCGCGAGCCCGATCCGGCGAAGTGGCTCGACGCCATGCCGCTGACACGCGCCGCTTTCGACGAGGCGCTTCGGCTCTACCCGCCGGCGCCATCGATCAATCGCGAGCCGATCGTTCCGGAAATGTGGAAGGATCTTTATATCCCCAAGCACGCCGCCGTGCTGGTGATGCCATGGGTCGTTCACCGCCACAGGAAGCTGTGGGACCGGCCCGACGCCTTCCTGCCCGAACGCTTCCATCCGGGAAACCGTGAAAAGATCGACCGCTTCCAATATCTGCCCTTCGGCGCCGGCCCGCGCGTCTGCATCGGCGCCAGCTTCGCCATGCAGGAGGCGATCATCGCGCTCGCCATCCTCTTGTCACGCTTCCGCTTCGACGCGACCGCTGAAACAAAACCCTGGCCGGTGCAGAAATTGACCACGCAGCCGCAAGGCGGTCTGCCGATGCGGGTCACGCCTCGCCCTCGCTGAGGGCCGACGCTTCTTATACCGCGGGCTTACGCTGCTGGAACTGGCCGGCGGCGCGGAAGCGCCAGAGATAGCTCGGCAGGATCGTCGCGATCGATTGCGGCTGGATGCCGAGTCCCGCCAGTGTCCGGTTGGCCTTGGCGGCTTCGTCCGAAACGATGTTGTGCTCGCGCAACTGCATCACCTGGTCCTTGGTCAGCAGCGGATTGGGCAACAGGCCGAGGATCGAGGCCTGGATGTTTGCCATCCACCACGGCACCGGCACCAGCAGGCGCTTGCGCTCGATAACCGTGAGCAGTTCCTGCATGCACTCCTTGAAGGTGAGCACGTTGGGGCCGCCGAGCTCGTAAACCCGGCCGCCATCGATCTTGCCGTCGACCGAACGCGCGACAGCCTCCGCCACGTCACCGACATAGACCGGCTGGAACTTGGTCTGGCCGCCGCCGATCAGCGGCAGCACCGGCGAATAACGCGCCATATTCGCGAACCGGTTGAAGAAGCTGTCCTCCGGCCCGAAATTGATCGACGGCCGCAAGATCACGGCATCGGCGATCGTCTCCAGCACGGCCTTTTCACCGAGCGCCTTGGTACGCGCATAATCCGATTCGGAATCCGGATCGGCGCCGAGCGCCGAAATATGGGTGAGCCCGGCGCCGACGGAGCGCGCCGCCTCGGCGATGGCGCGAGCACCGAATTCGTGCACGGCGGAGAATTTCTGCCGGCCGCTCTCATGCAGGATGGCGACGAGATTGACGACATGGTCGGCACCTTGCACGGCGCGGTCGACCGACCAGCGCACGCGCACATTGGCCTGCACCGGCTGGATCTGGCCGACATTGCCGAGCGGCTGCAAATGGCCGGCAAGGTCGGGCCGCCGGCAGGCGACCCTGATGCGATAGCCGCGCTTGGCCAGCGCCCGCACGACATGACGGCCGACAAAGCCTGACCCGCCAAAGACGACGACGAGCTTTGGGGTCTGCAGGATTTCGGTCATGGCGGGCTCCGGCGCGCGTTCCAGATGGCTTGGCTGAGCCGTTTCATAGTCCGTTTTGCGCCAAAGGCAAAGGGTGACGCGTCGTCGCGTCATCCCTGTTTTTTGCGCGATTCCAAGAAAAAGCAAGGCCCGGTATTCCTGCGACAAGCGCATCGATCATGTCTTGGCCCTGCGAGCGACAGAAGCAGGAAACCCCGCCGAAGCGGGGTTTCCCGGATGACATCCATGAGGTGTCAGGGGCCGACGAGCGGCCTGACCTGAGACGGTATCAGGAGGGCGTGAAGCAAGTACGCCCACCCCAGCCCTGAACATCCGACATGGTGCCACCAACCTTCTTGCAGGCGGCGACGAAATCGGCGCTGCAGTTGGCGAATTTCGCATGGCCGTTCTTGCAGTAGTGGTCCTCGGTGGCGCCGCCACCCGGCGCGGTAAAGACGCCCGGGTTGGCCGGCTTGACCGGTGCGGCCTTCAAATTGGCAGCCTGCGTGGCGCCCATGAAGGAACCGAGCAGGAGGACGGCGGTCAGCATGGTGGTCTTGGTGTTGGTCATGATGATTTCCTTTGATTTGAGGTTGGGTTTCCGGGACGCGAAGGGCGATGCCTTTCACGCGAAGCAGACTTTCGATTTTGATTTTGCTGTTCCCCGGTCTGGATCGGGCAAGCTCACCTTGCCCTGGACAAACGTTGGTCGCCCGGGCGCTCACAAAGGTTCAGGACGCGCGCGAAAAAAAACGCGCACAACCGCGCGTCAGGCGGGGGCGGCCAAGTAATCGTCTGCAAAGAAAGGAGAAGAAATCAGGCCGAGTAGCGTTCGGCGAATTCGGAGATGCGCTGGATCACTGCCTTGGGCGCGGTGATGCCGCGCGCCTGCGCCTTTTCGGCCGCTTCGACGCGGGCGCGGCCTGGCACATGAACGCCGAAGCGCCGCCGCAGCCGGTCAAGCTGGTCTTTCATGCGCTGCTCGAAACCCGGGTCGAGCAGCTTGGGCTCGACGGCAAGCACGAACAGGCCGGTCCCGGGGCTGTCCGGGCCGCCGCTGAACCATGGCGCGTCGAGTGACCAGTTGGCGCCCGACAGGCCGGCCGCCAGCACTTCGACCATCAGCGCGATGTTGGCGCCGCGCTGGCCGCCGAAGGCGAGCATGGCGCCCTTCATGGCCGCCGCCGGATCGGTGGTCGGGTTGCCGCTGGCGTCCAGCGCCCAGCCTTCGGGGATCTTCTTGCCGTCCTCGGCGGCCTTGCGGATATTGACGAAGGCGGTGGCGCTCGACGACTGGTCGATGACCAGCGGCGCGCCGTCGGCGGCGGGGGCGGCGAAAGACATCGGGTTGGTGCAAAAGACCGGCTTGACCGAGCCTGAGCCGGCCAGGACGGCCGGACCGTTGGTTGCGGCGAAGGACACCAGCCCCTGCGCGGCCAGCCGGCCGGTGAAGTAGCCGAGCGCCCCGCAGGTGTAGGCGTTCTTCTGCGAGAAGATGGCGACGCCGAACAGTCTTGCCGCCTTGGCGAGGTCGTCGATGGTGCGGTCGAAGCCGGTATGCGCCAGCCCGCCGCGTGCGTCCGAGAGATAGATGGCCAGCGCCGGCCGGGTGATCACAGGATCGGCATTGCCGTCGATGCGTCCGGCCTCGAGCGCTTCGAGGTAGTCGATGAAATGTGTGAGCCCGACGGCTGCAAGTCCCTCTGCCTCGGCCGCGATGATCGAGGCGGTGAGCGATTGCGCTGCTTCCTCGTTGGCGCCGGCGCCAAGTGCCGCCATCCGGCACAGCCCTTTTGCCTGGTCGAGACTGAGTTGCATGGCGATTGCCCTTAGTGAGTAGTGAGTAGGGGTTGTTGAGTGGTGAGTTGTGGAGTGCGCGGCAGCCACTTCCTACTTACCAATCCCTACCACCACTCACTTGAACCTAACCGATCTTGACCGGGATTCGTGCCTCGATCCGGCTGAAGGCGAAGACCAGAATGCCGGTGATCGCCATATAGATCAACGCCAGGAGCAGCAAGGGCTCGTAGGTGAGATAGGTGTCCTGCCGCACCTTGGACGAGACGGCGAAGATGTCGATCACGCTGATGGTTGCCACCAGCGGTGTCGATTTCAGCTGCAGCACGGTCTCGCCGGTCAGCGTCGGCAGCGCCCGGTAGAAGGCTTGCGGCAGCCAGATGCGGCGGAAGATCTTCCATCGGCTCATGCCGAAGGCGCGGGCGGCTTCCAGCTGCCCCTTGGGCACGCCGGCAAAGGCGCCGCGCATCACTTCGCCCTCGTAGCCGGCGAAGGACAAGGTCAGCGCCAGCACGCCGTACGGCCAGGCCTGCCTGAGATAGGGCCACATCCAGGATTCGCGGATCCATGGATATTGCGGGAAAAGCGAGCCCAGCCCGTAATAGAGCAGCCATAGCTGCAGAAGCAGCGGCGTGCCGCGGATGATGGTGCAGAAGACTTTCGCAGGTGCCGCGACCCAGATCGAGCCGGCCGCCTGCGCCAGCCCGACGGGCACGGCGATCATGAAGCCGAGCGTACAGGTGACGGCCAGGATCCACAGGGCACGCCAGATGCCCATCAGGCCCATTTCCCAATATTGCGGCAGCCAGTCCCAGCGCATGAAGAAGGCGGCCGACGCCACCAGCCCCAGCGCGATCAGGATCAGCACGATGCGATGCGGCTGCAGCCAGAGCGATGCGCGCGCCGCCGTGTCGATGATGACCGTTTCGCTGGTCATCAACGTGCCTCCTTGATCGAAGGCATGCCGCGCCGCGCCCATTTCTCCGCGCGGCCAAGCAGGAGGTTCGAAACCAGCGTCACGCAGAGATAGAGCACGCCGGCGGCGAGGAAGAAAACCAGATAGGCCTTGGTGACACCCGCCGCCTGTCGTGTCGCCAGCGTCAGTTCGAAGAAGCCGACGACAGCCAGCAGCGCGGTGTCCTTGGTGGCGATCAACCACAGATTGGCGAGGCCCGGAATGGCGAAAGGCAGCATCGCCGGCAGCGTGATGCGCCGCAACAGAAGGCCGGGAGACATGCCGAAGGCGCGGGCGGCTTCGATCTGGCCCTGCGGGATAGCGAGGATCGCGCCGCGGATGACTTCCGTCGAATAGGCGCCCTGGACGAAGCCGAGCACGGCGATGCCGGCCACCAGCCCGCTGATGTCGACACGCTGGTAACCCATCGCCGTCAGCACCTGGTTTATCAGGTCGGTGCCGGCATAGTAGAGCAGCAGGATCAGCACCAGTTCCGGCACGGCGCGCACCACGGTGGTGTAGACCGCGAACAGGTCGCGCACCACGGGTCCGCCGTAAAGCTTGCCATAGGCACCGCAGGTTCCAATCAGCAGGCCGACGATGGTCGCGCCGACGGCGATCTCTAGCGAATGCAGGAGCCCGAGCAAGAGCGTCCCGCCCCAGCCGACGGGAGCCGGCGAGAGCAGTTCGACGATGCCGGCCGCGGAGGCCGGAAGAAAGGATTCGATCAGCTTCGCCCCCGGATTGCTGGCTCTGTCCGCCGGCACCAGCAGCCGGCGGCAAGCATGCGTGGACAGGCCGGCTGGAGGACGAGGGCGTCAGCGCCCTGTCCTCCAGCCGATGCGAGGGTCTCAGTTCGACTGCGTGGCGCCGCCGTAAATGTCGAAATCGAAATATTTCTTCGAGATCTCGTCATATTTGCCGTTGGCGCGGATCGCCTTGATGCCGGCGTTGATCTTCTCTTTCAGATCGGTGTCTTCCTTGCGCACGCCGGCGCCGACGCCCGGTCCGAGCACCTCGTCGTCAGGGGCCACCATGCCCTTGAGATCGCAGCAGGCCTTGCCCTGGTCGGTCTTGAGGAACTCCTTGAGCGCGATGGAATCGGCCTGCACCGCGTCGAGGCGGCCCGCGGCGAGGTCGTTGTTGGCTTCGTCCTGCGTCTGGTATTCCTTGATCTCGGATGCGGTGGGGCCGAAATGCTTCTTGGCGTATACGGCATGCACCGTCGACACCTGGACGCCGAGGACCTTGCCCTTGAGATCGTCGGGCGTGGCGCCGAATTTCTGGTCCTTCGGACCGATGATGGCGGTCGGGGTGTTATAGTACTTGTCGGAGAAGTCGATGGTCTTCTTGCGTTCATCGGTGATCGACATCGACGAGACGATGAGGTCGATCTTCTTGGTGGTCAGTGCCGGGATGATGCCGTCCCAGGCGACAGGGGTGATGACGCAGTCGAGCTTCTCCTCGGCGCAGACGGCGTCGATGAAGTCGATCTCCCAGCCGACCCATTTGCCCGAAGCATCGGGCGAGGTGAAGGGCGCGTAGGGTTCGGCGGCGACGCCGATCTTGACCGGATCGGCCTTGGCCACGCCCATGGCGGCGACGCCGAGCAGCAGCGCCGCGGCGAATGTCTTCAGAACAGTCTTCATTTCAGAACTCCCAGTTTGTTGTTGGTTCCCGGTTTTCTTCCGTCCCGGCCTGTCCCTAGCCGATGTTGCGGATGAACTGCTTTAGCCTTTCGGACTTGGGCGCGCCGAAGATCTGCTCCGGCGGGCCTTCCTCCTCGACCAACCCGTTGTAGAGGTAGACGACGTGGGTCGCGACCTCGCGGGCGAATTTCATTTCGTGGGTGACCAGCACCATGGTGCGGCCTTCACGGGCCAGATCGCCAATCACCTTCAGCACTTCGCCGACCAGTTCGGGATCGAGCGCCGAGGTCGGTTCGTCGAACAGCATGACGCGCGGATTGATGGCCAAGGCGCGAGCGATCGCGGCGCGCTGCTGCTGGCCGCCGGAGAGATAGGCCGGATAGACGTCGCGCTTCTCGGCCAGACCGACGCGCACCAGCAGCTTTTCGGCCTGGGCGACAGCCTGGTCGCGCTTGACGCCCAGCACATGAACGGGAACCTCGATGACGTTTTCGATCAGCGTCATATGGCTCCACAGGTTGAAGTTCTGGAACACCATGCCGAGCTTGGAGCGGATGCGTTCGATCTGCCTGCGGTCGGCCGGAATCGTATGGCCATGGCTGTCCGCCTTGAGCTTGATCTCCTCGCCATTGACCCGGATGATGCCGCTGGTCGGGTTTTCCAGGCAGTTGATGCAGCGCAGCAGCGTCGATTTGCCTGAGCCCGAGCCGCCGATGATGGCGATGACCTCGCCGTCGCGCGCCGACAGCGATACGCCCTTCAGCACATGCAGTTGACCGAATTTCTTGTGCAGGTTCTCGACATGGATGGCTTCTGCGGCGCCGTCCTGCGCCTCGCCGGATGGGACTTTGGCAGCTGCCACAGCGCTCACCAAATGACCTCCATATCGCCGCCGGCGGTTCGTCGAACGTCTATCCGGCTAATCAACATACGCTGTACTGCCTCGCTACAGACCTCAAGCATGGACCCAACAGAGCGAGCCCGTCAATCCCGCTCATTACGGCACTTGCGGCCTTGTTGTGCAAGTGTATAAATAACCTCTCATGAAATTTTCTCGGTTTTTTTCAGCTTAAAAAAGGGCATCGATGAGCGCTTTCGGATCTCAGTCCATGGCGGCGCCGCTGCGGCGCGTGCTGATGCGGTCGGCGGCCAACGCCATGCGCGACGCCGACCGGGCTGCCTGGCACTATGGTCCGGGATTCAACCCGGCGAAAGCGGCCTCGCAGCACGCAGTCCTTGCTGAACTGGTGGCGGCGTCCGGCGCCGAGATCGAATGGATCGAGGACAAGGCCGACGGACTTTCGGATTCGGTGTTCACGCACGACCCTTCGCTGATGACCGACCGCGGTGCGCTGATCCTGTCCATGGGCAAGCCGCTGCGCGCCAGGGAGCCTTCGCTGCATGAAGAAACCTACAGAAGGCTGGGCATTCCGATCCTTGGTCGCGTCGAGGCTCCTGGCCAGGTCGAAGGTGGCGACTGTGTATGGGTTGATGCCCGCACGCTGGCGATCGGGCGCGGTGTCCGTTCCAACCAGGAAGGCATCCAGCAGGTTTCCAACCTGCTGTCGCCGCTGGGGATTTCCGTCTACGGCTTTGATCTGCCGCTGTGGCAGGGCGAAGAGGCGTGCCTGCACCTGATGTCGGTTATCAGCCCGCTGGCCGACGACCTGGCGCTGGTCTATTCACCGCTTTTACCGGCCCCTTTCTATCAGACGCTGAAGGCACGCGGCATCCGGCTGGTCGAAGGCGACGCCGAGGAGTTCGCGGCTTCCAACGGCCTCAGCCTCAACGTACTGCCGACCAGCCCGCTCAAGGTCATTGCCGTCGCGGGCTTTCCCAGGACCAAGGCCGCCATGGAAGCCGCCGGATGCACGGTTGAGATCTTCGAGGCGGACGCGCTCTGCATCGCCTGCGAAGGCGGGCCGACATGCCTGACGCGACCGATCCTGCGCCAATGAATGGGCGCCGTAAGTTCCGTCGCGAGGGCGAGGAGCGGCGGCGGCAGGATCTGATCGAGGCGACTCTGGACAGCGTGGCGGAATATGGCCTTCAAGGCGCCAGCCTGCGCACCATCGCATTGCGTGCCGGCGTCACCGCCGGGCTGATCCGGCATTATTTCCCGGGCAAGGAAGAATTGCTGCAGGAAGCCTATACGGCGCTGGTCGACCGCATGACCGAGCAGGCGAAGGCGGCATTGGTCATGGATGATGCCTCGCCGCGCCAGCGTCTTGCGGCTTTCATCACCGCCAATCTCAATGCGCCGATCATCGACGCGCGGGTGTTTTCGCTCTGGGCAACCTTCATCGGCCGCGCCAGTGCGGATCCCGCCCTGGCCCGTGCCCACCGCGAAGGCTACCTTGGCTTTCGCAACGAGGTGGAAGCAGTTGTGGCCGACGTGCTCGCCGCCGAACAGCACAAGCCGGACGCAACCCAGTTGCGCCACCATGCCATCGCGATCAACGCGATCATCGACGGGCTCTGGATCGAAGGCTGCCTGGCCGGCGAGATGTTCTCGCCCGGCGAATTGGCGGCGATTGGCATCAAGGCTGTCGAGTCCGAACTCGGCCTCGCGCCGCTGGAGCAATTCCTGGAAAAATGAGAAGCGGTTTTCCCGGGAAAAGCGCGCAGCGCTTCCCCCTTGGGAATTGCGTAGAAACAAAGAGATAGGGGAGAAAACCAATGACCACTGTGGGCGAAGCGCTCATTTCGCTGCTCGAGGCGCATGGCGTCGACACCGTGTTCGGCATTCCCGGCGTCCACACGGTCGAAATCTATCGCGGTCTTGCGCGCTCGAAGATTCGCCACATCACGCCGCGCCACGAACAGGGCGCCGGCTTCATGGCCGACGGCTATGCGCGCGCCGGCGGCAGGCCGGGCGTCGCCTTCGTCATCACCGGGCCGGGGCTGACCAACACCATCACCGCCATGGGCCAGGCGCGCGCCGATTCGGTGCCGATGCTGGTGATCTCCGGCGTCAACGCCACCGACACGCTCGGCAAGGGGCTCGGCTTCCTGCACGAATTGCCCGATCAGCGCGGCATGATGGAGAAGGTAGCGCTGTTGTCGCTACGCGTGACCGGGGCCAGCGAATTGCCCGGTGCGCTGGCGCGGGCTTTCGCCCTGTTTTCCTCGTCTCGGCCCGGCCCTGTGCATATAGAGATCCCGACCGATATCATGGTCAAGCCGGCGGACGGATTCTCGGCAGCCTTGAGCAATGCCGGGCCGCCGGCGCCAGAGCGTGCCGCCATTGCCAGGGCTGCCGAACTCATCGCCACCGCACACCGCCCGCTCATCCTTGCAGGCGGCGGCGCCAAGAAAGCCGATGCGGCGCTGCGGCGCCTTGCCGAAAGGCTGGGCGCGCCGGTTGTCGAGACCACCAACGCGCGCGGTCTCATGCATGGCCATCCGCTTTGCGTGCCGGCAAGCCCAAGCCTCAAGGCGGTTCGCGCGCTCATGGCCGGGGCCGATCTGGTGATCGCCGCCGGTACCGAATTCGGCCCGACCGACTATGACGGCTATGGCGACGGTGGCTTCGTACTGCCTTCGAACCTGATCCGTATCGACATCGGCGCCGACCAGCTTGCGCGGCGTCCGGTGACGGTCGCCATCCAGGCCGATTGCGCCGAGGCGATCGAGGCGCTGCTTGCGGCGATCGATCCCGCCCACAGCGCTGGCGAAGATGGCCATGGCCGCGCCGCGGCGGCGCGAAAGGCCGCTTTTGCCGAGTTGAGCCCGGCCTATGCGGCGCAGGTGCGTGCCGTGGAAATGATCCGCGACGCTTTGCCCGGTGCCATCATCGTTGGCGACTCGACCCAGCCGATTTACGCCGCCAACCTCTATTACGACCACGACCGGCCCGGCGGCTGGTTCAATGCCGCGACCGGCTTTGGCGCGCTTGGCTACGGTCCGCCGGCGGCGATCGGTGCGGCACTTGCCGTGCCCGATGCGCCGGTTGTCTGCCTGACCGGCGACGGGGGCTTCCAGTTCACCTTGCCGGAGATAGCGGTGGCGCTCGATTCTGGAGCGCCCGTCATCTTCGTGGTCTGGAACAACAGAGGCTATCGCGAGATCGAGACCTCGATGCTCGATGTCGGCGTGGAACCTGTCGGCGTGTCGCCGGCGCCGCCGGATTTCTGCAAGCTTGCCGAAGCCTATGGCATTAGTGCCGAAAGGCTGGCCGACATCGACGCCTTGCCACAGGCGCTCAGGCACGCCCGGGCAACGGGGCTGCCGCGCGTCATCGAAGTCACGGTCGTCTGAAACATCCGGGCCGTCCTTGCCGACAGGAAGTGGACCATTTGCCGGCTTGGTTTTTGCAAGACCTGATCCGCTTCCGGGCGGCTTCGTTATTCGGCGATGCCCTGACGCATGCAAAGACGTGACGGCTGCCATGTCGAGATATCGGTTGAGTGATCGACTGAAAGGGGCGACGCTTCGCGTCGGCGCGGCAAACCAACGACAAAAGTCATAAAAATGACAGGAGCGGTCCAGGATGACGGAAACACTTGAAGGCAGGCACATCGTTGTGACCGGTGGAACCGGCGCGCTCGGTGGGGCGGTGGTCGGCAGACTGCTG
Organism: Mesorhizobium sp. ESP6-5; assembly: GCF_020164695.1. Lineage (NCBI taxonomy): Bacteria > Pseudomonadati > Pseudomonadota > Alphaproteobacteria > Hyphomicrobiales > Phyllobacteriaceae > Mesorhizobium > Mesorhizobium sp. ESP6-5. The sequence continues at coordinate 89,042 of NZ_JAIUGR010000003.1, forward strand.
GAACAGGGCGCGATCTGCCACGTGCCGAACGCGCATGCCGCGGCACCTCAGCACTTCCCCTTCACCACGCACGATAATGTCAAACTGGCGCACAATGTCGATCTCTCGGACCCCGCCAAGGTCGAGGCGTTCTATAGCCAGGTTCCTGCCTTGTGGGGATCGATCCATCTGGCCGGCGGCTTTGCCATGGCGCCGGTGGAGAAGATCGAATCGGCGTCGTTTGCCGAGATGATGGACACCAACGCCCGCACCGCCTTCCTGTGCAGCCGCGCCGCCATCCGCTCGATGCTGGCGTCGGATACCGCCGGTCGCATCGTCAATGTCACGGCACGCGCCGGGCTCGACCCGCGCCGCGGCGCCGGCATGGTCGCCTATACGGCCAGCAAGGCGGCGGTCGCGGCCATGACGGTGGCGATGGCGGAAGAATTGAAGGCCCAGGGCATCCTGGTCAACGCGGTGGCCCCATCGACGCTCGACACGCCGGCCAACCGCGCCGACATGCCGGATGCCGATTTCACCAAATGGGTCAGCCTCGAAGCAGCGGCCGAGGCAATCGCCTATCTCGCCTCGCCGGCCAATCAGGCAATGAGCGGAACGCTGGTGCCGCTCTACGGCAGGGCCTGAGCGGAGAGCGTCGAAGCCGGGCAGCCGGCGTCGGATCCATCGGCGTTGCGGTAGCTGTAGATACGCAGCGGCGATGAAGCGTCCGTGGGACACTCCCTCAACCAAGCCGGCGGCTTGCCTTCCATCAGGGCCGCCGCGAAAGGGTAGGCGGCTTCGAGACCTGGCGACGGCGCGCCTCGCCAGGCACAGATCGCGACATGTGTCGCCTTCGACGCGTCGAGAATCGCACGCGGGTCGGCGGTCATGGGGTCGAGAAAGCGGTAGCTCCGTTCGATGCCTTTGGCCGAAGGGTGGTTTGGGATCGTCACCACCTTGGGGCCGTCGGCCAGCGCGACGAAATGCGATCCGATGAGCGGTGGCGAAAAGACGATGGCGCCCGACGGCCAACCCCGTTGCGCTCCGAAATGATCGAGGTCGCAACTGTCGGCGAATTCGGCGGCGGGTATCGCCGCTTGGGAGGGTCTGACCCCCAGATGGTACAGCGCCATGGCCCCGGACAAAACCAGACCGGGCAGGATCAATGCGTATTTGCGCGATGGCGCCGGCACGGGAGATTTCAAGTAGCGCCGCAACCCCGAACCTTGCGGCAGCAGGCTCTCCAGCACGAAGATCAGGCCGATGCCGGAGAAAATCGGGAGATAGCGGAAGTAGCGGAGATAGTCGATCGCCAGCACCAATCCGAGCAGCGAAAACAGGGCCAGTATGACCAGAGGCCGGCTGCGGCCATGCGACCCGGTGCAGATGCCGACCGGCGCGAGCGCGCCGACGAACAGCAGCAACATGCTGGGAAAGCCGGACGACAGGACGAAATCGGGGCGCCGAAACAGGCTCAATTCCTGAAGAATTCTGTTGAGCATGTTGTCGCGGACATAGGCGTCCATCGACGCGTAAGGGCCGTCCAGGCATTGCGGAAACAGTTTCACCAGCGCCACCAGGCTGATGGCGGCGAACACCAGCAGAAGCGCGGCCCGCATTGCCCAGCCGCCACGCGTGCCGACAAGCCGAGGTACGACGGCGAATGAGAGCCCGGCGGCGGTCAGCGCCAGCAAATGCGGCGCGGAATAGGTATCGCATTTGACCGCGGCATAAGCCGAGGGCGCGACGGTAGCGGCGAACAGGCCGATCGCGCCGATCGCCAGGGCCACTCCAAAGCCGGTGATCCCTGTCGCACTCTCGTCGCGGCCGGCGATCCAGTCGAAGGCGTAGACGGCCAGCACCAGGGCGAAGAACGGTGCGAACTCGGCGCTGATCGCGATTGCCAGGGCTGTCAGCAAGCCGTTGACGAAGGGCGAAAGGCGATTCCGCGACAGCAACAGGACCAGGGCGGCAAGCAGAAGCAATATCTGCAGATTGTGATAGTCGATCCGCCCCGGCGCGTATTCGAAGAAGGTGCGCGCGGCGAAGATCAAGGCCAACGGCAATGCAATGGCCGGATAGGCAAAGCCCATCGCGACAATCAGCCGGTTGTAGAAGTAGAGCGCGGGTACAAACAGGAGCAGCGGCACGACAAAGCTTGCTGCCATCAGCGCCGGCTCGAAGCCGGCGAACGGCGCGAGCAGCCACGCAAAAGCGGCATAGGGCAGGTCCACGATCCATGGCCAGTGCGAGATGTAGGGCTCGGGCTGGGCAATGCCGGGCATTGTCCGGTCGAAGGTATTCCCGGTCTCAAGCAAGGTGCGGATCTCGTGTATTTTGAGAAGGTCGTCCGCATCGGCATTGAGCCGGAAGCCCAGGGACCAGAGGACGATCATCACCGTCACCATGCCGCTGAAGCAGAAAAGGGCCGGTGCGCTCATATAAAGACGCGGCAGCCACGAAGATTGCGCTGCGGCCCTGTCGTCGTCATTGCTCATGGAAAGCTTCCCCGGGATGACTGCCAAATACGCGAGGAAGTTTATCTTGCCGTAAAGAAAGACCCCGCCGGATCGCTCCGGCGGGGTCTTTGTTCAAGCCGCACGAAAATCGTGCGGCAAGCGGTTAATCCTTAGTTGCCCTGCTTCTTCAGCGCGGCACCCAGGATGTCGCCCAGCGAAGCGCCGGAGTCGGTCGAGCCGTACTGTGCGACGGCTTCCTTCTCTTCGGCGATTTCCAGCGCCTTGATCGAGACCTGCAGCTTGCGGGTCTTCTTGTCGAAGGCGATGACGCGGGCGTCGACCTTCTGGCCGACGGTGAAGCGCTCGGGGCGCTGCTCGTCGCGATCGCGGCTGAGGTCGGAGCGCTTGATGAAGGTCTCGATGCCGCTGTCGACCAGCCGCACTTCCAGACCGCCATCCTTGACGCCGATGACTTCGCAGGTAACGACGGCGTTCTTGCGCAGTTCGCCTGACGTCGCGGCTTCGCCGACCGTGTCCTTGGCCAGCTGCTTGATGCCGAGTGAGATGCGCTCCTTGTCGATGTCGACGTCGAGCACCTGCGCCTTGACCATGTCGCCGCGATTGTACTCTTCGATGACCTGCTCGCCCGGACGGGTCCAGTCGAGGTCGGACAGGTGCACCATGCCGTCCACGTCGCCTTCGAGGCCGATGAACAGGCCGAACTCGGTCTTGTTCTTGACCTCGCCCTCGACCTGGCTGCCGACCGGATGGCTCGAGGCGAAAGCCTGCCACGGGTTCTCGAGCGTCTGCTTGAGGCCGAGCGAGATGCGGCGCTTGGCCGGATCGACTTCGAGCACCACCACGTCGACTTCCTGCGTTGTCGACAGGATCTTGCCGGGATGCACGTTCTTCTTGGTCCACGACATTTCCGAAACGTGGATAAGGCCCTCGATGCCCGGCTCCAGCTCGACGAACGCGCCGTAGTCGGTGATGTTGGTGACGGTGCCCTTGATCTTCTTGCCGATCGGGAACTTGGTGCCGATCTCGGACCACGGATCGCTCTCGAGCTGCTTCATGCCGAGCGAGATGCGGTGGGTTTCCTGGTTGATGCGGATGATCTGCACCTTGACCGTCTGACCGATGTTGAGGATTTCGGTCGGATGGTTGACACGGCGCCATGCCATGTCGGTGACATGCAGCAGGCCGTCGATGCCGCCGAGGTCGACGAACGCACCGTAATCGGTGATGTTCTTGACGACGCCTTCGACAACCTGGCCTTCCTCGAGGTTCTGCACGATTTCCGAACGCTGTTCGGCGCGGCTCTCCTCAAGCACGGTACGGCGCGACACGACGATGTTGCCGCGGCGGCGATCCATCTTGAGGATCTCGAAGGGCTGCGGGTTGTGCATCAGCGGGGAGACGTCGCGGATCGGGCGAATATCGACCTGGCTGCGCGGCAGGAAGGCCACGGCGCCGTCGAGGTCGACGGTGAAGCCGCCCTTGACCTGGTTGAAGATGACGCCTTCGACGCGCTCGCCCTTGGTGAACTTCTCTTCGAGCTTGACCCAGCTCTCCTCGCGGCGCGCCTTGTCGCGCGACAGCACGGCCTCGCCCAGCGCATTTTCGATGCGCTCGACCATGACTTCGACCGTATCGCCGACCTTGAGCGTCGAATCCTTGCCCTTGACGCCGAATTCCTTCAGCGGCACACGGCCTTCGACCTTGAGGCCGACATCGATGATGGCCATGTCTTTTTCGATCGCCAGAATCGTGCCCTTGACGACTTGGCCTTCGCCGGAATGACCGGTGGTAAATGATTCTTCGAGCAGGCTCGCGAAATCATCGCGAGTGGGATTTGCAGCAGACATTGTTTCTCCTGGAGTACCCCGCATTTTTCGCGGGGCGGGCGCCGTGGGTTAGCGTTGCGTTGGCCTGCCGGCGTTCCGGGCTGCAAAAGCCCTGGGCCGCTTTTCAAGCGGCAATTCCGGCGCATGAAGAATGCAGGCAGGCTAGTTCGTGCCCGATATGGGTATTTTCTTCGCCTCCGGCAACCGGAAGCAGCATGAAACCCGGATCAGGCCTTGTTTCTCTTGGCCAGCACGTCGTCGATGACGGACATGGCCGCGAGAAACGCGGCTTCTATAGCCATTTCGCTGGTATCAAGCAAGTGCGCGTCGGCCGCCGGCTTCAGCGGCGAGTCCGCCCGGCCCATGTCGCGCTCGTCGCGACGCTGGATATCGGCAAGGATTTCGGCGAAATCGGCGGTGCCGCCGATGCTTTCGATCTCAGCCAGCCGGCGCTTGGCGCGCACCTCGGCACTTGCCGTCACATAGAGTTTTATGTCGGCGTCGGGGCACACGACCGTGCCGATGTCGCGCCCGTCCAGCACCGCGCCCGGCGGCGTCCTTGCGAAGTCGCGCTGCTTTTCGACCAGGATGCGCCGCACGGTAGGGAAAACCGCGACCTTCGAGGCGGCCTCGCCAACCGCATGCGCCGACAGCACCGCGCGGTCGAGCTTTGCCAGATCGACCTGGCGGGCGGCGGTTTCTGCCGCCGAGACATTGTCGAGCGGTAGGCCCAGCCGCAGCAGCGCATGGGCGACAGCGCGATAGGTCAGGCCGGTGTCGAGCAGGTTGAGGCGGTAGTGATCGGCGAGACGGCGGGCGAGCGTGCCTTTGCCCGCGCCGGCCGGTCCGTCGATCGCGATGGTGAAGGGGTGGGTCATTGGCATGCAGACGCCTTATGCATGGAAGCAGGCCCCCGCGACTTCGTCATCCTGGGGTCTGCGCCGCGTCGCTGCGCTCCTTGCTTCGCCCCAGGATGACGAAGCACGGGATGTCGCCAGCCAATCCCCAAGGTTTGCGATTGCCACTATCACTCGATTTCCGCGCCCAGCCCCGTCATCAGTTCCATGAACTCCGGAAAGCTCGTCGCGATCATCGCCTGGTCGTCGATGGTGACAGGCTTTTCCGTCGCCAGGCCCATCACCAGAAAGCTCATGGCGATGCGGTGGTCGAGATGGGTCTGCACCGTCGTATCCCGGCCGTTGGGGTGGCCGCCCAATCCCCTGCCGCCTGGTTTGCCGCGCACGGCAAGCGAAGCTTCGCCCTCGGTGCAGTCGACGCCGTTGAGCTTCAGCCCGTTGGCGACCGCCGACAGCCGGTCGGATTCCTTCACCCGCAGTTCCTCCAGCCCCTGCATCAGCGTCTCGCCCTCGGCGAAGCTGGCGGCAACGGCCAGCACCGGGTATTCGTCGATCATCGACGGCGCCCGCTCGGGCGGCACGGCGACGCCTTTCAGCTCGGAGTAACGAACGCGCAGGTCCGCGACATCCTCGCCGCCGGCATTGCGCGGGTTCAAGATGTCGATCTGGCCGCCCATTTCCTGCAGCGTCAGCAGCAACCCGGTGCGGGTCGGGTTCATCAGCACGTTTTCGATGACAATGTCGGAACCCGGCACGATCAGCGCCGCCACCAGCGGGAAGCCGGCCGAGGACGGGTCGCCCGGCACGGCGATGGTCTGGCCGGTCAGCTTGCCCTGGCCTTCGATGAAGATGTGGCGCACGCCGCGCTCGTCGGTCTCGACCGACAGGTTGGCGCCAAATCCCTTGAGCATCTTTTCCGTGTGGTCGCGCGTCATAACAGGTTCGATGACGGTGGTGATGCCTGGCGTGTTCAACCCGGCCAGCAGCACCGCCGACTTCACCTGCGCCGAGGCCATCGGCACGCGGTAGGTGATCGGGGCGGCGTGCTTCGGCCCATGCAGCGTGATCGGCATGCGGTCGCCGGGCGTGGCTTTGAGCACCTGCACGCCCATCTGGCGCAGCGGTTCGAGCACGCGACCCATCGGCCGGCCCGACAGCGAAGCATCACCGATGAAGGTCGTCTCCATGTCGTAGGTGCCGACGAGCCCCATGGTCAGCCGCGAGCCAGTGCCGGCATTGCCGAAATCGAGCGGACCTTCCGGCTGCAGCAGCGCGCCGTTGCCGGTGCCGCGGATCACCCACTCGGCGCCGCGTTTCTCGATATGCGCGCCCATCGCCTTCATGGCCGCGCCCGTGCGCATCACGTCCTCGCCCTCGAGCAGGCCGGTGATGCGGGTTTCGCCGGAGGCGAGCCCGCCGAACATGAACGAGCGGTGCGAGATCGACTTGTCGCCCGGCACACGGGCCGTGCCGGAAAGGGCTGGTGACTTGCGGGCGGTGGCCGGCTTGGCAGCGGCGGCGTGAGACATGGAATTTCCCTGGACGGATTGCCGGCGTGCCGGCGCTTTTCATTTGTTGCGGCGGTCTCGTATCACGGCGAGGCGAAATGGTCATCCCCATGCTCGCCACTCGGCGCGAGGCCTTTCAGTGCTTGGTTTTGCGACGCCGGCTTTTCGCTTTGACAGCGCTGCAAACTGTGGTTAAGGGGACCACTCTTTTATCGACGAGGCTTGCCGTGGCAAAAACCGAACTTGGCACAAAACGCATCGACCCGGAAACGGGCCGGAAATTCTACGACCTGAACAAAGACCCGATCGTCTCGCCCTATACGGGCAAGACCTATCCGCGCTCCTATTTCGAGGAAGGCAAGATCGCCGCCATCGAGGAGGAAGAGGAAGTGGCCGAGAAGGAAGTGGACGCCGAGGAGGAAGAGGGCGTCGAGGTCGTCTCGCTCGAAGAGGCGGAAGACGATACCAAGAGCGACGATCTTCCCGATCTCGGCGACGACGAGGATGACGTCGACCTCGGCGATGACGAGGATGACACCTTCCTTGCCGACGAAGAGGAAGAAGACGACGACGTTTCCGACATGATCGGCGTCGGCGACGACGACGACGAAGTCTGACAAAGGCTTCGAACGTAAGCGTTTGCCGGCTTTCACGCCCTGTGAAGAAAAAGCCGCCGATGAAGGCTTGATATCTGGGAATGGCGGGGTTAGAAGCCGCCTGCACTAACGGCGCGGTCTTCCAACCCGCGCCGATCTCTCGCCGGAAACGGCGCCGGCTGACTGCCGGGAGTGGGGCCATAGCTCAGTTGGGAGAGCGCTTGAATGGCATTCAAGAGGTCGTCGGTTCGATCCCGATTGGCTCCACCAGTTACCTTCCAGGGCAAGGAAACGCTTTGTTTCGGCGGGACATCTCCGCCCTGTTCAACCATTGGCGATCCCTGATTTGCGCGATCACGGAACGTCAGCGCCGAACTCGACGGCAAATCCCGCGTCGATCGCGCTTCGCGCAATGAGATCGCCAAGTTCCCAATCCGTGAGTTCGCAAAGCGGGAACATTCTCCTCACCTCGTGGCTCACCTCGGATATCGAAATGCACGGCCTGTCGACGGTGTCGATCAGGCAGCGGACAATCGCTTGGCGAACGTCCGACAGGGTAGGCGTCTGCGCGAGCGCAGGCATCTCCGCCCCCTACGAATGGAGTTGCGGCGCTACGCCATCGGCCGAGTTTGTGTCGAACGCCACGGGTACGCCGTGAACGAGGGATGCGGTCGCCAGCAACTCCTCCAACTCGCCGTCGGTAGCCCTGCATGCGGGTATGAGTGTTCGGATGGCGCGTATTGCCTGCGCAATGGAGAGAAAGCGTGCCTTGCCCCTGGAAAGAACATAGGCTTCGGCGGCTCTTTCAACCGTGATGGAGTGAAAAGAGTTGGTCATCGAGAATTCCTCCCTGAACCCTGACCAACATGGTTTACGGCAGGACTTCGGTGGTCTTCAAGCCTATGTCCGGTTCCAGACAATCAGCCAGCCCCTGCGCTGAAGTGCTGTTGCTCCTCCTCGCCATAGGCACCATCCGTGAGTTTTATCATTCCGGTACGGTCGACGATCGTGATCTCGCCGCGCTTGGCATGAACCAGCCCCCGATATTCGAGCATTTGGAGGGCGGTGGTAACGCCCGGGCGCCTGGAGCCAAGCATGGTCGCCAGAAATTCATGCGTCAGGTAGATGATATCTCCTTCAGCGCGATCGTTGACCATCAGCAACCAGCGGGCGAGCCGTTCCTCGATTTTCGAATGGCCATTGACCAGCGCCGTTCGCGACGACTGGACCAGGAATGCGTGGGCGTAGCGAAGCAGCGACGGGCGAAGGGTCTGGCTCTCGGCAATCGCAATGCGCAGACGTTCAACCGGCAGACACCAGCCGTTGCTGGCGACTTGAATATAGGTTTCATTGGGAGATCGGTCCTGGCCGAGAACGACCGCTACCCCGGTCATGCCGTCGCGGCCGATGATGCCGACTTCGCTTTGCCGCCCTCCGGTCATGGCGGCGACCACCGACGCGATACCGGTTTCGGGAAAATAGACATGCTCGATCGGCTGATGCGCGATCTCCAGCCGGGCTTTGATGGCCAGTTCGACGTGATGCATCGACGGCCGTAAAAGCCCGAAATCCTCAGGCGTGAGGGTTTTCAGAACATGGTTGCGAAAGGTGGATTGAGGCATGGCTCTTCTCCCTATCGGGCAAGAGCATGTACCCTCTTACTGTCGGCTGCATCCGGACAAACGGCGGCCGATGGCTGATCTTACGCTTCATGCGCGGGCTTGGCAAACGACTCGCCCGCTTGGAAAGCTAACTAAGCGTTGACGTCAAGCGTCCCGGGGGCCGCAGCGCTGCCAGACGCCGAGAAGGCTTCAGCCGAGAAGGTCCGCGGCGACTTCGAGCGTGTTGCGGAAAGAGGTTTCGAGGTGGTGTTCCATCGCTTGTGCGGCGCCCTCGGCATCGTGCCGCTTCAGGGCATCGAGAATGGTTTCGTGCTGCTCGATCGTCTGTTCGCCATAGCCGGGCTTTGGAATGGCGAGATAGCGGCCGCGGTCCATCTGCGCCTTGGAGATGTCGACCGCTCGCCAGATCATCGGCAGGCCGCAGATTTCGGCGATGGTGCGATGAAAGACATCGTCGAGTTGGATCGCGGTGGCATATCGGCCGCGCGCGATGGCGAGCTTGTGCGCCGCCATATTGTCCTCCAGCAATTCGGCGGATGCCGGCGTGAGCTTGATGGCCGCGCGCCTGGCGCTCTCCATTTCCAGCGCCCGCCGGATGACGTAGGCCTCCTCGAGGTCGGCGCGGCTGATCGGCGCGACATAGGTGCCGGTCTGCGCCAGGATATTGACCAGGCCTTCGTCGCTGATGCGCTTCACCGCTTCCCGCACCGGGGTGCGCGAAACGCCGAGCGCTTCGGCGATGGCCACCTCGTTGATCACTTCCCCCGGCTTCATCTGTCCGACGACGATCAGGTTGCGGATCTTCTGATAGATCTGATCGCGCAGCGGCAAAGCCCGATTGAGGGTCGAAGGGTCAAGGTCCATGGCAAATCCGCAGCGTTCGTTCACCAGAAATGATCGGAGTATATTGGAACGTAAATTGGAATGCACCCAATGCGGAGGCGTCCCTGTCGACAATGGAGGGGGTGGCCAAGTCACTCGACGCCTGGAAGGAGGCCGCCAACCCTTCCAAGGCGGCGCAAGGACAACGTCAACGCGGTCGAGCCGGCCCTCTCCGCTCGCAGGCGGCGGGCATGAGGAAGAATTTCCAATTGCGTGCACGGATTTAGAATAAACAAACTCTACAGAATTTATAGAATAAGCAATCTGCATGGGCGATCTGTTTCCTGCACAGGACCACGCCATGCCAGCATTTCCGCGTTTACTCTCAACCGTGCCGGAGCCGGGCCGCTACCACCGAACCACAGGAGGCAAGGCATGACCCAAGATGTCCCTGACCGCATCAAGGTTCTCTGGTTCCTGCCGACGCATGGCGACAGCCGTTATCTCGGCACGACCGAGGGCGGCAGGGCCGTCGATCTGCCCTATCTGTCGCAAGTGGCGAAAGCGGCCGACACGCTTGGCTATTACGGCGTGCTGTTGCCGACCGGCCGGGCCTGCGAGGATTCCTGGGTGATTGCGTCGGCGCTGGCGCCCCTGACAGAGCGGCTGCGTTTCCTCGTCGCCGTGCGGCCCGGCTTGCAGTCGCCGACGCTTGCCGCGCGCATGACAGCCACGCTCGACCGCATCTCCAACGGCCGCCTGCTGATCAATGTCGTCACCGGCGGCGATCCGCTGGAAAACAAGGGCGATGGGATCTTTCTCTCGCATGCCGAGCGCTATGAGGTGACGCAGGAATTCCTCCGGATCTACAAACGGGTGCTGAGCGGTGAGACGGTCGAGCACCAGGGCAAGCATTTCCGCATCGAGGACGGAAGGTTGCTGTTCCCGCCGGTGCAGGCGCCCTATCCGCCGCTCTATTTCGGTGGCTCATCGGATGCCGGATCGGCAGTCGCGGCGCAGGAAGTCGACAAATATCTGACCTGGGGCGAACCCCCGGCCGACGTCGGACGCAAGCTCGATGCCGTGCGCGGACTGGCCGACAAGGCCGGCCGCAAACTCTCCTTCGGCATTCGTCTGCATGTCATCACCCGTGAAACCACTGAACGGGCCTGGGCCGCCGCCGACAGCCTGATCAGTCGGCTCGACGACGCGACGATCGCTTCGGCGCAGAAAGTGTTCGGCCGCATGGATTCGGTCGGCCAAGCGCGCATGAGCGCGCTGCATGGCGGCAACCGTGACAAGCTCGAGATCGCGCCCAATCTATGGGCCGGCGTCGGCCTGGTGCGCGGCGGTGCGGGAACGGCACTGGTCGGCGACCCGGATACGATCGCCGAGCGCATCGATGAATACCGTCGCCTCGGCATCGACACCTTCATCCTGTCCGGCTACCCGCATCTGGAGGAAGCCTATCGCTTCGGCGAACTGGTGCTGCCGAAACTGCCGACCGATCATCCGGTCAAGTCGACCGGGTCGTCGGTCAATACCGGGCCGTTCGGCGAGACCATTGCCGGTGACCATCGGCCGAAGTCGCTCGCCAGCGCCTCGTGAACGCGCTGCCTCCGGTCCGCCGATCGCGCGTCGCCATAATCGGCGGTGGTTTTTCCGGCGCGGCGGTCGCTTGGCATCTTGCGCGGGCGCATGGGCCGGAGCGCCTGTCGATCTCGGTGATCGAACCGCGTTCCGCGCTCGGCGGCGGTCTTGCCTATTCCAGCGATGAGCCGTCGCACCGCGTCAACGTCCCGGCCGTCCGGATGAGCATGGTTCCCGAAGACCAGCAGCATTTTGCGCGCTGGCTGGCCGGCAGCGGCGAAATCGAGCGGGACCCGGATGCGCTGTGGAAGAACGGCGACGTATTTCCGCGCCGGCGGGTGTTCGGTCGCTATGTCGCCGAGCAGCTCGCACCTTGGCTCGACTCGGGCGCTATCCGTCATGTCGAAGCTCAGGCCACCCGGGTAGTTCGAGCCAACAGCGCGGGCTGGACCGTACAGACCTTAGCCGGACCTGTCGCGGCCGACATCGTCGTGCTCGCCGCGACTCATCGTCTGCCGGCCATCCCGGCAGCACTTGCCCTGTTGGCTGAAGCACCTGGCTTCATCGCCGATCCCTACGCGCCGTCGGCACTCGCCGGGATCGGGCCGGAGGCGTCGGTCCTGATCGTCGGCTCCGGACTGACCTCGGCCGACATGGTGGCCGAGCTTGACCGCCGGGGTCATCGCGGCCGCATCCTGGCGCTGTCGCGCCGCGGACTGCGTTCGCGCGGCCACCCGGATATCAGACATGAGCCCTTCGGCGACTTTGCGTCGGTGCCGGCCACATCCGCACTTGGCCTGCTGAAGAACATTCGCGCCACGCTGGCCGCGGCGCGAGCCGCCAACGTCAACTGGCAGTCGGTCTTTGACCAATTGCGCATGCAAGGGCCGGTGCTGTGGTCCGCCCTCGCTCCGCCAGAGCGGGCAAGGCTGGTCCGCCAGCTGCGCGTGTTTTGGGACGTGCATCGCTTCAGGATCGCACCGCAGGTGGCTTCCGTGCTCGACCGCCGCCAGACCGCCGGCACATTCGACACCATTGCCGCCCGGCTTGTCGCGTCGAACGACGAGGGCGACAGCCTCGCTGTCAGTTTCCAACGGCGCGGACAGACGCGAATCGAGACGGCAAGCTTCGATGCCGTCATCAACACGACAGGGCCGGCCCATGGGCAGGCGCTCCAGTCAAATCCGGCGCTGCGTTCCCTGACTGAGGCCAGTCTGATCAGGGCGGACGCATACGGGCTCGGTATCGAGACGAGCTTCGATAGTCGCGCCGTCGGTGGCGATGACAAGGCGGTTGTCGGGCTTTTCGTCGCCGGTCCGCTGGCGCGAGGCACCTTTGGCGAACTCATGGGCCTGCCGGAGGTTGCTCGCCATGCCCAAAGGGTCGCAGTCGAGATCGCGGGGCTGCTCGACACATCTTCTTCAGGCGAAGCGGTTGGCCCCAATGCCGGGGGCGTTGCGGTCGCGGGCTGACAACCGCAAGCCGGCATGGCTGGGCAAAATTGGTATTTCCGTCCCGCAAGTGCGCCAAAAACGGAAAATCCTCCTTTGTATATAAATTCCATAAACATAATAAATATACCGACATCTGGCTGCGGCTGGACCGATCAACAGCCTGACTGGGAGACAATTCATGGCACATGCAGGAACCGAAGCGGTCAAATTCGCCTACTGGGTGCCCAATGTTTCGGGCGGCCTGGTGATCTCCGACATCGAGCAGCGCACCAGCCATTCAGCCGAGTACAACCGCAAGCTGGCACAGATCGCCGAAAAGGCCGGTTTCGACTACGCGCTGAGCCAGATCCGTTTCACCGCCGGCTACGGCGCCGACGAGCAGCATGAATCGGTGGCATTCAGCCATGACCTGCTGGCCGCCACCACGACGCTGAAGGTGATCGCCGCGATCCTGCCCGGCCCTTGGAATCCCGCGCTGGCGGCCAAGCAGATTGCCACCATCAGCTACCTGACCAACGGCCGTGTCGCCATCAATCTCGTCTCCGGCTGGTTCCGTGGCGAATTCCACGCCATCGGTGAGCATTGGCTCGACCATGATGAGCGCTACCGTCGCTCCGAGGAATTCATCCGTGCGCTGCGCGGTATATGGACTGAAGACAGCTTCACCTTCCGAGGCGACTTCTACCGCTTCAACGAATACTCGCTGAAACCGAAGCCGCCGCGGCCGCTGCCCGAGATATTCCAGGGCGGCTCGTCGCGCGCGGCACGCGACATGGCATCACGCGTCTCCGACTGGTATTTCACCAACGGCAACACGCCGGCCGAAATCGCCAAACAGGTCGATGATCTCAAGACCAAGGCAAAGGCCAGCAATCATTCCGTCAAGGTCGGCGTCAACGCCTTCGCCATTGTGCGCGAGACCGAGCACGAGGCCAAGGCGGTGCTTGCCGAGATCATCGCCAGGGCCAATCCGGAAGCGGTCAACGCCTTCGGCCACGAGGTCAAGAACGCCGGCAAGGCCTCGCCGGAAGGCGAGGGCAATTGGGCGAAGTCCTCCTTCGACGACCTCGTCCAGTACAATGACGGTTTTCGCTCCAACCTGATCGGCACACCGAGACAGGTTGCCGAGCGCATCGTCGATTTGAAGAGCGCCGGCGCCGATCTCATCCTGCTCGGCTTCCTGCATTTCCAGGAAGAGGTCGAGTATTTCGGCAAGCATGTCATCCCGCTCGTTCGCGAGCTGGAGGATGCCGGGCAGGCGGCTTCGCTGGCAGCGGAATAGTCATCTCTCCAAGGCTGGCCGGGTAATCCGGCCAGCACCCGAATGAAGGTTTTCAAGCGCGCTCGATCTTTTCGGGCGGCATCGAGAATTCGTGCGCCTGCGGGCGAAATCGAGGACGATTGGAATGCCGTTGCCCAGCTATGCCATAGGCGTGATGGAAGCCTCGGTCTATGCGCCGGAAGTTTTCGCGCGCGGCCTGCCCTCGGCGCTGCAGCCGTCCGAAGGTCATACCGCACCGGTAACAGGCACTGCGGTGGCCACATCTCCGATGCTTTCACTCCAGGCCATCGGCCTGTCGTTCGGCGGCGTCGTCGCGCTGGCCGACATCGATCTGTCTGTTCGATCAGGTGAAATCCGCGCCATTATCGGCCCGAACGGCGCCGGCAAGAGCTCGCTGATCAATGTCATCAGCGGTGTCTACCGGCCGGATCGCGGCCAGGTCCAGCTTGCCGGAATCGACTATGCGCAGATGCCGACGCAGCGGCTGGCGCATCTCGGCGTCGCCCGGACTTTCCAGAACCTTGCTTTGTTCAAGGGACTGAGCGTCCTCGACAATGTCGCCACCGGCCTTGCCTACAAGGTCCGTTCCAACTTCGCCGGCCAGGTGCTCGGCATCGGACGATCGCGCGGCGAGCGACGTGAGACACGCAGCCGCGCCGATCAGATTCTCGAATTTCTCGACCTCACCGCCGTGCGCGATCGTCTTGCCGGCACGCTGCCCTACGGGCTGCGGAAGCGGGTCGAACTCGCCCGGGCGCTGGTCGCGGAGCCGCGCCTGCTGCTGCTCGACGAACCGATGGCCGGCATGACATCAGGTGAGAAAAGCGAAATGGCTGCTTTCGTGCGCGCCGCGCGTGACCGCTTTGCCACCACCGTCGTCCTGATCGAACACGATGTCGGCGTCGTCATGGGCCTGTCCGACCGTGTCGCCGTTCTCGACCATGGCCGCAAGATTGCCGACGGCACACCCGACGAGGTCCGCAACGACCAGCGCGTCATCGATGCCTATCTGGGCGTCGCCTCAGACAATGAGGACGGGGCGGGCATATGATCGCCGACTTCGACTATCAGTTCTTCATCGAGGTGCTCGTCGGCGGGCTGCTCTCCGGCGTCATGTATTCGCTGGTCGCGATCGGCTTCGTGCTGATCTACAAGACCTCGGGCGTGCTCAACTTCGCCCAAGGCGCGATGCTGCTGTTCGCCGCCCTTACCTTCGTCAGCCTTGTCGAACGCGGTGTTCCGTTTGCACTGGCGTTGGTGGCAACGTTCGCCATCATGGTGGCGATCGGCATCGCCATCGAGCGCACGGTGCTGAGGCCGCTAACCAACAAGCCGCCGATCACCCTGTTCATGGCGACGCTTGGACTGTCCTACATCATCGAGGGCGCCGCCCAACTGATCTGGGGCACGCAGGTCCATGGTCTTGACCTCGGCATCGAGGATGTGCCGCTGGAAGTCGGCGGCGTGCTGATCAGCCAGTTCGATATTTTTGCGGCGGTGGTCGCGGCCGGCATGGTTCTCCTGCTGTCGCTGTTCTTCCGCTACACCCGCATCGGCCTCGCCTTCCGCGCCGTCGCCGACGACCAGTTCGCCGCACTCGCGGTTGGCCTGCGTCTGCCACTGATCTGGGCCACCGTCTGGGCGGCGGCCGGCCTGGTCGCGCTGGTCGCCGGGCTGCTCTGGGGCGCCCGCCTAGGGGTGCAGTTCTCGCTGTCGCTGGTGGTGCTCAAGGCGCTGCCGGTGCTGGTGCTTGGCGGCTTCGATTCCATTCTTGGCGCCATTGTCGGCGGGCTCCTGATCGGCGCCAGCGAGAAGCTCGCCGAGGTCTATATCGGCAATTATTTCGGCGGCGGCATCGAGAGCTGGTTCGCCTATGTCGTCGCGCTTGTCTTCCTCCTGATCCGTCCTTCCGGCCTGTTCGGCCAAAAGCTCGTCGAAAGGGTCTGAGCCATGGCCGCGATTGCAAGCGACTTTTCCGCCGTGACGGTGCTGCCGAAATGGGTGGCCCCCGTACTCCTGCTCGCCTTCGCCTATGGCGTCGTGCCGCTGATCGGCTCGAGCTACCTGTTCGAGGCCATCCTGCTGCCGTTCCTGGCACTCAGCCTCGCCGGTGTCGGCCTCAACATCCTGACCGGCTATGCCGGCCAGGTTTCGCTGGGCAGCGCCGCTTTCATGGCGGCAGGCGTCTTTGCCGCCTATAATTTCAACCTGCGCGTCGAAGGCCTGCCACTGATCGGCAGGATTTTCCTCGCCGGCATCGTGGCCGCCGCGATCGGCATCGTCTTCGGCTTGCCGAGCCTGCGGCTGAAAGGGTTTTACCTCGCGGTTTCGACGCTTGCCGCGCAGTTCTTCGTGCAATGGGCGCTGACCAAGTTCAGCTGGTTTTCCAACAACTCTGCATCCGGCGTCATCGACGCGCCGAGGCTTTCGATTTCGGGCTTCACACTGGATGGCCCCGTCGGCCGCTATTTCTTTGCGCTGACCATCGTCGTCATCCTGACCTTCTTCGCCTATCGGCTAGTGTCGTCGCAGACGGGACGAAACTTCATCGCCATCCGCGACAACGAGACCGCCGCCCGCATCATCGGCATCCCGGTCTTGAAGACCAAGCTTCTGGCCTTTGCCATCTCGTCCTTCGTCATAGGCGTCGCCGGTGTCATCTGGGCGTTCGCTTATCTCAGGACCGTAGAGCCGGATGGCTTCGATCTCGACCGCTCGTTCCAGATAATGTTCATCATCATCATCGGCGGCCTCGCCTCGATCCGCGGCGCATTCTTCGGCGCCGCCCTGATCGTGGTCTTTCCGCTCGCACTGTCGCGCCTCGGCGGCTTCCTGCTTGGCGATGTCTTCGATTCGGGCGTGCTCGACATGAGCCAGCGCATCGTGCTCGGCGTCCTCATCATCCTGTTTCTGATCCTCGAACCCGACGGGCTGGTGGCCCTGTGGGACAGGATCCGAAGACGGCTCCTGTTCGCTTGGCAATCGACCTGAGCCCTCGCAGTCCAGAATCCTATTCGAAGATGAACCAGAGGCCGGACCAAAGACGGCCCATACCGGGAGTACCTAGCCATGACCTTCCTCAGCACCATCAAGGCGGCGGCTTTGTCCGCGGCGATGATCGTGTCGGTGGCCTTGCCATCAGCTCATGCCGACGAACAATATTTCCCGCTGCAGAGCTATCGCGTCGGACCCTACGCGGCCGGCGGCACCGGCTTCTTCGGCGGCTTCATCGATTATCTCAACCTCATCAACATCCGCGACGGCGGCGTCAACGGCGTCAAGCTGACCTGGGACGAGTGCGAGACCCAGTATGAGGTCGAGCGCGGCGTCGAATGCTACGAGCGGCAGAAGAGCCATGCGGGTGCCGCTGCCTGGAACCCGCTCTCAGTGGGCATCGCCTATGCGATGATCGACCGTATCACCGCCGACAAGGTGCCGCTGATCACGGTCAACCATGGCCGCACCGACTCCACCGACGGGCGCGTCTTCCCTTACGTCTTCCCGCTGCTGCTCAACCCCTACAGCGAGACGTCAGGCATCGTGAACTATATCGCCGCCAAGGAAGGCGGCATCGACAAGCTCAAGGGCAAGAAGATCGTCGTGCTCTATCACGGCTCGCCCTACGGCAAGGAGACCATCCCGATATATGATT
The DNA here is from genome assembly GCF_020164695.1 of Mesorhizobium sp. ESP6-5. NCBI lineage: Bacteria > Pseudomonadati > Pseudomonadota > Alphaproteobacteria > Hyphomicrobiales > Phyllobacteriaceae > Mesorhizobium > Mesorhizobium sp. ESP6-5. The sequence goes on from NZ_JAIUGR010000003.1 coordinate 106,710, forward strand.
TGCTGGCGCAGAAATATGGCTTCACCGTGCAGCAGATCGAGGTGCCGCATCCCGGCAACGAACAGCAGTCGCAATGGCTGACCATCCGCCGCGCCAAGCCTGCTTTCGTCGTCCTGCGCGGCTGGGGCGTAATGAACCCGGTGGCGCTGAAGACGGCGGTCAAGGTCGGCTATCCCGTCGACCACATCGTCGGCAATGTCTGGTCGAATTCGGAAGAGGACGTCATCCCCGCCGGCGATGCCGCCAAGGGCTACACCGCCATCACCACCCAGGCCTCGGGCAACACCTATCCGGTGGTGCAGGAGATCGTGAAGACCGTCTACGGCGCCGGCAAGGGCAATCTCGAAGACAAGTCGCGCATCGGCTCTGTCTACCACAATCTCGGCATCGTCAACGGCATCCTGAATGTCGAGGCGATCCGCGTCGCGCAGGAGAAGTTCGGCCATCGCACGCTGACCGGCGACGAAGTCCGCTGGGGCTTCGAACACCTCAAGCTCGACCCGGCCAAGGTCGAGACGCTCGGCGCCAAGGACCTGTTCCACTCGATCAATGTCAGCTGGGACAACCACGAGGGCGAGGGCTACGTGACCTTCCAGCAGTGGGACGGCAAGAAGTGGAACGTCGTTTCCGACTGGATCGCGCCGGATTGGGCGCTGCTGCGGCCGATCATCGAGAAGTCGGCCGAGGCCTATGCCGCCGAGAAGGGCATCAAGCTGCGCACCGCCGACGATGCCAACGCCGTGACCACCAACTGATCTCCGGGCCGGGTGCCGTGGACACCATCCGCGGCGCCCGGCCCATCCGCAAAGCACGGAAACAGCCATGCCGAACGACGACATGATCCTGGCCGTGGACGCGGTCCACGCCACCTATATCAACGCCATCACGGCGCTGCATGGCGTCAGCTTCGAGATCAGGCGGGGTGGGATTCTGGCGCTGCTCGGTGCCAACGGCGCCGGCAAGACCACGACGTTGAAGGCCGTCTCCAACCTGCTGCCGGCAGAGCGCGGCCAGGTCAACGCCGGCTCCATCCGCTATGATGGCTCGGATGTCTCGCGCCGCAAGCCGGGCGATCTCGTACGCGCCGGGCTGGTCCAGGTGCTGGAAGGCCGTCACTGTTTCAAGAGCCTCACCGTCGAGGAAAACCTGGTCGCCGGCGGCATCGGCCGCAGCGGCCGCCGAGCCGAAATCAACGCGGATCTCGAACGGGTTTATTCCTATTTTCCGCGTCTCAGGGAAAAGCGCCGGACATTGTCCGGCCTCACCTCCGGTGGCGAACAGCAGATGACTGCCATCGGCCGCGCGCTGATGTCGCGGCCGCGCCTGCTGGTTCTCGACGAGCCCTCGATGGGGCTTGCCCCGCTCATCGTGCAAGACATCTTTCAGACGCTGAAAAAACTCAACCGCGAGACCGGTCTGTCGATCCTGGTCGCCGAGCAGAACTCGGCGGTCGCGCTTGGCTATGCCGACCACGCCACTGTGCTCGAAAACGGCGTCTCGGTCCTGTCCGGCGCGGCCGCCGATCTTCGCCAGCGCGAGGATATCAGGGCGCTCTATCTCGGCCAGCAGCCGTCGCCCGCCGCCAAGCCATCCCGTCTCCACGCCGTTGCCTGAACCGAAATTTGAAGGAGCAATGAAATGACCGTCTCGACCGTCAAGACAGACCATGCTTCCGCCGCCGTACCGCCGGTCGCAAGGCCCTCGGCACCAGCACACATCATCAGGGACGATGCGGAGGCGATCGCCATCGCCCATGCGCTCGCCGCCGAATTCGTCAAGGGGGCGTCCACGCGCGACCGCGAGCGTATCTGGCCGGTTGCCGAGCTCGACGCCTTCTCCCAAAGCGGCCTGTGGTCGATCAATGTGCCGAAGGAATTCGGCGGGCCGGAACTGTCCTATGCGACGCTGGTCAAGGTGATCGAGATCATCTCGGCGGCCGATTCCTCAATCGGCCAGGTCGCGCAGAACCATCTCGGCGTCATCGCGGCCATCCGCACCGTGTCGGATGTGGAACAGCAGAAGCTGCTGTTCACCGAGGCGCTGAAGGGCACCCGGTTCGGCAACGCCTTTTCCGAGTTCGGTTCGAAGCGCGCCGCCGATTTCGAGACCCGCTTCACCGACGCCGGCGACCATGTCGTCGTCAACGGCCGCAAATTCTATTCGTCCGGCGCGCTGCTTGCCCATCTGGTGCCGATCGTGGCGCTCGATGACGAAGGTCGCGCCTGGTATGCCATCGCCGACCGTGGTGCGCCCGGCCTGACCGTTATCGACGACTGGTCGAGCTTCGGCCAGCGCACGACGCTCTCCGGCACCGTCATCATCGACAACGTCAAGGTGCCGAAGACGTATCTGGTGCCGGGCTACAAGGGCTACGACAAGCCGACCGCCGACGGCGCCATCTTCCAGATAATCCAGGTGGCGGTGGACACCGGGATCGCCCAGGCGGCGATCGACGAGACGGTTCACTTTGTCAGGACCAGGAGCCGCGCCTGGATCGACAGCGGCTTCGACAATGCCTGGGACGATCCCTACACCATCCAGGCTGTCGGCGACCTCACGCTGCGCCTGCACGCGGCGCAGGCGCTGCTCGAAAAGGCCGGCCATGCCATCGACAAGGCGGTGGCCGAGCCGACAGCCGAAACGGTCGCGCATGCCCAGATCGTCACCGCGGAAGCAAAAATCCTGTCGACCGAAATCGCCATCGCCGCAACGAACAAGCTGTTCGAACTGGCCGGCACGCGCTCGACGCTGGCCGAGCACAATCTCGATCGCCATTGGCGCAACGCCCGCACGCACACGCTGCACGATCCGGTGCGCTGGAAATATTCGATCCTTGGCAAATATTTCCTCAACGGCGAGAATCCGCCGCTGCACGCCTGGAGCTGATCTGCCGGAGGCGGACGGCGCGCGCTGCGGTCGACCTGGTCGTCGCCGAGTGGCTTTGCCCTGACGGTTATCCCCTTCGGGATGCCGGCGGCGGGTGAAAGCTTACGCGCAATTTACGACCATCGGTTACACCGGTTCCTGTCTGATTCGTTCGGGACAGGAACCCCATGAGCAAAGCCCTCACGACCTTCGCACTCGTCTCCGTCTTGACCGCCTTGCTCATGGCGCTGAGCCTTGCGGTGGCCCGTCACGGCTATCCCTATGGGGCGATCGGCGTCAAGCGTCTCGACGGCATCGCCGACGCCGGAACGTTCATTCCGCTTGCGGCAATTTTCTTCTTCAGCGCGCTGTTGATGATGATCCTGCCGATCCGCGCGGCCAGTATCGTCCTCCTCCATGCCGCCGATGCGATCTTCTGGACTGTCATTGTGCTGTTCGCCACCATCGTCGGCGGCCTGCTCGCCCGATGGGCCTTCGGTCAGGGCAGCGCTCTTCTGGCGTTGTTGAACTGGCGGTTCCTGTTTGCCGTGGCGGTCGTCGGTTGCCACTTCGTCATGAACGAGTTGCGCCGCAACGTACTGCTGCGCAGCTTGTTTTTCGTGATCTTTGCCGCCGCCACGCTGGCCTGCCTGTTCTGGTCGTTTACGCTTTAGCCGGAACCTACCATCCTATCGCCGCCTGTTCTTCGTTCCATGGCGAAGCGCTATCGGGATCACGAGTTCGGAGTCTTCGGGCTACCGGCCGCCGGAGACCGCTTTCGCGACGTAGCGCGAAAAATCCTCGACATCCGCAGCCGAAGGCTCCTGGCCGGTGAAGCTGCGCAGATACGCGGCAACATGCGGCAGGCGACTGCTCATCGGTTCGTTGAGTTCGAGCGAATAGTAGCCGATCTGCATGAAATAGAGCACGCGAGCGCGAACGAACGCGTCTTCCTCCTCATAGCCATGACGCAAGAACATGCTGCGGATGGCAGTGACGCGTTCTTCGTCGGCCTCGTCGAGCGCACGCCGGATGGTGGGGGAGCGGCGAGCCCATGCCCGGATGGCGAAATCCAGCCGGGGATCGAACAGCTTTTCGTCCACCCAGCATTCGAAAATGCTCATCACCCCGCGAATGACAGTCGTGGAAGGGCGTGCGGCACGCTCGACGATGAATCGGGTATTGGTCTGCCGCCAGTGGTCCAACAATTGGTCGAGCAGATCCTGCCGGCTCTTGAAATACCAGTAGAAGCTCGAGCGCGAGACATCGAGTTGCTGGCCAAGCGTCAGCACACGGACGCGTTCGACGCCGTCCGAGATCAGGGTTTCAAGCGCCAGCTTCAGCCAGTCTTCGCGGGTAGCCTTGACGTTGCCGGTGGCGCCGGCGCGCTGGATCGTCGTTTCGATTGCTGCCATCTTGACGACGCATGACACGCCACACCAGGCAAATCAAGATTGTGGACATGCCTGTACAGGCGATCCGGCCTTGACCCGGAGCGCTGCCCGCCCATGTTAGCCGGATTGCTTGGCGACGCGGCTCCGTCGCCGCCGCGAAGGCGTTGGTGCAGCCCGGGGACTTTTGTCGCGGTCTCCAGGCCCAGTGCGTGCTTTCCCGCAAGGCAATTGTCTGGCAAATACCACTTCAGACAGATGCCGCCGCGCGGCCAACAGCCAGGAAGGCAAGGACATGACAGCGTTTCGAAAAAACCTCATCGATGGTGAATGGATCGGCGATGCCGGCTCCCGCAACATCAACCCCTCTGATACCGGCGACGTCGTCGGCGAATATGCTTCGGCGGGGGTCGAACAGGCGGGCCAGGCGATAGCGGCGGCCAAGGCGGCATTTCCAGCGTGGTCCCGTTCCGGTCCGCTGGCGCGCCATGCGGTGCTGAAAAAGGCGGCCGACGAGATCATGGCGCGCAAGGACGAACTCGGCCGCAATCTGGCGCGTGAGGAAGGCAAGACGCTGGCCGAGGGCATTGGCGAGACCATCCGCGCCGCCCAGATATTCGATTTCTTTGCCGGCGAAACATTGCGCCTGTCGGGAGAGGTGGTGCCAAGCGTGCGGCCGGGCGTCGGCGTCGAGATCACGCGCGAAGCGGTCGGCGTGGTCGGCATCATCACACCGTGGAATTTCCCTATTGCCATTCCCGCCTGGAAGATCGCTCCGGCGCTGGCCCACGGCAATACCATCGTCTTCAAACCGGCCGAGCTCGTTCCCGAAAGCGCCTGGTCCATCGTCGACATCCTGCATCGCGCCGGCCTGCCCAAGGGCGTGCTCAACCTCGTCATGGGCAAGGGCTCGGTGGTCGGCCAGGCGATGCTCGACAGCCCCGACGTCAACGCCATCTCCTTCACCGGCTCGGTGGGAACCGGCAAGCGCGTCGCGGCGGCAAGCGTCGAGCACATGCGCAAGTTCCAGCTTGAAATGGGCGGCAAGAATCCGCTGGTCGTGCTCGACGATGCCGATCTCGCGGTGGCTGTCGATTGCGCGCTGAACGGCGCCTTCTTCTCGACCGGCCAGCGCTGCACGGCCTCGTCGCGTTTGATCGTCACCGAAGGCATCCACGACCGTTTCGTCGACGCGCTCAAGGAGCGCATGGAAAAGCTGGTGATCGGCGACGCGCTCGACGCGCAGACCCAGATCGGCCCGGTCGTCGACGCCACCCAGCTCAAGCAGGACGAGGACTATATCGCCATCGGCGTCCGCGAAGGCGCCACGCTCGCTTTCGGTGGCGAACGGCTCGACCGCAGGACGCCGGGTTTCTATCTCAAGCCTGCGCTGCTGACCGAGGCCACCAACGCCATGCGCAGTTCGCGCGAGGAGATTTTCGGCCCCGTCGCCAGTGTCATCCGCGTCCAGGATTATGACGAGGCGCTTGCCGTTGCCAACGACACGCCGTTCGGCCTGACCTCGGGCATCTGCACCACGAGCCTCAAGCACGCCACGCATTTCAAGCGCAACTCCGAAGCCGGCATGGTGATGGTCAACCTGCCGACGGCGGGCGTCGATTTCCACGTTCCTTTCGGTGGTCGCAAGGGTTCGAGCTTCGGTCCGCGCGAACAGGGCCGCTATGCCATGGAGTTCTACACCACGGTAAAGACCGCCTATACGTTCGCGGGATAACCTGGCGCGCCGGCCGACCGCCGGCGGACCGTCGCCTCCTCTGGAAACGGACCGGTGCAAAGGGATGACATTGAAGGACCTGACCTGGCTCAACCCGCCGCCGCATCATGCCATCGAAGGTGATGGCGTGCGCGTGCGCACCGGCAAGGAGACCGATTTCTGGCGTGAGACCTTCTATGGTTTCTGGCGCGACAACGGCCACTTCCTGTATCGGCGGGTCGAGGGCGATTTCACTGCCGAAGTGACCGTCAAGGGCGACTACGAGGTGCTTTACGACCAGGCCGGGCTGATGGTCCGGCTGAGCGAAACGCACTGGATCAAGGCCGGCATCGAATACACCGATGGCCTTGCCTATTTCTCCGTCGTCGTCACCAACGACACCTCGGACTGGTCGCTGGTGGCCATTGCCGCCGGCCCTGACGGCGTCAGGATCCGCCTGACCCGCCACGGCGAGGCGGTCCGCGTCCAGTATCTCGACGCTTCCGACGGTCATTGGAAGCCGGTGCGGCTCGCCTATTTCCCGACCTCGAAGATGGTCGATGTCGGGTTGATGTGCTGTTCGCCGCAGCGTGAAGGTTTCGAAGTCACGTTCTCCGGATTTTCGGTCGGTCCGCCGATTGCGCGGGATCTGCACGACTGACCCTGGCAACCGGGCTCCGCGTGGCGTATGCGAACGGACCGGTAGGACATTGCGGCCCCAAGGCCCTTCCATCTCTCGGCATAGGCTGGAAGCGTTCGGGAACGCTGTCCGTCTTCCACGTCTGGTGGATCGGTGGGATAATCGGCGGCTCATGGGGTGATCGGAGATGGCTGGTCGTCATCGCCGTCATTGTCCAGGACAAGCCCGGCACGGACGGCATCGCGGATCGCCTGCGGGCCAAACCTTGCCCATACGGCTTGGTGGGCGCGCACGCGCTGCCTTGCCCGGCGCCCGGCGTCGCGTGAAAGTTGGACGGCCATGGCGGCCAAGCCTTCGTCGCTGGCCGACAGCAGCACCTCGTCGTTCTCGACCAGGCCCAGGCCCTCGGCCGCGAGCGGTGTCGCGATCACCGGCACCCCCCAGGCCATCGCCTCCAGAATCTTGATGCGCGTGCCCCCGCCCGCCCTGAGCGGGATGATGCTGAGATGCGCGCTGGACAGGAGCGGCCCCACGCTTTCGGGATATTCAACGAGCTCGACATCGGGCAACCCGCGCAGGGCCAGCACGGCCGGTTCCGGGCCGCGTCCGGCGAGAACCAGCTTCGCGTCGGGCAAGGCCTGGCGGATGCGGGGCAATATGGTCCGGGCCAATCGCACGGCGGCGTCGACGTTTGGAGGATAGCCGAGATGACCGATGAAAAGGATCACCGGAAAGCCGCTATTGGCCGACGGTTCCGGGGGCAGCACATTGGGAATCGCCTCGACGTTGGGAATCCCATTGGGAACGACATCGATGGGCATCGCGCGCCCGCCAAAGCGCATCAGCTTCTCGCGATCCTCGTTCGAGCAGACCCAGACCCTGTCGACAAGGGCGAGCGCCTTTCTTTCGAGATGCCTGATGCCAGGCACCGATGCGGCAACGGAAAGGCGCGATGCGGTTGCTTCGGCGCGTTTCATCTGCGCGGACAAGTCGGACTCGACATTGTGCATGTCGAGGATGAGCTGCTTTGCCAGCGATCGCAAAGGCCGCAGCAGCTTGAACAGGCCGATGCTCTCGACCACCACGGTGTCAGGGCGGAATTCGAGGATCAGTGCTTCCAGCCGCGCCAGGGCCGCGCGCGAAATGCGATGCTCCTCCCTTATACGCCACCATCCGATGGAAGCCGTCCGGGGCTCTCCCTCGATCGACAGCGCCTCGGTGCGGATCAGCGGATTGGGCGCGGTCATGGCGATGGCCCTGGGCCGCACCGAGGCCAGGCAGACTGGTCCGAACGCGGCCGCCGCCACGGCATTGCGATAGTTGCGCAGATCCGCGCCGGAAGTCGGCGGAAACGCCGGCTCATGGCACACGATCAGCACGCGTCGCCCGCTGCCGCGCGCCGGCATGTCGACATCGGGCCGCGCGCTCAAGGCGGACGCCCGACGCTTCGCGCCAGGAGTTGCGCAAGCTCTTTCTCGGACGACATTAACGAGGCCCCCGCAGCCACAGAAATCAGCTTCGACTTGTTTAGCCGAACCGTGCTTTCGTCAAGCGCTGGATCACAGTCTGATGCCCGGCGCGCTTGCCTTGCGGATTGGTCGCAATGCGGATCCGGCTGGGACCGAGCGCAAAGGCTTATCGCCTGGACCAGGCCAGCCAGCGGGCCGCCAGGCGCCTGCGCAATGAAGTGAACCGTGTCCGTCGGTAAGCGTCGCCCGCCATCTTGATGCCTTGCGCCTGTGTCGGGAAGGGATGGATGACATCGGCCAACGCATGCAATCCCATGCCCGAACGGATAGCGAGGGTCACGGCATTGATCATCTCGCCGGCATGGCTGGCGACGACCGTCGCTCCCAGGATGCGGTCGGATCCCTCCCTGACGTGGATCTTGACGAACCCTTCCTCTTCGCCGTCCATCACGGCGCGGGCGACATCGTGCATCAGGACCGTATAGGTCTTGACCGGAATGCCGTTGCGCCGCGCCTCCAGGGGATAGAGACCGACATGGGCGATCTCCGGATCGGTATAGGTGCACCAGGGGATAACGAGTTCGCTGAGCCTTTCGCGGCCGCGAAACAGGGCATTGCGCACGACGATGCGCGCTGTTGCCTCGGCGGTGTGGGTGAACTTGTATTCGAGGCAGACGTCGCCCGCCGCGTAGACATTTGGGTTGGTGGATCGCAGATAATCGTCGACCTTGATGCCGCTGGCGTCATAGGCCACGCCGGCTTCATCGAGGCCCAGGCCATCGACGTTAGGTGAACGGCCGACGCCAGTGATGATCTCATCGACCGTAATCGTCGTCGTGTCGCCATCCCGCATCAGGTCGGCGGCCTTCTTCTCGCCCTCCATCCGCACCGCCACCACTTCGGTGTTCAGCCGCACCTCGATCCCCTCGCGCGCCAGCGCATCCGAAAGGATCTGCGCGGCGTCGCGCTCCTCGCCGGGCAGGAACATCGGATCGCTCTGCGCCAGGATGACCTTGGCGCCGAGCAGGCAGAAAGCCTGCGCCGTCTCGCAGCCGAGCGGCCCGCCGCCGATGACGAGGAGCCGCGGCGGGCATTGCGTAAGGTCGTACATGGTCTCGTTGTCGAGATAGCCGGCCTCGGCAAGCCCCGGAATCGCGGGCCCGCTCGCATGCGCCCCCGTCGCGACCAATGCCTTCTTGAAATGCAGGGTCCTGTCCGCGACCGCGACGGTGTCCGCTCCGGCGAAGCGCGCTTCGCCGAAATAGAGGTCGATGCCCTCGGCTGTGACGGAAACGGCCGAATTGGCGCGGCTGATCCGCTGCCGTATCTGCCGCATCCGTGTCATCGCCCGTTGAAAGTCGACGCGAAGGTGGTCTGGCGGGTCGCCGCCAAAGCTCTCGGCATCGCGCATATCGGCATAGAGCCTGGCCGTGCGGATAATCGACTTCGACGGGATGCCGCCGACATTGACGCAGGCACCACCGATCAGCCCGCGTTCGATCAGCGCGACCTTCGCGCCAAGGCTCGCGGCGTCACGCGCGGCGGTCAGCCCGGCCGGCCCGGCGCCGATGACGACGAGATTGTAGGGGCCGTTCGGGGTCGGGTTCTTCCAGTGCGCGGGATGCGCGCCCCTGATCAGTTCGACATCATTGCTGTCGACGGGGAAGACGGCGGCTCTCGTCGGTTCACGCGACATCAAGCCCTCCGGATACCGGCCGCGACAGCCATCCGCCGGTGAAACCCGCCTTGCCCAGGCCGCGACGGATATGGGGATTGGAACGCATCAGCTTCCAGATCAGTCCGGAACGGTGGTTTTCGATCATCATCACCGCGATGCCCTGGTCGAGCCCGTAATGGCCTTCCGACACCCAGCCGTTGCGGCCGAATTTGCGCCGGTTGGCCAATGTCGGATTGAAACCGCTCGGCAGCCGGAAATTCTCGAGCACCTCCGGGTAACGATCGACGAGGTGACGCAGCGCCGCCAGGCAAATGTCCGGCGCGAAAGGCAGCGACGCCGGATAGGACCATGGTGCGATTGTCCCGTCATCCGGTCCGAAAGGCGCGCCGCGCGCGGCATAGCCGGAAAACCGGTGGGTCCGCCGCTCCACGCTGGCGCGGAAGCCGCCCGGTCCGTCTCCGGCCGAAAGACCCCACAAATTCTCGCCATAGCCGTCAAAGCCGTAAGGGTTGTGCCGGGCGTAGTCGCGGTGAAGGTATGTCGAGCGGCGGCTGTTTTCGAAATAGTCCGAATTCTTCTCCCGCATGAAAGCGTCGCGGATGCCGGCGAAATCGATCCAGGCATGCGAGAACTGGTGCATGAACAGCGGCCCGCCATAGAGCACGTCGTGGCCGTAGATGTTTTCCCATTGATAGGTCGCCGTCCAGGCCTCGTAGCTGTCGTCCGAGGTCGGGCGGTCCGGAGAAGCCATCGACAGCACATAGAGGATCGTCGCCTCGTTATAGCCTTCCCAGCCATAATGCAGAAAGCCGCTCCTCGGCTTCCAGCCCTGGCGGAGCGTCGGGCTGCTGCCTTGCGCCCATCGCCAGTCGACGCGCCTGTAGAGCGCCTCGGCCAGGAGGCGGATTTCGGCTTCGTCGTCGTTGTCGTCGGAAAAATACGCGCTCGCCACCAGCATGCCGGCGATCAGCAGGGCGGTATCCACCATCGACAGTTCGCAGCGCCAAACGCGCAAGCCGCTCCTCATGTCGAGAAAGTGGTAGTAAAAACCCTTGTGGCCGGTGACGTCGTGACCGCTGCCTTGCGTGCTGGTCTGGAAAAAGCGTAGCGCCGCAAGGGTCAGGCAGGCAGCCGCATCACGCGTTATCCAGCCACGTTCGACGCCGATCGGATAGCAGGACAGGGCAAAACCGACGACGGCGATGCTGCACGGCGAATTGGGCCGCGACGTGTCGGCGACCAGCCCGTTGTCGGGGTTCACGTTCTCCAGGAAATAGCCGAACGCGGCGCGTTGACAGCGGTCCAGCAGTTCGTCATCGGCCAGCGCGGCGGGATCTGCTCTAAGCAATCGATAAAAACTCCAGCCTGATGGCAGCAACGCCCTGCGCAGGTACGGTGACATCGAACAGAAGGGTATGACCGTTGAAGGCGATCGCTTGCGGCTGTTTCGGCATCGCCGAGGCCGCATGCAAATGCTCTACCATTGCTCGGCTCAGGTAATCGGGACTTCCCATCGTCGCCCATAGCGCCTTGGGGTTGGCATTTGCCGCATCGACGCGTCGGATGGTTACCATGTCGGGCCGCCGTGCATTCTCAAGTTGAATCTGCACGGTCTCGTTCGCGACCGGATGCCGCGGCAAGGCGAAGTTGGAAATCAGCACGGTCAACGAATTTCCGTCGCGCACACACCAACTGTCGACGGTGGGATGATTGCCTTGAGTCGACAGGATTTCGGTTCCAAGGCCATGCAGCATTTCGAAGGCACGGTAAGCCGGTTTGGCTACGCCGTGAAGGTTCATCAGGCCGAAACCACCATGAAAGGGTAGGGATGGAAAATAATTCTCTTCGAAAATATCCGAAAAGGTCCAGTAGCTGTAGCCCTGAACCAGCCCTCTCGCCTCCATGATCGTCTTGACGATGAAGGCGGCGGCATAGGGCTCGTCGTGCATGGGATCGCGCGGGTTCGACGATGTGCACCATTCGGTGTAGTAGAGCGGACGGTCGCCTGCCTGCCGTCGCGCGGTGCGCGCTTCCTCGCGCAGGACGCTTCGCGTGCTTTTCGAGAGCTGGGCTTCGGTGTCGTCGCCAGGCTGGCCGAAGGCATCGGTCGGATAATGGTGCGTGCTGACGAAGTCCGCGGGAAGGCCGTTCTGGCCACAGTAAGCGATGAACTCATCGATCCAGGCATTGTCGGCTGTGGCTGGTCCGCCGACCTTCAAATGCGTGTCAACGGATTTGATTGCTCTTGCCGTGTAGGCATACAGCTTGAAATAATCCTCCTGTTTGCCGCTGCCGAACGCCTCGAGATTGGGTTCATTCCAGACCTCGAAGAACCATTGCCGCACCTCGTCGAGGCCGTAGCGATCAACCCAGTGAGCGACGAGATTCGAAATCAGCGTCGACCACTGGTCGTAGTCCTTCGGCGCGCTGACATTGGCGCGATAACGGAAGACGATCTTTCCGGACGACGACAGCATCGTCGGCGTGAAACTCAGCTCGACGAAGGGGCGCATGCCGATCGACAGCAGGAAATCGAAGATCTGATCGGCATTGAAGAACGAATAGAGCGGCTTGTCGTCCTGGTCGATGAGCGTGCCCATGTCGTCATCGAGCAGCCCGTGAAAACGGACATGGCGAAAGCCGAGTTCGTCATGCGCCCGGCGCATCTGTGCCTGCCAGTCCGCGCGCAGGGCGAGCGTCGCGTGGCCGCTGCCGACCGTATGTTCCCAGAAGTGGGGGAATTCCTCTCCCTGAACGCCGAGATCGCAGCGAAAGGTCACACCCGTGGAACTGTCTGAAATATTTGCCGTTTCTACACCTTCCATCACCGACTATACGTCGGCGATGGCATATCGTTGCCTGCTCACGCGGATTTGTAGTGCATCAGTAGGTGGCGCGGCCGCCCGAGACGTCGAACACAGCGGCCGTGGTGAACGAGCATTCCTCCGAGGCGATCCATGAGATCAGCGCCGCCACTTCCTCGACCTCGCCGAACCGCGCCATCGGTATCTTGGAGAGCATGAAATCGATGTGCTCCTGCTTCATCTGCTTGAAGATCGCGGTGCGCACGGCGGCTGGCGTCACGCAATTGACCGTCACCTTGGTTTTGGCGAGTTCCTTGCCGAGCGACTTGGTCAGGCCGATCACCGCCGCCTTCGAGGTGCTGTAGGCGGAAGCGTTGGGATTGCCTTCCTTGCCGGCGATCGAGGCAATGTTGACGATGCGGCCATAGTTGCGCTCGAGCATGTGTGGCACCAGCGCCTTGTTGCAGTAGAAGACGCCGTTGATGTTGATGTCGATGACTCCACGCCAGTCCTCGACCGAATAGGACCAGGTGGTCATGTTGGGGCCGGTGATGGCCGCACTGGTGACCAGTATGTCGACCGCGCCGAAGGCGTCGATCGTCGATTGTGCGGCGACCTCCACACTTGCCGCATCCGCAACGTCCAACGTCACTCCACGCAGGCCGGGAACAATGGCTTTCGCCTGTTCGATCTGTGCGGGATCGCGATCCCAGACGCAGACGCGCCCGCCTTCGTCGACGATCCTCTGCGCGACCGCCAGTCCGATGCCCGAGGCGCCCCCGGTGATGACCGCCGACCGGCCTGAGAAGCGCCCCGCGAAATTCATTGGCATGTGTTCCCCCTGTTCATGTTGGCTGAAGGCGCCCCGCGTGCTGGCCGGTCCTGGGACTGTGAGGTGACCGCCGACCGAGTTCAAGCCGGCATGCGGCCGGATCGTCTGGGCCAATCGGCCGGATTATGGCGCCGTTCATTCGAGTTGGTCGCGCAGCGCTTCCACCATACCCACCACGGCGAGGCCGATCTAGGCATGCGCATGGACTAAGGAAACCTCAAGGGACGCGCCTCGTTCCTGATGGGCAGTCGGAGCACATGACCGATTGGCCCGTCCACGGCCGAGATCTCTCGGCGATCGCCGCGCTGTAAGACAAGGTGACCGGATTTGCCATTGAGCACGGGGTGCGATAGGTTATATTGCACTGCACAATGGAGGCGCCGTTTCTTGTACGACCCTGTTTGCGGATATGCCGGCTGGTTTGCGGCCTGCCGGTCCTGGGTCGTGTCGACGGGACCGTGAGATGAAAATTCCCAAATCCCTGCTCGTCGATCCCGAGAAGAATTCGGTCTATGGCAGCTTTGCCGTTGCCGTTTCGATCTGGGCGTTCTCCTATTCCGTCATTTTCGGCCAGGTGCTGATCCTGGCCTATTATGCCGTCTGGCTTCCGCTTATCCTGGTCGACTACCGGCGTTTCCTGCGGCAACTGTCCAGCGCCTGGCTGCCGCTGCTCTTTGCGGCCTATGTCTGCTTTTCCATATTCTGGTCGCAGGCGCCCGGCGTCACCGCCAGAACGGCGGTCCAGTACTTGTCCCATATCGCCTGCGCCTATGTCGCCGCACGCACCGTCAGCGTGCGCACCCTGACAATAGGCGCCCTGGTCGGCATATTCTTCGTCCTGCTCTATTCGCTGAAAGTCGGCGCCTATTCCGAGGACGTCCTCGACGGCACCTATAATTTCGTCGGCGCCTTCGCCTCCAAGAACCAGATCGGCTTCGTCGGCTCGCTCGGCATCTATTTCTCGGTCGTGTTCCTTGCTTTCCTTCGGCGTGGCCGGCTGAGTTTCATGCTGACCGTGCCGGTCGTGCTGTTGTCGGCCTATGTGCTGGTCGTCTCGCATTCCGCCACCTCGATGGCCTCGATACCGGCGGTTCTGGCGCTGGTGGCGCTTCTTGCGATGAGCAAGCTTTTGTCGCGACGCTACCGCCGGGTGATCTTCCTGGTCGGCGCCGGCATGATCGTCGTGGTGGCCATCGTCGCCCTCAATCTCGGGCTCATGGACTTCGTGCTTGGCATCTTCGGCAAGGATTCGACGCTCACCGGGCGGACTTATCTGTGGGAGCAGGGCTGGAACGCCGCGATGCGATCGCCGATCCTTGGCGTCGGCTATGCCGCCTATTGGGTGCAGGGCTTTGCCGAGGCGGAGCGGCTGTGGAACGAATTCTACATCAGCACCCGCACCGGCTTCCATTTCCACAACACCTATGTCGAAGCCCTTGTCGAACTCGGCTTCACCGGGGCGGTGCTGATATCGCTGATCATGCTGCGCACGCTCCTCGGCCACATCGCCGCGGTGGTCTTCAAGACATGGCAGGCCGAATCGGTGGTTCTGATCGGCGTGATGGTGCTGCTGCTCATCCGCTCCTTCGTCGAGGTCGAGATACTCAATCCCTACATCATGGGTTCATTCCTGATGTATTTCAGCTTCTTCAAGCTGGCGAAGCTGCCGGTCACCCGCACGCGATGGTCACCGGCTTTCGAGCCGGCGGATGCCAAGGCCGGACAGGCAGCCTGGCCTCACCGTCCCGCGGCAGCCGAGTAATGATGAGAGTCCGCTAAAGCCATCGCAGGAAAACCGCGTAGCGGTTCCGTTCGGGATTGCGTCAACAGCCATTCTGATTTTCCGGTGCTGAAAATCTATCAGCAAAAACCTCCGCCAAGCAGGCTTGGCTGAGGCTCAAAGTTTTGCGCTATGGATAGAACGCGGCGAGCCCGCGATCTTCCGCGTTTCTACTGGCTGGCCAGCGGCGCCAGCTTGATCTTGATCACATCGCCAGGCAGTACCGGTGTGTCTTCCTTGGCGGCGATTTCGCTGGTCTTGCCGTCGACATTGCGCACCAGCGAATAGAGCAAGGTAGGTTGCTGGTCGTTGGTGATGGCGGCCGTCGTCGCCGGATCCGTGGCCTGGGCTATCAGGCCTTTTTGCATATTCACCTTCAGCGCGGCCTCGTTCAGGTCGGCTTCGGTCTGCTGGCGATCGGCGGCGAGGCTCGAACTCAAGGTGTTCTGGGCGTCGATGGCGTCCTGCGTCGCCTTGCTGATCGCCTGCTTGGCGGTCAGGATGGCTGTCTCGTAGTCCAGGATCTTGCCCTGCAGGTCGGTAACGGACTGCTGCGAATCCAGAAGCCTGGCATTGGCCACCAGTCCCTTCTGGGCCAGCGGACCGATGCTGGCCAGCTGTTGCTGGGCCAGGTCGACCTGCTTCTGCTGGTTGACGATCTTCTTCTGCAGCGATTCGATTTCGGCCTGCAGCACACCCTTGAGATCGTCGAGCGCCTCGAGCTTGAGCTTCAGCGCCTTCTGGTCGGCGGTAAGGATTGTCATCTCGTCGGCGACGATGGTCGGCAGCCGCGGATCGCCTTCGACCTCCTTGGGTGCCTCAAAACTCGTCTTGCCGGCCATGTCGGCGTCGATGCGGGCGCGCTTGACGATCAGCCGAACGCGCTGGTCGTCGGAGATATCGAAATTGCCTTTGGCGGTGACCAGGTCCTTGCCGAGCTGGGGACCGTAGTCGGCGTTGCGCCTGATGCCTCCGGCGACGCTGATCGCTTTCAGCACCGTAAGATCGGGCACAAAGGGAAATTGCCCGGGATTCTGCACCTCGCCCGAAATGTAGAAGGGCCGGAACTGTGCCATTTCGACCGAGGCTTCGGGCTTGTCCGACAAAGCGAGCTTGTGCTGCAGCGCCTCGGAGATCGCTGCGGCGACCTCCGCCGTGGTCTTGCCGGCCGCCGGCAACTCGCCGACGAAAGGCACCGACAGCGTGCCTGCCGGGCCGATCGTATATTGGCCATTGACCGACGACCAGTCGCGGAACGTGCTTTCGACGGTCTGCCATTCGGCGATGCGGATGGTGAGCTTGTCCTGGGAGCCCAGACGGTAATCGTCGGCGGCGGCCATCTGGGGAAAAGCAAGCGACATCGCAAGGCAGGTCGCCACGAGCCGCGAGCGGCCGGAAAACGGGCCGCTGCCAAAGGCTTCGAAAATGTCTATCTTCAACTGAGCGTTCCGATCCGTTTTAGCCCCATCGCCCGATGAGCTTGCCGCCGGATGCCTTGATCCTGCCGGCCGATCAGTAAGAGCCGCGCGACATCCAGACGGCCGGCACTGTTCTGATGATGATGCGAACGTCCTCGAACAGCGACCAGTTCTCGACATAGTGGCGGTCGAACGCGACGCGGCTGTCATAGGAAACGTCGTTGCGGCCGCTGACCTGCCACAGGCCGGTCAGGCCGGGCCGGGACTTCAGATAATAGACAGCCGCGCTGCCATAGATTTCCAGTTCGTCCCGGACCACCGGGCGAGGCCCGACAAGGCTCATGTCGCCCTGGAGGATGTTGATGATCTGCGGCAATTCATCGAGGCTCAGCTTGCGCAGCACCGTTCCGACGCGGGTGACGCGTGGATCGTTCTTCAGCTTGCGGGTCGCTATCCATTCCGCATTGGCCTCTGGATTGGTGGCGAGATAGGCTGCCAGCACCTTGTCGCCGTCCGGAACCATGGTGCGGAACTTGAGGCAGGAGAAGAGCCGTCCGCCGCGCCCGATTCGGCGGTGACCATAGAAAACCGATCCGCCATCGGAGAATTTGACGAGCAGCGCTATCATGATGAACAGCGGGCTGAGCGCAATCAGTCCAGCCAGCGAACCGACGATGTCGAAACTCCGCTTGATGAGGCCGCCGATCGGCGGCGGAAAGTCGGTGTCGGCCTGCGAAAACCCCGCCGTGGCCGACTTGGCAATATCCCTCATACGGAAACTCCATGCGTTGAACGAATGGTTTACCGCACGATACCAAAAAAATGCTGCAGCGCAACACACAATTTCCCACGCCGCTGAAATAGTCGCGTCATGAATTGACTAAATAATAAGCTCGCGCTGCACAAATTTCGAAATGTTTAGCACATTTGTGACAATAAATGGGCAAGCATAAAAAAATCCGGGCGTTTTTAGGGCGTTTTGTGGGCGGCGCGTTCCCAGTGCCGGGATCCAGAGCATACGAGTCCTTACTGACGATGCTATATTCTGGACTATTCACCTAAAATACCATCTAATATTATGGGTTGTACTCCAGATCTGCAATGGCTGCAGGTTGAGTGAAATGCGGCCGGGTGCGTTGCAGCATGGCAGAATCGAACGCGTAAGCGCAATCAAAAATATGTGCGGTTGCCCTTGCCGCCTTCTGCTCGCCTTAATAGAATTGCAAATTATACCTGTCACGGTGGCGACAGGTTGAAAGGCCGGAAGCAACCGGTCGAGAGCGGGTGGTTTAACAAGCCCGCATCACAAGGGACGGCGCTCGGGTGGGGCTATCGTTGGATATACCCGAGCCGGTTTATGGGCTGTTGGGTATGTCGCTTCCAAAATTCATCGTTGGGATGCTGTTCGCGCTCGCGATCGTCGTGGCCTGGTCCTGGCTGGGTGGAGCTTCGCTTGGCACGACACTGCTGCGTGTCATCATCTGCGCGGTGGTCATCCAGGCCGGTTATTTCGCGGTCGTCTATGCCATGATCGCCAGGAGCGCGCCAACGCCGGCCGACAGGCTGCGCGAAGCCGAGAGAAAGCAGAACTCCACAGAAGTGCCCGAGGGCGAGAAGCTGGGCAGCGTCCGGCGGGGGCTGCATTAGACCCACGGGGACATCATCGTCCTCAGGCCACATCGGCGGGTTCGGTTTCCGACTGTTCTCCCGACAGCATCCGGGACAACCGGCTCCCCGGCTTCGCCTTCAACCGCTGATATTGCCCGACCTCCACCACACGACCATCCTCCATCGCCACCACCCAGTCGGCGAAGGCGATCATCGACGGCCGGTGCGCGATGGTCAGGATCGTCATTGCGCCGCGCAGGCCGTCGATCGACCGGGCGATAAGCGACTGGTTCTGCCAGTCGAGGGCGCTTGTCGCCTCGTCCAGGATGAGCAGTGACGGCTTGCGCAGCAACGCGCGTGCCAGCGCGATGCGCTGGCGCTCGCCACCCGAGAGGCGCACGCCGCGGTCGCCGACCACGGTATTCAGCCTCAGGTCCAGTCGGTCCACGAAATCGCCGGCGTGAGCGGCGCGCAGTGCCTTCCACAAGTCGTCCTCGCTGGCCTGGGGCGCGGCAAGGCGCAGGTTCGCCGCGATCGTGTCATGCAGCAGGAACACGTCCTGCGGCACATAGGCCACCTGATCGCGCCAGCGGCGGCGATTGCCGGCATCGAGCTCGACGCCGTCGACGAGGATCTTGCCGGTGGTCGGCTCGAGCAGCCCGAGCAGCATGTCGGCGATCGTGCTCTTGCCTGACCCGGACGGGCCGATGAGCGCCGTGACCTTGCCGGCCGGAAGGCCGAAGGTGATGTCGCTCACCACTGCCTTGCCGGCGCCGTCGTCATAGACAAAGGAGACGTCGCGAATGTTCAGCCCCGTATCGAGGGTCAGCTTGCGGGCATCCGTGGATTCGACGTGGCCAGGCTCCCGTTCGGCGTCGAAACGCGCCTGCAGGTTGCGCATTGCCGTATAGGCGGGCAGGTTGATCAGCACCTGCTGGGCCTGCGTCTGCATGTCCATGAAGCGCGGCGCGATGCGCATGAAGACCAGGAGCAGCACGACGATCTCGGCCAGCGACAGGTGGAAGCGGACCAACGCCACATAGATGAAGACGCTCAAGCCCACGACGCTCGCCACCTGGAACACGGCGGTGCCGATCGAAGAGTTGCGGACATAGGCGATATTGTCGGCCTTCATCTTTTCGAGCGTGACCTGCAGCTGCGCGAAATAGCTGGCCTCGACGTTCAGGCTCTTGGCCACCTTGATGCCGCCGAGAAATTCCGAGACCGTGCGGTACTGGTCCTGGCGATTGGTCGTCAGGATCCGGCCGAAGGCGGTGGCTCGCGAGCGAAATGGCTGCAGCGCTATGAACATGACGATGCCGATGACGACGGCAAACGCCGTCATGACCGGCGAAATGAACATGGAAATCACCAGATAGCCCGCCAGCAGCACGGCGATCTGCACCAGCATCAGCAGGGCAAAAGCCGCCCCCTGGACGCGGTCTATGTCGCCGGTCAGGGCATGGTCGAGATCGGAGCCGCGCATGCGCGTGAACACGCCCCAGCGCGCCTTGCCGATGCTCTCGAACAGGTTCATGCGCAAGCGGTTGATGAAATCGAAGAGCAGCCTTGCCATGTACACCGACTTGAAGCGGTTGAAGGCTGCCTGCACGGCAACAAGCCCGACCAGCGCGCAAAGCACCGTCGTCAGCTGCAGCGTTCCGCCGGGCACCAGCCAGCGCACAAACTCGATATTGGGCAGCCTCACCGCGAAATCCTGGTCGGCACGGCCGACCAGGTGCAGCAGCGGCACCAGCAGCAGGATGGAAACGCCTTCCGTCAGGCTGCCGAGGATCAGGAACAGCAGCGCCGTCCAGGTTCGTCGTCCGCCGATCCGGGCAATGACGGCGCCGAATGCCGCGACATCGCGAAACAGCGACAGGCTGAAGACCGATGACCTAGGCATCGCCAGCCAATTCCTTTTCGATCAGCGCCACAGCCTCGCCGATCCTGTCGATGCCCGTCGGAACGTCCAGCCGGCACACGCCGACATGGTTAGCGATCGCTGAACAATGGCGAAGATGCATCGCCGCGAAATCGCCGGAGAGCGCCGCGCGGCCAAACCGCGTCACGTAGGAGAATTTGATGATGGCTGGCAAGGCGGCGATTTGAGGCAGGAGGGTGATCCTGGCCCTTTCGCCGCGCTCGAGGATGTAAATCCTGGCCGCCGGCACCCTGTTGCCGGAGAAGGCGCCGTGCAGGCGATGCTGCATCTTCTCGATTGCCGGATGCACTTGCGGTCGCACTTGCGCTTGCCCAAGCGAGATCGCCGCCGCGGCGTCGGCGGCAAGCTTGATCTGCGGAAATCCCGGAACGATCATCGGTTCGTCCGGGTTGGTGAGATCGAGCGCCACGACGTCGTCGGTGAGCAGGTCGTGTCCGGCCCGGATCAGGGCGCTTGCCGTCGTCGACTTGCCGGCGCCCTTGTCGCCCATGAAGATGGCGCCCCTGCCGGCCACCGCGATGGAGCTGGCATGCAGCACCAGCAGGCCGCGCTGATGCAGCAGCAGCGCCAGCACTGGCCCCAGCAACGGGAAGGCAAGCAAGGCGTCGTCGACGCCGGGCGCCGGCTGGACATCGATGCGGCGGGCGTCGCTGATCAGGAATGCGCCGACGGCCTCCCAGGCCAGATACTGCCGGCCAGGCTCGAAACGGAAGACGGTCGCTGCCTTCGCCGAAGGCTTGGGCATATCGATCGGGCCGATGACGATCTCGATGTCGGCCGTTGCCGGGTCCGCCGGCTCCAGTTCGGGCAGCCACACGTCGGACGCGATGAGCAGGCCGTAGGCGCGGTAGTAACTTCGTTCTCCCGCTGTCCTGTCGCGGTTGGGAAGACGGTCGAGATCGCCGGCGAACGGCTCATGGCGAGACATCATGCGGGGCTCCCGCCATGCTGGACCTGCCGCAGCCACAGCGACAGCGACGCCGAGCGCCAGACATACTGGACATCGAGCGGTGCCGCCTGGTCCGGCTGGCGCAGCAGCCGCGCATAGGCGGCGTTTACTTCCGGCAGGTTGACATAGGGTGCGATGCGACCCGCATCGCCGACCAGCAACTGCTCCAGCAGGTCGCGATGGTTGCGCACCATGCCGTTGACCAGATTGGCGGTGAAATCGATCTTGTCGCGCCGCCACTGTACCGCCGCCGGCAGGATGCCTTCCATGGCCCGGCGCAGCACGTAGCGGCCAAACCCATGACGGAGCTTCTCCTCGCCCGGCAGCCCCAGGCAGAATTCCACCAGCGGCTTGTCCCAGAAGGGATACCGCGGCTCGACGCCGAAATTGGCGGCGGCCTTGTCCAAAACTTCGAAAGAGTGCGGAACATAGCCGTTGGACAGGATCCAGCGGTGGCTGAGCGCGTCGCTGGCTTGGACGCCGGGCGGCATGTAGCCAGCCCGATGGAACCGGTCGATGAGCTCGGTTCGCCTGGCAAGGTCCGGATTGATCAGGTCGCGCCAGCTGCGGCCACGCTTCGATCGGGCAGGCCTGCGCATCCTGTTCAGGGCTCGGTTCCCCAGCTGTCTCAGCCTGGCGATGCGCCAGGCCGGCCCGTAAATGGTCAGGAACTGGAAATAGAGGCCGAGCGTGCTGTCGCCATAGGTGTTGGAGGCGCTGCGGACCTCGCGCCAAAGGTCCAGCCACCTGCCGCCATTGGCAAGCTCGTGCAGATGGCCATGTCCCTGTGAAACGACCTCGTCGCCGCCATGGCCGTCGAGCAGCACCTTGATGCCCTTGGCGCCGGCCGTTCGATAGATCCCGCGGGTCAGCGTCAGGCCCGGCGCCAGGAACGTGCCTTCCTGTTCCTCCAGCACCCGTTCGAATTCAGCGAAGGGTGCATAATTGCCGACCGGGATGAACGTCGGATCGGCTTTCCGCTGATCGAGCACGGCATCGATGAATGGGCGCTCGTCCATCGAGGAACCCTTTTCGAACACGAGCGAGAAGGTCGGTAGCCTCGGCTTGCGCTCGGCCGCATTTTGCACTCCCGCCACGCAGGTGATCGAGGATGAATCGAGGCCGCCGCTCAGCATCGCGCCGATCGACGGGCTTCCTCGCATGCGGTTGCGGACCGATTGCGCGAACAGATGGGCGAATTCCTCCGCGGCATCAGGCCGCGGTGCTCGCTGCGATGGTTCGATCTGCCAGTACCGGCGCAGCACCAGACGTTGCGCGGTGACGGTGAGGCTGTGACGCGCCGGCAGGGCGAAGATGTCGCTGTAGGGCGTGGACTGCGGGTCATCGGGCAGCCCGGCCAGGAAGCCCGAAATCCGGTGCTCGCTGAGGCGCGCACCTACCCCGTCGAGGCCGAGCATTGGCCCGATCTCGGAGGCAAAGGCAAAGCGGCGTTCCGCTGCGTGGTAATAGAAAGGCTTGACCCCGAAATGGTCTCGCGCGCAAAACAAAAGCTGCCGCTCGGCATCCCAGATGGCAAAGGCGAAGTCGCCTTGCAGATGCACGGGGCACGTTTCACCCCAGCGCAGATAGGCCCGCATCAGCAACGCCGCATCGGCGACTGAGTTGTCGCTGATGCCGAGCCTTGCGAGCAGCTCGTCGCGGTTATCGAGCCGGCAATCGGCGGTGATGGCCAGCTTGCCGCCGGCCATGGTCAGCGGGCCGGGGCCGGCTTCGTCAGTGGTGTTGAGCCAGGCATGGCCAAGCGCGACGCCGCTGTCCTGCCACCACGAGGTTCCGTCGGGACCACGATGGCGTATGCGCGCCAGCATCTGCTGGATGTCGCTCGCCGCTTCAGCCGGCGCGGGGCCTTGTCGCAGCAGGATTCCGGCTACGCCGCTCATCGGCTGCCGTGGTCGATCAGGTGGGCGAAACCATCGACGGATCCGCCAAGCACGATGTGGTTATCGCTGACCAGCCAGGCATGCGCCTTCAATTGCTCGCCAGTGCCGCGCTCGATGCCGATGCGGACATTCGACGCATTGCCCTGGCGCGCGAGGAGGTATTGGCCCGACAGCGCCTGGGTCAGGCAGGTGGCGCCCGGAACGAACCGTGCTGCGGCGGCAACCCCCCAGGCGACGAGCCGCAACTCGCCCATGCTGGCACACTGGTGCGCGTTGAGCCGCGTCACCATCCCACGCACCCGGTTGTAGGAGAACAATGTCAGCCCGAGCCGGACGGTCGTGACCACCAGCAGGCAGCGGCACAGGAAAAGCGCTTCCGAGCCGCTCAAGGACAAGATCCTGGCCAGGCTGCGCCTGCCAGGCCGCTGCTTCATCGGCCGGGGATTTCTCTGCGTCACAGGTCTTTGCCGCACAGCCATGGCCTTCTGCGACGCCTGCCTAGACGAGTGCCTCATGCTCAAGCCTCGCAAGCCCGTTTTCCGCCAGGCCTTTCAGCAATGCGTCGACGTCGGCCTTGCAGCGTTCGGCGTCGACATTGTAGCGAGCGAGGACGGCGCTGCGGATGTCCGCGATCGGCTTGGGTTCCTGGATCAATTCCCAGATGAAGGCGCCGACACCGTTGAGGCTGTAATAGATATTGGACTTCAGGTTGAGAAGCGCGAGGCCATCGCCGAATTCGCAAGCAACGGCGTCCTTGGTGGCCTTTACGCAATCGTGCTCGGATGGGTTCCAGTTCATCCTAAAACCTCGTTTGCAACACACGGTCTACGCGTCATCAGGTTCAATGGAAAGTCGGGGATTTTCATCCCCGGCTCCATTTCATTGTCTTCGATCCCGGAGGCCCAACGTCATTCCTCCAGAATCAGGCTGGTCTCAGGAGAACGTCAGGTCGCCAATCGGGGTGTGCGCGGGAAACGACGCGTCGATTGCCGTGCTGCCACCACCGCCTTGGGTAATGGTTTCGATTGAACCATGTACTGTCAGGTTTGGCGTTTCGTACTCATGCTTTTCAACATTCTGTTCCATTTTACTCTCCATAAGGACTGGAAACGGCCTGTCGATTGCCGTCAGCACTTTCATGCTGCATCGCAATAGCTGCACAGCAACATTTATGAGTCAAGCCTGATTTACCGGTCGTTAATCAATTATGGGTTGCGGACGTCACCCCGCGTGTAAGAAATCCACCTATTTCGAGATGAAGCCGGGTGTGATTGCCCCTCGTCATACGAGATTCCGTAAACCATTGATTTTGCATGAACAAGAGGAAGCCATGCTTGGCCATTGCCATTGGACAACGCCGAAAGATACTCAACTTTCAGCTGATCCCATCGATGGCCCGGCTGAAGCGCTGCGCTAGGGTGGGAATTTCTCCATACATCTCATCCCCTTCCGCGAAGCTGGCAAACGCTATGGTTGCAAAATTTCGCACTGCGAAAGGAAAGGCTTTACGGCGCCGTCGTTTTTGACGATGCTTTGCTTAGCAGCTGCAGCATACGCTTCGCGCAAACCGCTTTTTGGAGACTGTGCGCTCAATGGCCTTGCCGGAAAGCTCCTATGAAAGACTGCGCGCCACCGACTGCGCCGACGAGATCGCTTATGTGCGGGCCTGCTTACGGTTATATTTCGCGGGGCCGGCCGCCTCGGCCGGTGAAACGTGGACGCCGGGCCTTTCCGACGCTGTCGTCACTGATATCGCCAGGTTGAACAAGGTCGGTACCTTCGTCTTGAAGGCGCTGTCGCGTACGCCGACGCATGAGAGGCCGGCCGAACTGTTCCAGTGGCTCGAAACTTATCGCAGGAGGACGGTGTCGATGAACGCCGCCTGCCTGATGGATTCGATCGCCATTCACGAGGCGCTGCTCGACAGGCGGATTGATTTTGTGTTCCTGAAAGGGCCGTTCCAGCAGCATCTGCTTTACGACGATCATTTCATGAAACCCTCGGGCGATATCGATATTCTGGTTTCGCCTGCCGGGTTCTTGAAGGCACGCGAAGCGTTACGCTCGATCGGCTACGAAGTATCGGGCAAGTCGCGTTCGGTCTGGTGGGTCCGCTTCCTCGGCGAACAGCACATGATCCGTGGCAATGGGTCGAAATCATCCACTGTCGACCTTCATTACCGGCTTCAGCAGCCCGGCTCGCCCAGTCCGCGCGATGCCGACGGGTTCCTGCGGCGAAAGCGGCTGGTCGAGATCACCGGCGCCGAAGTCCCGTTCACGTCGGCTGCCGACACGCTGATGCTGGCCTGCATCAGCGTCGCCAAGGCACTGTTCAACCGGGAGCCTTGCGCCGGCTACGTCTGCGATATCAGGGCCAGCGCCAGCCGTCTCGGCCACGCCGATCAGCAGCGTGTGCTCGATGCGGCGGTGAGCCAGGGGCTGGAGGACACGCTGCTGCTCGGCCTGCGTTCCGCCGATGTGCTGCTCGGCGGCACCGGCACGCTTCTGTCGGAGCGGGCCAAGCCGATCCTGTCGCGCATCGGCAATGAAGACCTGCTCAACATGGTCATCGCGCCATGGCTGTCGTCGCTGCGCTGGCCGCAGCGACGCACGGTGTTGTGGGAATTGTGCGGCCGGGCTCCGGTCCGTTACCTTTCCGAGGCCGGTTGGGCGGCGTCGGCGGACATCAGCCGCCGCATCTTCGAACGGCCAGCCGGCCCGTGAAGGCGGCGAATATCGAACGCGTACAGGGCGAGGGCAGATCGGAACCTGTGCAAGAGGCAATTCCATGTCGATGACGAAATCCCAAGTCTGCGTGATCATCGCGGCCAAAAACGCGGCGCGAACGATCGCCGTCGCCATAGCGTCCGCGTTGCGCGAACCGGAAGTCGGGGAGGTCGTCGTCGTCGACGATGGTTCCACGGACAATACGGCCGAGGTCGCACGCTCTGCCGACGATGGCAGCGGCCGGCTTGCGGTGATGCGCCTCGACGTCAATCGCGGCCCTTCTTTTGCCCGCAATGCGGCGATCGCCGGTTCACGAGCCCCGTTCATCAGCATTCTGGACGCCGACGATTTCTTCCTCGAGGGCCGGTTTCGCAACCTGTTTGTCGGCGCCGATTGGGATTTCGCCGCCGACAACATCATGCTCATCAGGGATGACGCGGCTGGCGATGCAACCAAAATCGTCGCCCCGGATTTTGCCGCCGATCCGGAATTCCTCGATTTCGAAGGATTCGTGGAAGGCAACATCTCCAGGCGCCGCGTCCAAAGAGGCGAACTCGGCTTCTTGAAGCCGGTGATCAGCCGTGCCTTTCTCGACCGCCACGGGTTGCGCTACGACGAGAGCCTGCGGCTAGGCGAGGACTACGAGCTTTACGCGCGAGCGGTCGCCCACGGGGCACGGTTCAAGGTCATCCGTTCCTGCGGCTACGGCGCCATCGTCCGCGCCGATTCACTCAGCGGCCGCCACAAGACGCAGGATCTGAAGCGGCTGGCCGATGCCGATCTGGCGCTGCTGGCGATCGACAGCCTGCCGGAAGGGTCGAAAGCAGTGCTACGGCGGCACGAGCGGCATGTGCGCGACAAATACCGGCTGCGCAATTTCCTCGACGTGAAGGCCGAGCGGGGCCTGGCTTCTGCCGCGGCCTACGCCTTCGCAAGCCAATCCAACCTCGTCCCCATCGTCCAGGGCGTGGCGTCCGACAAGATCGAGGCGCTGTTTCGCAGTGTTGGCCTGGTCTCCAGGAACAAGCACGTGCCGCCGCTCCGTTTCCTGATGGCTGGAACCAGTACCGGCAAAGGACGGTAAAGCGCGGTGTTACCTGCCGACCGCGAGGCCGCCACGCAACCATTTCCATCGGATTTATGAGTTTACGAATTGGGTGGTTGCCTCGCGGCTCTGGGGATGGCAGTCTATGTTGCGGTGCAACAAATTAAACGACCATCCGAACTGGCCCCCGATCGGACTGGTGCGAAGTCTCTCTTCGTCAGAGGAGTTGGGCGACGCGGTTACGAGTTTTCAGCCCCGGTTGCGGGGATCGGCCAGTGGCCTGGCCTGAAAGCCGGTCCAGGAAGCCGGCGATGACGGGAATTTAAGTTCATGGCCTCGATATTCGGCTTCAGATCAAGGGATCCGGCCCGCGACAGGCAGACCGACGTTGCGCGCCTGGACCGGCTGGCGAAGCTGTTCGAGCAGATCGCCGCCGAGATCGAGGCGGAGAAAACCGGCTTGGAGAGCCGCTACCGCAAGGAGGCGACCAACGCGGCCTTTCTGGTCGAAGCCATGGAAAACGGCTCCGCCTCCGATCGCCGCTCGTCCGAAGTCAGCGCGTTGACGCAGTCGATCCTGAACAGCGAGCGCCGCATCGCTGCGCTGTCGCGCCAGGGCGGTAGGATGCGCGAGCTCCGTCATTCGCTGGACGTGGTCTTCGACGAGAATACGAGCACCGATCCGGCGGCGGTCGACCCCGCCAGGCAGGCGGGAGCCGGCCGAAATTGAAGGCGGCGGCGCGGGACCGTTACGGCGAAGGTGATGCAAGGCTGGACGTCGGGAGGGTGATTGAAAAGGTCAAGGTTGGCCCGTTTGGAAGCGGTTCGAACGTCGACTTTGGGTTGGGGACACAGCGCAAAGGTGAGTCACTCATGAATTCGGATCCAAAGACCATGTCCACGACAGCAATAGACGCCCCTTCAGCCCTGCATTTCTGGCGGCGGTCTGGTCTGGCGGTCGCTTTGCTGCTGGTCGCTCTTGGCAGCCTGCCGGCAACCCCGTCTCATGCGCAGGATATCCAGTCCGCGCCCTCTTTCGTCGACGATTTCAAGAATTTCGACCGCGAGCGCTGGTACGTTTCAGACGGCTGGACGAACGGCAGCCATCAGAATTGCACCTGGTCGAAAGGCTTGGTCAAGCTTTCCGATGGCGTTCTTTCGCTCGGATTCGCGAAGCAGAAGACCAAGGATCGCGAGTTCGCCTGCGGCGAGATCCAGACCAAGCAGCGTTTCGGCTATGGTACCTATGAGGCGCGGATGAAGACCGACACCGGCCCCGGCCTCAACGCGGCTTTCTTCTCCTATATCGGCCCATCCGACAAGCAGCCCTGGGACGAGATCGACTTCGAGATCCTGACCAAGGACACCTCCAAGGTGCAGGTCAATGCCTATATCGCCGGCAAGGGCAAGAACGAGAAGCTGGTCGACGTGCCGGGCGGCACCGACAGTGCCTTCAACGACTATGCCTTCGTCTGGGAGAAGGATAGCCTGCGCTGGTATCTCAACGGCCAGCTGGTGAACACCATCACCGATCCCGCGAAGCTGCCCAGCCATGCGCAGAAGATATTCTTCAGCCTTTGGGGCAGCGACACCATGAAGGGCTGGATGGGAGCGTTCGCGGATCCGGGCCGCACGCTTTCGCTGCAGGTCGAACGGGTCGCGTTCACCGCGCTGGGTCAGCCCTGCCAGTTTCCGGAATCGCTGGTGTGTAGTGTAAAAGAGCTGGGAAAGACGAATTGAACCGGCAGGGCCGAGAAGCGGTCCGCTGCCCTGGATGGGAATGAAACCGAATGAACTTGACGGTGTTTGGAATTGGCTATGTCGGCTTGGTGCAGGCGGCGGTGCTTGCCGAGGTTGGCCACCAGGTTGTTTGCGTCGATATCGACGCAAACAAGGTGGAGCGGCTCAATCAGGGCCTCGTTCCGATCTTCGAGCCGGGTCTTGAAACCATCGTCAGGGAGAATCACGCCGCCGGCCGCATCAAGTTCACCACCGATGCGGCGGCCGCCGTCAGGCACGGCGAAATCCAGATGATCGCGGTAGGCACGCCGCCCGGCGAAGATGGTTCGGCCGACCTCAAATATGTGCTGGCGGTCGCCGAGACCATCGGCCGCGAGATGGATACCGCCAAGATCGTCGTCGGCAAGTCGACCGTGCCGGTCGGCACCTGCGAAAAGGTGAAGGCCAGGATCGCCGAGACGCTGAAGAAGCGGGGCCGCGAGGATCTGAGCTTCGACGTCGCCTCCAATCCCGAATTCCTCAAGGAGGGCTCCGCGGTCGCCGACTGCATGAAGCCCGACCGCATCATCGTCGGCACGTCGAGCGAGGAAACCGAGGCGGTGATGCGCGAACTCTACGCGCCCTTCAACCGCAACCACGAGAAGATGATCGTGATGGACGTGCGCAGCGCCGAATTCACGAAATACGCCGCCAATTGCATGCTGGCGACCAAGATCAGCTTCATGAACGAGATGGCCAATCTCGCCGAGCAACTCGGCGCCGACATCGAGGAAGTGCGCCAGGGCATCGGCAGCGACCCGCGCATCGGCTATCACTTCATCTATCCGGGTCTCGGCTATGGCGGTTCGTGCTTTCCCAAGGATGTCCGTGCCCTGATCAAGACCGCCGAGGGCGTCAAGTATGACGCCAAGCTGCTGCGCGCCGTCGAGGAGCGCAACAATGACCAGAAATCCGTTCTGTTCGACAAGGTGCACCGCTATTTCAAGGGCAACCTCAAGGGCAAGACCTTCGCGCTGTGGGGCCTGGCCTTCAAGCCCAACACCGACGACATGCGCGAGGCGCCCGCGCGCGTGCTGATGGAGGCGCTCTGGAACGCCGGCGCGGCCGTGCAGGCCTATGATCCCGAGGCCATGCAGGAATGCCAGGCCATCTACGGGCTGCGCGACGACCTGCTGTTGTGCGGCACCAAGGAGGCGGCCCTGCGCGGCGCCGATGCGCTGCTGATCGCCACCGAATGGAAGAGTTTTCGCGCACCGTCCTTCGATGCGCTGAAGGATGCGCTGACCACGCCGGTCATCTTCGATGGCCGCAACCTTTACGATCCCAAGGTCGTGGCGCGCCACGGCATCGAATATCACTCGATCGGCAGAATGGCGGCATGAGATCGGGCGCGGAGAGCCGAAAGCAGGATCGGGCCAAACGCCCGGCGTAGAAGGAATTGTAGCTGATGGTGCTGGACGTAAAGCCCGAGCAAGTCACCAAAGATCATTTCGATGTTGTCGCGATCGGTTCCGGCTTCGGTTCGGCTTTCTTCCTGCATGAATTCGCCAGGCGGCGTAAGGCGCGCATCCTGGTTCTGGAGTGGGGTCGCCACAACACGCATGAATGGCAGCTTGACCAGAACGTCAACACCGACATAGACGACGAGACGACCTACAGCACCAATTCCGACAAGCCGTGGAATTACACGATCGGGCTGGGTGGCGGGACCAATTGCTGGTTCGCGCAGACGCCAAGATTCCACCCCAATGATTTCAGGCTGAAAAGCACCTACGGCGTCGGCAACGACTGGCCGATCAGCTACGACGATGTCGAGCCGTTCTATTGCGACGCCGAAGACATCATGTCGATCTCCGGCGATCCCGACATGGCGGCGATGCTGCCGCGCTCGAAGCCCTTTCCGCAGCCACCGCATCGCATGTCGACGCCGGACAGGATGATGAAGGCGGCCCAGCCCGACCAGCATTTCGTCATGCCGACCGCACGGGCGCGCGTGCCGACCGCGCAACGCAGCTCCTGCTGCGCCAATCTGCGCTGCTGGCTGTGCCCGGTCGATGCCAAGTTCACCGCCAATAACGGCCTGATGCATGTCTTCGAGCATCCCGACGTTTCGGTCTGCCTCGGCTCCGAAGTGCGGCGGCTCGACCATGTCGGCGGCACGGTCCGTTCGGTCGCCTTCGTGCATGAGGGCAGGGAATATCAGGTCAGCGGCGACCTCTTCGTTCTCGGCGCCAATGCCATCCAGAGCGCGGCGATCATGCTGCGCTCGGGCCTGGGCGATGAATTCGTCGGGCGCGGCCTGCATGAATCCTATGGCTGGAATTTCGAGGTCTATCTCGACGGCGTCGACAATTTCGACGGCAGCACCATCACCACCGGCCTGAATTTCGGCCTCTATGACGGTCCGCACCGGTCCGAGCACGCGGCGGCCCTCGTTTATTTCGAGAACCGCTGGCAGCACGGGATGCGCGCAGAGAAGGGCCGGCTGCGCCAGGCGCTGCCGCTGGTCGTGGTCACCGAGAACCTGCTCGATCACGAGAATTTCGTCACCCTCGACGAGGATGACAACGCCTTCGTCTCCTTCAAGGCGCCGTCGGACTATGCCGTCAAAGGCATGGCCCGGGCGCTGGACAAATTGCCCGGACTGCTTGCCCCGTTGCCTGTCGAACGGCTCTTCGACCGCGGCATCCGCCCAACGGAATCGCATGTCCAGGGCACGTTGCGGATGGGCGCCGGCCCGGCCGATTCGGTGATCGACAGCAACATGATCCATCACCGGCTGAGAAACCTAGTCGTCGTCGGCACCAGCACCTATCCAAGCTGCTCCTGCGCCAACCCGAGCCTGACCGCGGCAGCTTTGTCCCTGCGCGCGGCGAGCCGGATGGCGTGAGGGGGAAGGAGGTAACCGATGATGGAAATCTCACGGCGCTCGGTCTTGGCCATCATGGCTGGTGGAGTTGCATCGACTGGTGTGGCCTTCGCGGCGGTGTCTTCGTTTTCGGACGAGGACCTGGTTCGCGTCACGCTCGAAAAATACCTCGGCGGGTTGAACATGCGCATCGAGCACCTGCAGCAGTTCGTGCTGGAGTTCCGCAACCGCAATCCGTGGCTGTTTCCCAGCGAAAAACTGGGCGACGCCGTCACTTTGCTCGAGACGGCGAAGCTCGGCCAGGCACGCAAGTTGTTGCCCAAGCGGAAGCAGCGCGACCTCCGGCATTTCGACCGCTGGGTCGTGGCCGAATTTCACATGTTGACGGACTACGCCTCGCGCAGTTCGCCTAGTGATCCCATCCGGTTCACCGGATGGCAGCCATGCACAAATCCGTTCGCGACGCTTGATCCGCCAAAGACTGCGTGAGGCTGCACTTGACGCTGCCGTTCATCGGCCGTGGGCATTGAAACGCGATAGACGAGGAGCCAGGACCATGAAAGTTCTCTTTGCAGGCGGCAATGGCTACCCACCGGAGTTCAGCGGCGGCGTCCAGTCGAGCACTCATCATCTGGCCGAGCAGTTGATCGAGCATGGGCATGAGGCTGCGGTGCTCGCCGCGCTGTTTGGCGATGGTGTCTTCGGCTTCAAGGCGCGTGCCAAGATGAAGCTTTTGCGCCAGCCGGCGGTCGTCGACAGTTTTCCCGGCTACCCAGTGATTCGGGCGTGGTTTCCGTGGGAGGCGGCGGCCTTCGCCGTCAACAGGGTCAAGCCGGATGTGGCGGTGGTTCAGTGTCACAAGTCGGTTCCACTCGGCAAGGCGTTGCAGGCCAAAGGCGTGCCGCTGGTCGTCTACCTCCGCAACGTCGAGTTTCACGAGCTTGGGGGCGACCTGCGCGACCTGCGCTCGGCGCTCTACATCGCCAATTCCGAATTCACTGCGCGTACCTACGCCAGGGAGTTCGGCATCGAGGCGGCGGTGATCCCTCCGACCATCAATCCGGCCCACTACAGCACGCCGACTTCAGGCCAGTTCGTCACCCTGATCAACCCTTATGAGGAAAAGGGCTTCGAGCTTGCGGTGCGGATCGCCGCCGCGTGCCCCGAAATCCCGTTCCTGTTCGTCGAAAGCTGGAAGCTGGCGGACGATCACCGGGCACGCATCGAACAGACGATCACGCCGCTCGGCAATGTCACGCTGGAGAACCGCACCAGTGACATGAAGACGGTCTATGGCCGCACCCGGATCCTGCTGGCGCCCAGCAAATGGGAGGAGGCCTGGGGGCGGGTTGCCTCGGAAGCTCATTGCAGCGGCATTCCGGTCGTCGGTTCTCGCCGCGGTGGCTTGCCGGAAGCGGTCGGCCCTGGCGGCACGGTGCTCGACTATGATGCCCCGCTCGCCGACTGGGTCGCGGCCGTCAGGCTCTTGTGGAACGACAACAAGGAATATCAGCGGGTCTCGGCCCTCGCGCGCGGCTTCGCCGGCCGGCCGGAACTCGACCCCGACCGTCAGTTCGTCACCTTCTTCTCGATACTGGACAGGGCGGTGCAGCAGCGCGCACGCCAGGCCGCGTAGCCAAGCAGCGACCCGATCGGTTTTGTATCAGGCTGGGCGCTTGACCCTGTTCTTCAGCGTTTCATAGCCGCGTGCACCGAGCAGGGCGCGGGCAATGGTCTTGGCGGCGCTCTTGCGGCCCTCCTGCGAGTTGACCTGGCGCAGCCTCGCCGGCAGGTTTCGCGCGGCCTGGCCAAGTGCTGGCAGCGACAGCGCATCGGGAAAACTGACCATGTGCGTTTCGACGCACAGGACCGGTTTCCCCGACAGTTTGGCAATCCTCAGCGCCTGGGCATGTTCGCTTTCGATGAACAGGATGGCGTCGGATTTGCGATAGAAATCGGCCTTGAAACTGCCATGCGCGCCAAGCCGCTGGCGCTCCGCCTTGCTCGGCAGATCGAGCATGATCAGCTTGTCGTACTTGATCTCGTGCTTGGCCAGCCACGCCTCCGTCAACGCACGGTATTTCTCGAGCCGGCTGGTGACCAGCCAGCCGATCTTGTGGGTCACGGCATGAAGCGGCCGCGCCTCGCTGAGGAATTTTTCATAGGCCGGCCCGTCGTCGTTCTCGGCCTCGGTCGGATCGAGACACAGCACCCCGTCAATGTCGACACAGCATTGCGCCAGGAATTTGTGATGCATGAAGTTCCACTGGAACATGCGCGGATGCGGCACGACCTCGAACACCAGATCGGTCTCCTGGTGCTCCGGCTCCAGGCCGAAGACGGCGGCAAAGGTGTAGTCAGCCTCGATACCGGCGCCCTTGATGCGGGCACGGGCGTCGCGCATGGCATTGCCGCCGGCGACGCTGTCGTCGATCACCAGCACCTTGCGCATGTCCGAGACCTTGCGGTCAAGGGCCGCGCGGCACTTGGTGATGCCTGACGTATAGACCCTGCCTTCGAGGAAGGAGTCCAGGTCGGTCATCGGAATGTTGGCGGCAAGACTGACCAGCGTCGCCGCCAGCACACCGCTTCTGGGAACGCCGACCACCAGGTCGATGTCGCGTGGCAGCCGGTGAAGGTTGCTCACGATGGCGTCGTTCATGTCGGAGATCGATCGGTAGTGCATGGATCAGGCCTGATGCTTGGGTGGGATATGGAATAGACGACAAAGGCGCCGAAATTATTGCGCCTCGCGCGGCGTCGCCGCCGGCGCCCTTGCCGGCAGCATTTTCAAGGCCTCCCGCAAGGCTTCGCGGCCGGCGGCGAAGGCCAGCGCGACGACGATGGTGATCGTGTAGGCCAGGATGGCGCCGCTTGCCAGGGCGACGACATGCTGCTGCGGCAGCATCGGCTTGACCAGCCAGACCGCCCCAAGCGCCAGATGCGCGCCAAGCACGAACGGCGTTGCCGTGCGCAGCACATGGCTGGCTCGCAGCGGTCCGCTCTTGCCGACATAGAGCCATAGGAAGGGCGTGCGCAGATACTCGCTGACCGCATAGGCGACCGCCACGCCGAGCGCGCCGTAGGGGAGGCCGAGCGCGAAGGCAAGCACCGAGGTCGCCGCCGTGATGATGCCCCAGCGCATGAAGTCGCCGGAGCGGCCCTGGCTGACGAAAAGCCAACCAGCCGGATTGTTGAGCGGCTGCAGCAGGCCGGCAAAGCCGAGCGCCAGGAAGATCGAGGCGCTGGCGCGCCACTGCTCGCCGAGCACGAAGGGGATCAGCACATCCGACATCGCGGTGGCGAAGGCGACGCCGGGCAGCGCCACGAGAAGGATCAGCGGCATGACGCGCAAATAGGCGCTGCGATAGCGGTCCGGCTCGTCCTTCAGCCGCGACAGCGCCGGTACCATCACCTTCGACAGCGGGTTGGTGATCTGGCTGAGCGGGAACAGGAGCAGCTTGTAGGCGCGGTCGTAGAGTCCGAGCTGGGCCTCGCCCCAGTATTTGCCGATCAACACGTTGTCGAGATTGCGGGCGAAGAAATTGGCGAAATTGAAACCGGTGATCCCGGCACCGAAATTGATCAACTCGCTGATCCCGGCGACCTTGCGCGGCATGCCTGGGCGCCAGCGCGAGCTGGCCCAGTAGCACAGCGTCGGCAGCACCGCGCCGGTCAGCGTGCCGGCAAACAGCGCCCAGTAGGAACGGTCGATGAAAGTCCAGGCGATCGAGACGGCCAGCCCCGCGACGGCCCCGGCGACGTCGATGATTGCCAGGCGGCCGAACTGCATGCGACGGGTCAGCAGCGCCAGATGCTGGGCTCCCAGGCCATAAGCCAGGATCTGCAATCCCAGTGCCGCCACCAGACCGGCGACGCGCGGCTCGCCATAGAAGGCTGCGACCAGGGGTGCCGCTCCCGCGAGCACGCAGGCGAGGACCGCGCTGACGGCGACATTGATCCAGAAGAGGTAGTTCACCTCCTCATGCCGGATGCCCGATTTCTGGATGGTCGCCTGGGTCAGGCCGAAATCCTGGAACAGGGCAATGAAGGCGAGCACAGGCGCGCACATGGCCACGACGCCGAAATCCTGCGGCGACAGGAGTCGCGACAGCACGATGACGGAAATGATCTGCGTGGCGACCCGCACCGATTGCGCTATTGCGGTCACGACGGCACCGCGGCCGACCGATTTGCGCAGGGAGCCTTCCGGCGGATCGAATGGATTGGCTTCCAAATTCAGGATTCCTGATCTTTGCGCGGATTTCGGAGCTCCGAAATCCACAACCGCCGCCGACCACAAACTACGGCAATAATTTTGCAGTGCAACAGAAAACGTGGAACGGCGCGCCAAAAATGTTGCGATGCAGCAAGAGCTG
Source organism: Mesorhizobium sp. ESP6-5 (assembly GCF_020164695.1). NCBI lineage: Bacteria > Pseudomonadati > Pseudomonadota > Alphaproteobacteria > Hyphomicrobiales > Phyllobacteriaceae > Mesorhizobium > Mesorhizobium sp. ESP6-5. The sequence goes on from NZ_JAIUGR010000003.1 coordinate 142,462, forward strand.
TACTAGGCTTCCCCTGGGTGGGTCAAACAGCGGTCGAGTTTTCATGCTGCATGTCTTGTACCTGGTACATGATGTTTCCGACCCGGCGGTTCGCCGGCGGATCACGATGCTCAGGACAGGTGGCGCCCGGGTTACCCTGGCGGGCTTCCGCCGCGCCGCCACTCCGATTGCCGATATCGAAGGTTTGCGGCCGATTGACCTTGGCGCGACGCGCGACGGGCGATTCGCCCAGCGCCTGGCGGCGGTGGCGAAAACAGCGGTTTCGATAGGTTCGAAGCTCAGGGACGTGCCGAAGCCCGACATCATCATCGCGCGTAACCTGGAAATGCTGGCGCTGGCCCGCCGCGCCCGGTCGGCTTTCGGCGCCGCTGTCCCAATCGTCTATGAATGCCTCGACATTCACCGTCTGGTGCTTCGCGACGATGTCCTGGGCAAGGCGCTGCGCGCCACCGAGCGTCATCTGGCGCGGGATGTGCGGCTGCTGGTGACCAGTTCGCCCGCCTTCATCGCCAATTATTTCAAGCCTTTCCGCCAGGTCGCGGCGCCGGTGGAACTGGTCGAGAACAAATATTTCGAGGCGGCGGCGATTCTGCCCGCCGAGCGCGAGGCGGTGGAAGCACCTCTCGCCCCGCCGTGGCGGATCGGCTGGTTCGGGGCGCTTCGGTGCCGCCGTTCGCTCGAACTGCTGGCCGGTTTCACGCGTTACATGGAGGGCCGGTTCGAAGTCGTGCTGCGCGGCCGTCCGGCACTTTCCGAGTTCCCGGATTTCCATGCCTTCGTCGATGCTGAACCTTACATGTCGTTTCGCGGGCCGTACCGCAACCCGGAGGACATGGCGGCGATCTATCACGACGTCCATTTCTCCTGGGCGATCGACTTCTTCGAGGAGGGACAGAACTCCGAATGGCTGCTGCCCAACCGCCTTTATGAAGGCTGCCGCTTCGGCGCGGTGCCGATCTCGATGGACAACACCGAGACCGGGCGGTTCCTGCGGCAGCGCGATATCGGCGTTTTGCTGCCGCAGGCCACGCCCGAGGCGCTCGAAACCGCGCTTGGCGGGATGGAACAGCACCGCTTCGGCAGGCTGAAGGCGCGCGTGCTGGCCCACAACCCGAGGATGTGGAGCTACGATCGCAGCGACTGCGGCGCCCTGGTCGAAAAACTGCGCCGCCTGACGACCGTGCGCGGGCCGCTCGCGACCGAGGCCCTGGCATAGGATGGACATCGCCCGATGACGCAAGCGCTTGCCTCCACTCTGATCGTGATCCCGTGTCTCGACGAGGCGACTCATATCGGCGCGCTGCTCGACCAGCTTTGCCCGGCGGCGGAACGGCTTGACGCGCGGATCGTGGTTGCCGATGGCGGCAGCACCGACGGCACGCTGGCCATTGTCGGCGAGCGCCAGAGGAACGATCCTCGCATCATCCTGCTTCACAACGAAAAGCGCATCCAGAGCGCCGCGATCAACCTGGCGGTGGCCAAATTTGGCGAGGGTGCGCACTATCTTATCCGCATCGACGCCCATGGCGGCTATCCCGACGACTATTGCGACCGACTGGTCGAGGAGGCGTTGGCGACCGGCGCGGATTCGGTCGTGGTGTCGATGCTGACCAGCGGCAGCGGCACGGTGCAGAAAGCGGCGGCGGCGGCGCAGAACTCCAAGCTCGGCACCGGCGGCTCCAAGCATCGCCATCTCTCCGCCGGGGAGTGGGTCGACCACGGCCATCACGCACTGATGCGGATATCGGCCTACCAGGCCGTCGGCGGCTATGACGAGACGTTCAGCCACAATGAGGATGCGGAACTCGACTATCGGCTGAGGCAGGCAGGCTACAGGATCTGGATGAGCGGCAGGACGCAGATGGTCTATTATCCGCGGACCTCGCTGCGCGGCCTTTATGTCCAGTATCTCGGCTATGGCCGCGGCCGCGCCAAGAACGTGCTGAAACATCGTGTGATCCCGAAGGTCAGGCAGATGGTGCCGCTGGCGGTCTTCCCGGTGGTTCTGCTGGCGGCCTTCTCCTTCCTGCACTGGATCGCGGCGCTGCCGCTATTGCTGTGGGTGGCGGTGTGCCTAGGCTACGGCCTGGTGGCGGCGATCAGCCGGCGCAATGCCGATATCGCGCTTGCCGGCGTCTCGGCGATGGTCATGCATTTCGGCTGGTCCGTCGGCTTCTGGCTGCAGCTCCTCGGCCTCGGCACGCGGCGGAGGGCGGCGTGATGGCGGTTGAGGTCAAGCATCGCAGCATCGACATCGGCGTGTGCACATTCCGGCGGCCGGAACTGGCCGACACGCTGCGCTCGCTCGCCGCCCTGGCCATGCCTGACGGCTTCGAGGTCGGCGTCATCGTCGCCGACAATGACGACACGCCGAGCGCCAGGGACCTGGTGACGGTGCTGTCGCAGGAATTGAAGTTGCCGGTCCGCTACCGGCATTGCCCGGCCCGCAACATCTCGATCGCTCGCAACGCTTGTCTCGAGGCCAGCGAGGCTGATTTCCTGGCCTTCATCGACGACGATGAGACCGCTACGGCCCACTGGCTCGCCGAACTGGTGGCAACGGCCGATAAAAGCGGCGCCGCCGCGGTTCTCGGCCCGGTGCGCGCGCTCTATCGTCCGGATGCGCCGGAATGGATGCGCCGCGGCGATTTCCATTCCACCTTGCCGGTCCGCGTGCACGGCGAAATCCGCACCGGCTACACCTGCAACGTCCTGCTGCGCATGGCATCCGACAGCTTGCGCGGCCGCCGCTTCAGCCTGGCGCGCGGCCAGACCGGCGGCGAGGACACCGAATTCTTCGACCAGATGCACAAGGCAGGCGGCCGGATCGCCTTTGCGCCGGAGGCATGGGTCGACGAGGCGGTGCCGAGGGCCAGGGCCGCATTCGACTGGCTCAGCCGCCGCCGCTTCCGGGTTGGCCAGACGCACGGCCATCTCCTGGGCCGCGGCGCCAGCGGCATCGCGCGAGTAAAGCAGGCCGGCCTTGCCGCGGCAAAGGCCGCTTTTTGCTTCGCCGCGGCACTTCCGGTTGCAGCCAGTCCGGTCCGCAGGAACCGCAGTGTCTTGCGCGGCATCATGCATGTCGGCGTTGTCAGCGGTCTTGTCGGTATCCGCGAACTGCGCCTCTATGGCCAGCCTTCACCAGGGGAAGGAGGCAAGCGTGCAGCCTGACATTTCGTCCGTGCCCGATGTTTCCTTTGTGATCGCCGCCTACAATGCCGAGGCAACCCTTGATAGGGCGGTCGCCAGCGCCATCGCCCAGAAGGGCGTCAGCCTCGAGATCATCGTCGTCGACGACAAGTCGCGTGATGCCACGCTTGATGTGGCGAGGGCCTATCCCGAGCATGTCGTGCGTGTCGTGGCGCTGGAAAAGAACAGGGGCCCCGGAGGGGCCAGGAATGCCGGGCTCGACGCCGCCCGCGGCAGGTGGATAGCGGTTCTCGATGCCGACGACGCCGTCTTTCCCGGACGCGTCGCCGCCATGATCGGCCGCGCCGAAAAGGCGGGCGCCGAGATTGCCGTCGACAATCTCCAGGTCGTCCGTGAGGACGGCGTGGTCGAGGACGCGATGTTCCCGCGCCAGTATCTGGAAGGCCTGCGCGAGATTTCGCTGGCGACCTACATCGCCGGCAACGTCGTCTTCGAATCGAAGTTCAATCTCGGCTATCTCAAGCCGATCTTCCTGCGCCGGTTCCTTGACGAAAACCGGCTTCGCTATGACGAGAAGCTGAGGATCGGCGAGGACTACATCCTGTTTGCCGAAGCCCTGGCCATGGGCGGCAGATGCGTGGTGGAGCCTGAAATCGGCTATGCCTATCATATCCGCAGCGGCTCCATCTCGCGCGTGCTCGAGCCTCATCACGTCGAGGCGATGCGCAAGGCCGACGAGATTTTCGCTCAAACCCATTCGATGGACGCGGCCGCGCAGGCGGCATTCGCCCGGCGCGGCCGCAGCCTGCGCAAGGCGGCCTCGTTCCTGGCGATGGTCCAGCACATCAAGGCGCGGTCCCCGCTCAAGGCGATCCGGACGGCGCTCAGCGACCCGGCGGCGGTCAGGCATATGGGCATGCCGATCGCCGCGCGGTTGCGAAGAGTAGCGGCACAGTTTGCCGTGGGGGCGGGGAGGTGAAGATGCAGGCACATGGAGGGATTTTTCGTGGCCTGTGAATGGACTGTAGTCGATCTCCTCAGAAGGAATTTGCGATGAAGAAAATCAGGAAGGCCGTGATACCGGTGGCGGGGCTTGGAACGCGGTTCCTGCCGGCGACCAAGTCGATGCCGAAGGAAATGCTTCCCGTCGTCGACAGGCCCGTCGTGCAATATGCGGTGGACGAGGCCTTCGAGGCCGGCATCGAGCACATCGTCTTCGTCACCGGCCGCAACAAGGCGGTCATAGAGGACTATTTCGACCTGCATCCGGAATTGATCGGAACCCTGGAGCAAACTGGCAAGAAGACTCAGCTGGAGACGCTCGAAAGCATGCTGCCGGTGGCCGGCGCCACCTCCTTCATCCGCCAGCAGTCGCCGCAAGGCCTCGGCCATGCCGTCTGGTGCGCCCGCGAGGTCATCGGCAACGAGCCCTTTGCCCTGCTTTTGCCTGACATGGTCTCCTTCGGCGGGCGCGGATGCCTGGCCGAGATCACCGACCTCTATGCACAGACCGGCGGCAACGTCATCGCCGTCGAGCGTTGCGATCCCACCGAGACCAACAAATATGGCATTGTCGGCCGTGGCGCCGACATTGGCGGCGGTTTCGAGGTGACGGCCATGATCGAAAAGCCGGCGCCGGCCAACGCACCGTCGAATTTCTACATCAATGGCCGTTATATCCTGCAGCCCGAGATATTCCAGCTTCTGGGCAACCAGCAGCGCGGCGCCGGCAACGAGATCCAGCTGACCGACGCCATGGTTCGCCTGTCGCAGGAGCAGCCATTCTTTGCCCAGCCTTTCAAGGGGCGCATGTTCGACTGCGGGTCCAAGGAAGGGTTCATCCAGGCCAATATCGCCTTCGCGCTGGCGCGCGACGACATGAGGGGTCCGGTTTTCGAGATGCTCCGGGAGTTCGTCCGGACGCATGAACGCCAGGAAGAAGCCGCATAATGCCCATCTTTCGGGAGTATTGTCGGGTGGCTGACGGCGCAGGCGCCGGCCGGCTCCGCGCTGTCCGGCACCAAGCGTGTGTCGCGCCTGCCAATGCTCCCGATCTCTCCGGGGCCTGCGAGCGAGACAAGCCAGAATTGGACCGAAGATGAATTATGCCAATTTTCCTCTCGACAAGAGGATGCCATTGCCGAATTCGGAAGCAGGAGACGGCGACGACTTCATCGACATCGAGCGGCTGCTTGGCATGGCCGCACGGCAGGCCAAGGTGGTTGGCGTGTGCGCCATCATCGGCCTTTTCCTGGGCATGCTCTATCTGCAGACCACGCCGCCAAAATTCGTGTCGGTTTCCAGCGTGTTGATCGATGAAGGTCTGAACAAGATCGTCGACGACATCTCGGCGGCATCGACGACGATGCAGACCGATTCCGCGATTCTGAGCCAGATCGAGATCCTGACCTCGACGCGGCTTGCCGCCGTGGTCGTCGACAAGCTCAAGCTCGACCAGAACGACACGTTCATGAACCCGCCCCAGTCGGCCCTTGCCCAGGGCGTTGGCCTGGTCCGCGGTCTGATCCAGTATGTTCGTCCGAGCAGCCCGGTCATGCCGGGTGTCGGCGACATCACCAAGCTCGACCCCGCCGCGCGCGATGCGCTGATCGCCACGTCGCGCCGCGACTACGCCATCCTCAAGCTGCAGAACGAGATCAGGGCGGATCGCGTCGGGCGAAGCTACGTTATCGCGCTTGGCTACCAGGCGACGGATCCGGCATTGGCGAAGGCCATCACCAAGGCCTATGCAGACGCTTATCTCGCCGACCAGCTCGATGCCAGCTTCGACGCCACCGAGCGCGCGGCGGTCTGGCTGCAGGGCCGGCTAACCGAACTGCGCGAGAGCTCGCAGCAGGCATCGCTGGCGGTCGAGAAATTCAGGGCCGAACACGGCCTGTCCGCCAACAGCGACGGCCAGCTGATGAGCGACAAGCAGCTCGCCGACCTGAACGCCCAGCTCATCGTCGCGCAGGCCGACACCGCGCGTGCCAGCGCCCGTTACCAGCAATACAAGTCGATCGTCGACAGCGGCTCGGACAACGCTTTCAAGGATGCCGCCATATCCAGCGACCAGCCAGCCAGCTCGGTCATTGCGGCGCTGAAGACCCGCTATCTCACGGTCGCCAAACGGCAGCAGGATGTCGAGGCGAATTTCGGCCCGCAGCATCCGCAGGCGGTGGCGCTCGCCAAGGAGAAGGCCGATATCTCGACGCAGATCTTCGGCGAACTGAAGCAGCTCACCGAAAGCTACCGCAACGAGTATGAGGTGGCGTTGGCGCGCGAGACCGCGCTCAGGGCCAATGTCGCCGCCGCGCAGGGCAAGAGTTCGATCGACAACCAGTCGCAGGTCCAATTGCGTGATCTCGATCAGAAGGCGACGGCACTCTCCACGCTCTACCAGACGTTCCTCGGACGCTACGAGGAAGCCGCGCAGCAGCAATCCTTCCCGGTCGGCAAGATCCGCATCATCTCGGATGCGTCGACGCCGCTTGCCGCCTCGAGCCCGCGCACCGTCATCGTGCTCGGCCTTTCGCTGGTGCTCGGGGTTCTGATGGGCGCCGGCTTCGGCGGCCTCAACGAGTTCAACGAGCGGTTCTTCAGGACCGGCGAGGAGGTCCGCGACCGCGTCGGCCTCAAATTCCTCGGTTACCTGCCGACCATCGGCAGCAAACCGAGCAAGGAAGACAAGCCAGCCGAACCCGATCTCAAGGTCGCCAGATCGCCGGCCGCCATCGAAAGGCGCGCACGGATGCGGGTGAGCATCGACGCTCCGGCATCAATGTTCTCCGAAACGCTGCGCAGCGCCAAGATCGCCTTCGATGTGGTGATGGAAGGGCAAGGCAGCCGCGTCATCGGCGTGATCTCGGTCCTGCCCGGCGAAGGCAAGTCGACGGTCGCGGCCAATCTCGCCGGGCTGCTCGCCGCCAATGGCTCCAGGACGCTGCTCATCGACGGCGATCTGCGCAATCCGGGCCTTAGCCGCAGCCTCGGCATGGAAGCCGAGCAAGGCTTGATGGAAGCGGTGGTGAGCGGCCAGACCTGGCAGTCCGTCGGCAAGATCGACAGGCAGACCAAGCTGGCGATCATTCCGGCTGTGCTGCGCGGACATTTCTCGCACACCAGCGAGCTTCTCTCCTCGGCCGGCATGCGTCGTTTCATCGAAAACGCCAAGGAGACCTTCGAATACATCGTCGTCGATCTGCCGCCGCTTGGCCCGGTGGTAGACGCCAAGGCCTTCGCGCCGCTGGTCGACGGCTTCGTGCTCGTCACCGAATGGGGCCGCACGCCGCGCGCCATGGTGCGCTCGATGCTGGAATCCGAGCCCTATGTCGCCAACAAGATCGTCGGCGCGGTGCTGAACAAGGTCGACCTGAAGAAGCTCGCCAAATACGGGTCGTTCGGCGCGTCGGAGAAATTCTTCGACAAGTACTCGAGCTATTATCTCGACAAGTCGGAAGTGCGTTCGAAGGCGGCGGTCTGAGATAAGGCCGTTGCCATCACGTCTTGAACCCGCGCAGCGGTTCTCATTCCGAAATCGCACAAAGTTTCGGCACCGTCCGGCCGCCGTTCATGCGGCCGGACATGAGGCGGAGCGGCGTATAGCTCGAGGCTATGCCGCCTTCAGCCGGTAACGGAAAAGCGTGTGGTCGAGCAGCAGCCGGATGCGCGGTTCGGCCTCGGTTGCCACCAGCCAGCTTGCCGCGATCATGGTCGCGCCGACCATTGCCATCGACAGGAGATAAGGCAGCCCGGAGCGCACCATGGCGCCGAGCATCGCCGCGCCGATGACGTCGTGGATCAGATAGAGCGGATAGGTCATCAGGCCGATCCGGCGCCAGCCGCTCCATCTGAGATCAAGCGTGAGCGACCACGCCATCAGCGCGATGGCCGCGAGGAAGATCAAGATTGGCGGCCCGTACGGCATCACGGCTCCGACTTTGATGCTATGGACGTCGACGGAGCTGGCGATCTGCAGCACCCCACCGCCGAGGAACAGCAGGCAGAAGCCAAGGCGAGACGCCGTCACCGCCTTGAACCGCATCAGCCAGATGAGCACGCCGACCGCGAAGAATGAGCCATGATGCACCAGCACGAGCTGCAGCCACCGCGTCTCGGCGAAGGCGGACCAGCCGAGCGGATAATAAAGGCACCAGAACAGCGTGCTGATCATGCCGATGACGATCGCAACCCTTTCCATCAGATGGAAACGGCCGAGCCGCAGCAGGATCCAGACGATGGCGTAGAAGGCGATTTCGATGCCGAGCGTCCAGTAGACGCTGTCCACCCAGGGACCATAAGGCGCGAACAGGCCGGTGCGCACGAGCCGAACCACCGCATCGGTCGGCCAGCTCAAGCCGATCAGCAGCAACAGCGCCGCGGTGATCGGGGCACAAATCCAGACCGCCGGCGCCAGCCTTTTGACCCTTGCCTCGAAAAACCGCAGCGGCGTCGAATTCTCGGCGCTGAAGGCAATGACGAAACCGCTGATGACGAAGAAGATCTCGACGCCGACCCAGCCGGACCCGACCCAGGCGCCGATCCCAGGCTGCGCCGGAACGCCACCAGTCGCTTGCGCCGAGATGCCGTCGGGATAGGCCCAGACCCAGAAGCCGTAGTGATAGACCATGACCAGCACGGCGGCGAGAAACCGCAGGATGTCGATACCGCCAAAGGTTATTTTTTTCTGAGCCATGCGATCCAATCGAATGGCCCCCCGCGGGAACTGTAGGGCGGAATGTTGCATCGCACAATCTACGATTGCGCCCAGCGGTCATCACAAAGTTCGCCGCGTCGCAACATCGCGCAACGGTAGCTCCAGTCAGGTCCCGGCAGTGCTCCTTAGACGCCGATTCCGCGCTCCGTCAGGGCAGCGGTGATCTCATCGAGGATGGCGGGGTCGTCGATGGTTGCAGGCATCATCCACGCTTCCTTGTCGGCGATCTTCTGCATGGTGCCGCGCAGGATCTTGCCCGAGCGCGTCTTGGGCAGGCGCTTAATCGTCACCACGGTCTTGAAGGCGGCCACCGGGCCGATGCGCTCGCGCACCAGCGCGACGACCTCCTTCTCGATGGCGGCGCCGTCGCGCGCGACACCGGCGTTCAGCACCACGAAGCCGAGCGGAATCTGGCCCTTCATCGCATCGGCGATGCCGACGACGGCGCATTCGGCGACATCGGGATGGGCGGCCAGCACCTCTTCCATGGCGCCCGTCGACAATCGGTGGCCGGCAACGTTGATGATATCGTCGGTGCGGGCCATCACGTAGAGATACCCGTCCTCGTCGATCATGCCGGCATCGGCCGTCTTGTAGAAGCCGGGGAACTCATCGAGATAGGCCTGGCGGAAGCGGGCATCGGCGTTCCACAGGGTCGGCAGGCAGCCCGCGGGCAGCGGCAGCTTGACCACGACATTGCCGAGCGTGCCGCGCGGCACCTCATGGCCGGCATCGTCGAGCACGCGGATATCGTAGCCGGGCATCGGTACCCCGGGCGAGCCGTACTTCACCGGCAACAGGCCGAGCCCAGCGGGGTTGATCGTCATCGGCGATCCGGTCTCGGTCTGCCACCAATGATCGACCACCGGCACGTTCAGCTTCTGCTCCGCCCATTTGATGGTTTCGGGGTCGGCGCGTTCGCCGGCCAGGAACAGGGTGCGGAATTTCGACAGATCGTATTTCGGTACGAACTCGCCTTTGGGATCCTGCCCCTTGATGGCGCGGAAGGCAGTCGGCGCGGTGAACAACGCAACCACGCCATGTTCCGCGATAACGCGCCAGTAGGTGCCGGCGTCGGGCGTGCCGATCGGCTTGCCTTCGAACAGGATGCTGGTGCAGCCATGCAGCAGCGGGCCGTAGACGATGTAGGAATGGCCGACCACCCAACCGACATCGGACGCCGCCCAGAACACTTCCCCGGGCTTCACGCCGAACTCGTTTTCCATCGTCCATTTCAGCGCGACCATGTGGCCGCCATTGTCCCGCACGATGCCCTTGGGCTGGCCCGTCGTGCCTGACGTGTAGATGATGTAGAGTGGGTCGGTGGCCAGCACCGGCACGCAGTCGACATTGGCGCCGGCTGCGCGCTCACGAGCGACGGCGTCGGCATAGTCGATGTCGAAATGGTCCTTCAAATCGCAGCGCAGCTGATCGCGCTGCAGGATCAGGCAGGCGTCCGGCTTGTGGCGGGATATCTCGATCGCCTTGTCGAGCAGCGGCTTGTAGGCGACGACCCGCCCCGGCTCCAGGCCGCACGAGGCCGAGATGATCAGTTTCGGTTTTGCGTCGTCAATGCGGGTGGCAAGCTCATGCGAGGCAAAGCCGCCGAACACGACCGAATGCACTGCGCCGATGCGGGCGCAGGCGAGCATGGCGATGGCCGCTTCCGCCACCATCGGCATGTAGATGATGACGCGGTCACCCTTGCCGACGCCGCGGTTCTTTAACACCGAGGTCAGCGCCACCACCTCGCGCTTCAGTTCGGCATAGGTGAACTTTTTCACCGTGCCGGTGATGGCGCTGTCGTAAATCAGCGCGATCTGGTCGGCCCGCCCGCCGGCGACATGCCGGTCAAGGGCATTGTAGCAGGTGTTGCAGGTCGCACCAGTGAACCAGCGGCCGTAGACGCCGGCGGTGGCATCGAACACCCTGTTCCAGGGCGAATACCAGTCGATGGCGCCGGCCGCGTCGGCCCAGAATTTTTCCGGGTCGCGTTTCCAGCCGTCATAGATCTCGTGATAGCGTGAAGCCATCCGTACCCTCCCGGAAACCATTTGCCGTCTTTGCAAACAGCCTATGCTGTTTTTTCCGGCGCTGTCTTCCCTGATTTTCGTTTGAACCGGTCTTGTCCTGACCGAGATGCCCGCTGTCGAAACGATATCGAGCGGGAGGATGTGAGCGCATGCGCCATCAATGGTCGATCGAGGCCAGGCTCGAGGAACCGTCCGACCTCCTACAGCCTGTCGGATCCCGTGAACACCGGCCGGCAAGCCGGCGGTGATCGTCGTGCTGGTGCAGCGCTTCAGCCAGGGCTTTTTTAAGGGTGCGATCGCCGCTTCATAGCGGTGACCGGACAACCCGCCGAACAATCCGCCGATTGCCGTCTAACAAGCCGGATTCGTTGGGCGAATGTCGACGGCGCTAGATCGGCAAGGCCACCAGCATGAGACCGACGCCGCCGAAGATCAAAATGGCTGTCGCCAGAGCTTTTCGATGACGTTCGAAAGTCGTCGGAGCCCGCTCCCAATTGTAACGCATACGCTATCTCCCCAAGACCCGGGGAGTTCTTACCTTACCTCAGGGAAGAAAAGCAACGGTGCCGCCGGTCAGCATGCTTGCCTGGCGCGCCATTCCGGCGACTATTTCTGGGACGATTTTCGACTCTGGATGGATGTTGCGGCCTCACGAGAGTCTGTCCGCAAAATAAAGCCACGCGAGCCATCCCGGCCGGCCAATAGACAGCGCCCCACCACCGCGCTATCTCATTTCCGGGTTTTGCCTGGCTTTTGGGGTTCGTTATGGAAATTGCCTCTGGAACGGTTCTGCGACTGGCGGACGATGCCTCGGTTCAGCATGTCGGCGACGGCGCGGTGGTGCTTTTGGCGCGCAGCGGCCAGCTTTATACCTGCAACGGGACGACCGAAGCCTTTCTCGACAAGGTGGATGGCGCGCGCAGCCTCGGCCAGATCGTCGGCCTGCTTTGCGAGGAGTTCGAAATCGACAAGGGCACGCTTGACGAGGACATGGCGGCGCTGGCCAGCGATCTGGTCTCGGAAGGCATTCTCGCTGCTCCAGGCTTGATGGCTGAAGGCACCGCTTGATGGTGGACGGTCCTCTCCTGCGCGCCCTGTTCCGCTGCCATCTCTGGGCAAGCGCGCGGCTGATGCCAATTCTCATTGCCAATCGCAGCTTCGAGGAGGTGCTGAAATGGGCGCCGCTCGCCTCGCCGGCGCCCTATCGCGGCCTGCCCGCCCCCTACATTGTCGCCCGCGTCAACCGTGCCGTGCGTCATCCCTGGTTGATGCGCGACCGCAGATGCTTGCGGGAGGGCTTGCTCGGCCATCGCTTCCTGCGCCTTGGCGGTTTCGATCCGCAGCTGCGTTTCGGCGTCGATCCGAAGTCGCTGCAAGCGTCGCGGCTGGCGGCGCATTGCTGGGTGTGCCTGGACGGCAAGCCGGTGGTCAGTGACAGCCTTCCCGGCATGGTCGAGATCTACCGTCATCCCGCCACCGCCGCCACGAAGGTGCGCTCCGCTTGACCAGACCTTCAGTATTCTATGACCTCAATGGCCAGATCCTCGGCATATCGGCCGAGCGCCCCGGCCTGTGGCAGGATTTCGACGGGATGCTGGGCACCTTGCGTGTCACAGGTCCCGTCGAGCCGGATTTTCGTCTCGAGATCACAGAGGCGGACGTTCTGGACGAAGCGCCCGGCGGATCGCTCGTCTTCGAGGGCGAGATACCGGAGGACGGCTACTGCCGGATGATCGCGGATGGCGGCACGGTCCATCTCGTCTTTCCCGAACGCCAAGCCGTTGTCGTCAATGACGAGGAGGGTTGGGCCGAACTCCGGGTTCGCCCCGGTGCGAAGGCCGCCTGGACGCCATCGATGCTGGTGTTGGACGCAGCACTCGACGCAGGCGGCCAGCATATGCTGCACACGGCCGGGCTGACGCTGCCGGGCCGCGACGCCGTCGTGCTGGTCCATGCCCCGAGCGGCACCGGCAAGACCACCACATCGCTGGCCTTGGCAACGCAAGGATTCGGCCTGTGCTCCGACGACGCCATGATCCTGAATCTCGCTTCCCCCACGCCTGCCGCCTGGGGTTTGCCGCGCCATGTCAAGATCCATGAGAAGACCGCGCGGATGATCCCGCTTGTGGCGCCATGCCTCGGTCTGTCATGGGACCGCAATGGCGAACAGGCTGTTTCGCTGGAAAAGCTGAGTGGGATCGTAAAAATCGAAAGTCCGACCGCCCGTCCGGTCGCAGCGCTCCTGCATCTTGCGCGATCCGGCGACGAAGAGACCCGGCTCGCGCCCATGGCCCGGACCGACGCGATGGTGGCGCTGGCGATGGACAATGTCCGCACCGGCGCGACCGGTCTGCTGCCGCTGCAGAAGCGCAGGTTGGCGGCGATCCGCGGACTGGTGTCGTCGGTGCCGACCTTTACCCTGGAAGTAGGCGTGCGTCCGGCCGATGCGGCGGCGCTGATAAGCGCTAGGTTGGCATCACTGGACTGACGGTCCGCTCAAGCGGCGTATGGCCTGGCCTTGGCCAGCCGCTGGATCCAGCGAAAGGCATCGCGGCGTAGCCGCGAGCCGATCTTCTCCCGGGAATTGACCCTGAGCAGCGTGTTGGTCGTGATCAGCTTCTTGGCCAGTCGGATCGACAGGTCGGGCTTTATTCGCCCGGCGAGTGCCAGCGCATGCGGTTCGTCGAACAGCCGCCCGGTTACGTTGAGCACGATCGCAAGTTCGAGTTCGATGCCGGTCATGCGCGCGGCGTCGAGCAGGCGGGTTTCCGAAACCGGGGATTGCAGCGCCCTCACACCTTGCAGCACGTCGACGCAAAGCTGCAGACGGTGGAATTTGTGGCCGCCGGCGGCATGCACGATGGCGATCGTCAGAAGGGCGGCCGGCGTATCCGTCGCGTCGCCATCGATGATGCCAAGCTCGCGAAAACCCAGCGACAGGCGCCGCCGCATGCCGGTGTCGTGCACAAGGTCGCCATGCAACTCGACCAGCAGGCTGGAATTCTCCTTTTCCAGCCATTTGAATTCCTGCAGCCGGTAGGATTCGGCCTCGTTGCTGGCAAGCTCGAAGCCGCATGCCGCAATCGCCCGGTTTGCCCGCGCAAGGTTGGCGGGCTCGACCAGGATGTCGATGTCGGTGAAAGGCCGGTCGGATACATTGCGATAGAGTTTTCGCGCGAAGACCGGCCCCTTGACGATCCGCGCCGGAATACCCTCCGCCGCCATTCCCTTCATGATGCGGTCGCCATGGTACTGAAGCAGCATCGACTGGCCGGTGGCGATCGTCGCCCTCTGGCGCAGGTCGTCGAGTTTGTCTCGCAAACCAGTATCCGACGGCAGGTGCGCATCGCCACGCTCCCCGAGCTTGCGCAGCATGATCGGGAGGACGCCATGGAATTCGGCATTGTCGAGCAGGGCAAACAGCGCCTTCGCTGATAAATTGTCCCCGACCGCCGCAGCTTCCGGATCGGCGAAGCGCAGCAGCAGTTTTTCTTCAGCTGGAGTAAGAGACGGCAGCATCGATCCGGACAAATCCATCGTTAAGTGGATTGTCCGGAATGGTTGCAGAAAAGGGCGGCTGAAGCCAGCCTTACACGCCCCAGCGCAGCGCGGCGGTGTGGACAGGTGCGTCCCACCATTCCGTCAGTTCGTCGTCGAGCAGGCTCAGCGTGATCGAGCAGCCGGCCATGTCGAGCGAGGTGACATAGGTGCCGACCAGCGACCGGGTAACCGTCACGCCATGTTGCTCGAAAATCCGGCGGGCGCTGTTGTACATCAGATAGAGCTCCATCAGCGGCGTGCCGCCGAAGCCGTTGACGAACAGCAGCGCGGGTCCTTTCGCCCTGTCGTCGAGATCGCCCAGGATCGCAGCGCAGATTTCTTTGACAATTGCATCGGCGCTTTTCAGCCTGTCGCGCCGGCGGCCGGGCTCGCCATGGATGCCGACGCCGAATTCCATCTCGCCTTCGCCGATGTCGAAGGTCGGTTTGCCGGCAGCCGGCACGGTGCCGCTGGTCAATGCCACGCCCATCGAGCGGGTGGCGTCGTTGACGCGGTCACCCAGCGCCTTCAACGCCGGCAACGCCACCCCGTGCTCGGCGGCGGCGCCAACGATCTTTTCCACCACCAGCGTACCCGCCACGCCGCGCCGCCCGGTTGTGTAGGACGAATTCTCGACGGCGACGTCGTCATTGGTGACGACCTGCAGCACGCCATCGGACATCTCCGCCGCCATCTCGAAGTTCATCACGTCGCCTTCGTAGTTCTTGACGATGAACAGGCAGCCGGCGCCGGTGTCGACGGCTTGCGCGGCCGCCAGCATCTGATCCGGTGTCGGCGAGGTGAACACCTGGCCGGGACAGGCGGCGTCCAACATGCCATGGCCGACAAAGCCGCCATGCAACGGCTCGTGGCCGGAGCCGCCGCCGGAGATCAGCGCCACCTTGCCCGGCTTGAGCATCTTGCGGCGGATGAATTTGTGCTCCTCGCCAAGCACCAGGATGTCGGCATGGGCGGCCGCGAACCCGTCGAGGCTCTCGGTCAGTACCGTGTCCACCCAGTTCATGAATTTCTTCACGGCCGTCTCCTCCCGAAATAGCCTGCATCAAGGGTCGTTCAGCCGCTCTTGCCGGTGATGCTGGTGACCTTCTGGATGAATTCGTTGATCGCTCGGTCGAGCGCCGCATTCTGCTTGTCGTCGCCGAAATCCGGCACGATGAGCGAAACGTGCCTTGTCTTGCGCGCGCCCGCGGCGACCGAGATCTTCCCGGGATGTGCCTGGTGATAGGCGGCAAGAAACTGGTCCCGCTCGGCCTGGCTGAAATGGCAGACGGAAAAGATGGCCGGCAGATGTTTCGACGGAATGGGAATCGAGTAGCTCGGGCTCGAAATCTGCGTGACGAAGCTGCGGTGCTTGCCAAGCGCATCGGCGAGCCGCTGGCGCATGCCGGACGGCCGCTGGTCGATGACTTGCGACAGGATCGTCTTGTAGGCGCGGATCGCTTCTTCGGAACCGGGTTCGGGTTTGATGTCGGCCATGCCTGCCGTGCCTAGACCGGAACGTCGGCTATGGCCGCCTTGGCCATGGCGAGTTGCGCCGGCGCCACCGAAAGATCGCGCAGACCGGCTTCCAGCAGCGAGGGAATAGAGGCGGGATCGCCGCCGGCATCGCCGCACAGGCTGACGGCGATCCCGGTCTCCCGTCCGAAGGCAGCGACCGAAGCGATCAGCCTCAACACCGCAGGATGGCGGACTGAATTCAGGTGTGCCACAGCGGCATTGTCGCGCGCGGCCGCCATCACATATTGCGTCAGATCGTTGGAACCGATCGACAGGAAGGCGACGCCGGTAAACGCCTCCGGCGCGATGGCCACCGAGGGCACTTCGACCATGATGCCGAGCGGCGGCATCTTGTGCGCGATGCCGCGCGCGGCAAGGGCTACCCGCTCCTCGGCGAACAGGGCGGCGGCGCTCTCATATTCTGTGGATGTGGCGATCATCGGAAACATGATTTTGAGATTGCCGTGTGGCGCGGCGCGCAGCAATGCCCTGATTTGAATCCGGAATATATCGGGCCTGGCCAGCGACAGCCTGATGCCGCGCAGGCCAAGGAATGGATTGCCTTCCTCGACGGTGAAGCCCGGCACCGGCTTGTCGCCACCGGCATCGACGGTACGGATCGTCACCGGCTTTTCGCCGGCCCATTCCAGCACCTTGCGATAGGCACGATACTGCGTCTCCTCATCCGGCAGCGTCTTGCCGAACAGGAATTCGGTGCGCATCAGGCCGACACCGTCGCAGGTCGCGATGTCGATGGCATCGACATCCCTAGGGTCGGCGATGTTGACCTGTACGCGCACCGTCGTGCCGGTTTTTGTCACGGCCGGCCGCGCCAGAAAAGTCCGTGCCTTACCCTGGCCGGCGGTGAAGGAGGAGGATGACTGCCGGAACGAGCCGATCTCGGCGGGCGAGGGCGCCAGGACGATATTGCCGTGCTCCGCGTCGAGCAGTGCCATGTCGGCAACAGCGGCAAGCGGCTCGCGCAGGCCCACGACCATCGGCACGCCACGCGAGCGTGCCAGCATGGCGACATGGCTGGCGGTGCTGCCTGCCTTCAGCGCGATGCCGCCGCCATGGCTCCAGTCGGTTTCGAGAAAGCGCGTCGGCGCGATGTCCTCGCCATAGAGGATGGCGCCGGACGGCGCGGCTTGGTCACTGTCCTCGGTCAGGGCACGCAGCACCTGGTCCCTGATATCCCGAAGGTCCGTGGCGCGGGCGCGGAAATAATCCTGGTCCGAAGCCTCGTAGCCGGCGATCTCGGCATCGAGCGCCTGCCGCCAGGCCGTGTCGGCGGGTGTTCCGGAAGCGATCGATGAGAAGGCCGGCCCGCTCAGCGCGTCGTCTTCCAGCATGGCGATGTGGAATTCGAGTATGTCGGCGGCATCTTTCTCGGCGGTCCCGACCATGGCCACGAGCCGGTTCACCGCCTTGCCGATCGCGGCTTGCAGCGACGTCCTCTCCTCGACGGAGCTTGCCTTGCTAACGTAAACGCCTGCGGGCCGGCCGAGGTCGAACAGAGGTCCCTCGGCATAGCCGACCGAGGCAGGAACACCCTCAATGCGCATGGCACGCGTTCCCAGCGGGTGAGCGCAGGCGCGGATCGGCCTCAAGCCGAGCGGACATGGCCGGCGTCCTCGTCGAAATCGCGCTGCACCAGTTCGACCAGCGCGCGGATAGCATCATCGGCACCATCGCCGTTGGCCCTGATGTGCAGCACCGTGCCCTTCGGCGCCTTGGCCGCCATCACCTTGACGATGCTTTTTGCATCGAACCATGGGCCGTTGGCGGCGAGTGCAATCTCCACCTCGGCGGCAAAGCTCTTGGCCAGCTTGGTGAACTTCACCGAAGGACGCGCATGCAGGCCCACATCGTGCGTGATCAGGATGGTCGCTTCGGCGGTTGCGGACATGTGTTCAAAAATCCCGTTCGCTCACGACGGCGACAATTCGTGCGCCGTCGCCACCACTTCCCGGAGCGAGGCGCCGCCGGATGCCTCGGTCGCCGCCATCACCGCGCCCTCGACGATCGGCGCGTTGCAGACGATGATTTTGTGCGCACGCGGTTCGCCGATCAATTCCACCGCCATTTCCGAATTGGTCTCGGCGCCGCCGAGATCGACAAGAATGGCGACGCCGGCGTCCGACCAGGCCTTGTCGATGGCGCCCATGATCGCCTCGACATTGGTGCCGAGCCCGCCATGGCCGTTTCCGCCGCACCACGCAAGCGGCACCTCGTCGCCGACCATTTGGCGTACCATGTCGGCCGTGCCCTCCGCGACCAGCGGCGAATGCGAGACGATCACGATCCCGACATTGCTCATGCCTTGCCCCCAATGATTTGCGCCAGCGTGCGCACCAGCAGCGCGGTCGAGCGCGCGCCGGCATCCATATGGCCGATCGAGCGGTCTCCGAGGAACGAGGCGCGGCCGCGCAGTGCCTTCATAGGCACCGTCGCGTCGGCGGCAGCGTCGGCGACGTCGGCTATTTCAGCCGCCGTCCTTTCCCCGGCCAAGGCGTCATGCACCGGCCGCAGCACATCGAGCATGGTTTTTTGCCCTACCTGCGACTTGCCGCGCGCGGCCACCGCTTCGATCGCCTTGCGGAAGGCAGCCGTCAGATTGGCGCGGTCGGGTTCCGCCGAAATCTCCTTGCCGAGCGCCATGAACAGCGTGCCGAACAGCGGGCCGGAAGCGCCGCCCACCGTCATCACCAGCTTGGTGCCAATTGCCTTCAGGGCGTCCGGCAGCGGCTTCGCGGCGAACACGTCCGCCTCGGCCCGTACGGCGTCGAAGCCGCGCTTCATGTTCAGCCCGTGGTCGCCGTCGCCGATCGCCTGGTCGAGCGCCGTCAATTCCTCGGCGTGCGCGGCAATCGCATCCGCGGCGGCCGCGATTAGCCTCGAAAGGTCCAGCGCCGTCATGTCGCCCGAATTCCCGGTTTGCACCTTGCCGGCAGTAGCGAAAGAACGGTCGTTCGACAACTGGTGCATGCTTCAGGCCGTGACAAGCAGTGTGGCGGCGGCCGCGAACACCTCTGACACGGCATGAGCACCGGGATCGACCACGCCCTGCAATCCGGCACCGACATAGGCAGATCGCCCGGCTTTTGCCTTCTCCATGGCCGCGGTGGCTTCCGCACCGCGCCGGGCTGCCGCCGCCGCGTCGCCAAGGCCCTTGCCGTCGAGGGCCTTCAAGGCCGGTTCCAGCGCATCGATCATGGTGCGATCGCCGGGTTTGGCGCCACCGTAGAAGGTCATGCGTTCAAGCCCGGCGAGCAGGGCCTTGGGCACACCGGCGCCACCGTCCAAGGCCCGTCCCGCCGCCGTGAAAAAGATCGACAGCAGCACTCCGCTGGAGCCGCCCATCGATGCGCTCAATATGTCGCCCACTGCACCTAGGGTCGCCGCGGGGTCGGCAAGCGGCAGCGTGTCGAGCCGATCAAGAATGCTTCGTGCGCCGGTCGCCACCGTCGAGCCGGTGTCGCCGTCGCCCGCCTTGGCGTCCAGTCCGTTCAATGCCGCTTCGAGCGAAATCAGCTTCTCGCAGACCGTGACGATCAAGCGCCTGGTGCCGGCATCCTGGCTGGCCCTGTGTGCCGCGCATTGTCCGGCTGCTTTCGCTATCGGTACGACAGCGGGCGCAACGAGCGGCTTGGCCGGCATCCAGGCGTGCGGGCCGACTGGCGCCAGCAAGGCGGCCTCGCGTGCCGCATCGAGCCGGATCAGCGACAGCGAGAACCCGTTCATGTTGAGTGCCGTCATCAACGGTCCGGGACCGGTTGTGAACTTCACTGTCTTTGCCAGCGGTGAGGCAAGCACCGCATTGGCAACCAGCGACATTTCGAGCGGCGGCACGGAGCCGAGATTGTTGATCAGCAAGGC
Source organism: Mesorhizobium sp. ESP6-5 (assembly GCF_020164695.1). NCBI lineage: Bacteria > Pseudomonadati > Pseudomonadota > Alphaproteobacteria > Hyphomicrobiales > Phyllobacteriaceae > Mesorhizobium > Mesorhizobium sp. ESP6-5. The sequence continues at coordinate 162,298 of NZ_JAIUGR010000003.1, forward strand.
ATGGCCGGCCTTCGCGTCGAGCCGCCCCGCGAGGCGCTCCGCCATGACAGCCACCAGCTTGTCGGCACTCTGCACCGCGATGCGCTCGACGCCCGGCTCACCGTGGATGCCGAGGCCGAGCTCGCCATCGTTTTCGCCAAACCTGTCCTCGTGCGGCTGGCCGGGAATGGAGCAGGACGACAACGACATTCCGAGCGAGATGATATCCTTTGCCGCCGCACGCGCGGCCGCCGCGACGGATACCAGGTCCTTGCCGGCTTCCGACAGATGGCCTGATATCTTGTGCACGAATAATGTGCCGGCAACGCCGCGCGGCTGGGTGATGTCGGGCAGCGCGATGTCGTCGGCGACGATCACCATCTCGACGGCAAAACCTTCGGCGCGCGCCTTCTCGGCAGCGAGGCCGAAATTGAGCCGGTCGCCGGTGTAGTTCTTGACGATCAGCAGGCAACCGGCCGGTCCGGTGACCGCGCGAATGGCCGCCAGCACCGCTTCGACGCTCGGCGAGGCGAAGATCTCGCCCGAAACCGCCGCCGTCAGCATGCCTTTGCCGACGAAGCCGGCATGCGACGGCTCGTGCCCGGCGCCGCCGCCGGAGACGACGGCAACCTTGGACTTGTCCCAATCGGCGCGCAGCACGACCTTGATCTCGGGATACCCGTCGAGGCGCGCGAGGTCGCCTGAGCCAATGGTGCGCAACAGGCCGTCCAGGGCCTCGGTGACGATCGTTTCCCTGCGGTTGAAAAAGTGCTTCATCGAATTCGTCCCGTATTCGCAATCTCAATCGGAAGCCGGCGTCCCCTTGGCGGGGGCGCCGAAGCCGCTCACATCAATCGTTGTCCGTCGGCGCCGAAACAGAGCGGCGAGCGGTAGCGGATCACCACCTCGTCGCCTTGCGCCAGATCGGTGTCGGGATCGGTCAGCGTCACCAGTTTCTTCGGCCCCACCGTCACGTGCAGATGGTTCTGGTCGCCGAGATGCTCGACCCAGTCGACGACGCCATCAGCATGGCCATTCACGGCCTTCTCGATCGCCAGGTGCTCGGTGCGCGCGCCGATTGTCCTGGTGCCGGCCGGCGCGCCGCCATCGGGAAGTAGCCCCGTCGGTAAAAGATTGATCGCCGGCTGGCCGAGCCTTGCAGCGACATGCAGATTTGCCGGTTCCGAATAAATGGTTCGTGGTGAACCGATCTGCACCAGCACGCCGTCGGCGAGGATGCCGATGCGATCGGCCATGGTCATCGCCTCGATCTGGTCGTGCGTGACGTAGAGCATGGTGGCACCGAGCTCGGACTGGATGCGCTTCAATTCGAGCCTGAGATCCGCGCGCAGCTTGGCGTCGAGCGACGACAGCGGCTCGTCCATCAGGTAGATGGAAGGCTTGCGCACCAGCGCGCGGCCGATGGCGACACGCTGCATTTCGCCGCCCGACAATTTGGTCGAACGGTTGGCAAGCTTGTGATGGATGCGCACCATCTTCGCGACCTCCTCGACCCGGCGGCGGATTTGGTCTTCCGGTATTTTCCGCGCCGGCGAGCGCAGTGGGAAGGCGAGGTTGTCGAACACCGACAGATGCGGATAGAGCGAATATTGCTGGAAGACGAAGGCTGTGTCGCGCTCGGCCGGTGACAGGGTCGTGGCATTGTGGCCACCGATCTCGATCGTGCCTGCATCCGGCCGTTCCAGCCCTGCAATCAGCCGCAGTGTGGTCGTCTTGCCGGCGCCGGTCGGCCCCAAGAGCACGACGAATTCGCCGTCCGCTATATGCAGGTCGAGCCCGCTGACGGCGACATGGTCGCCGAAGCTTTTGGTCACGCCTTTGATGTGCACGTCAGCCATGCTGCGCTCTCCCCTGAGAGGCGGTGTCGTGGATCGCCGTTCTCACCGCGCGCCCGGAGCCTTTTTCGAACAGCGACAGCCGCGCGCCGTTCAGTGTCAGGCCGACATGGTCGCCAGCATTGAGCCGGATTTCGGCCGGCACCCGCGCCTTGATGATGCCGTCCGCCGTTTCCACCGCGACGATCTGGGTGGTGCCGAGATATTCGGTGCCGTAGATGGCGCCGCGCAGCTTGGATGTATCGTCGAAGCGGATGTGTTCGGGGCGAATGCCGAGCGCCATGTCGGCAGGTGCTACGTCCTCGCGCACCTCTGGCACTGCCACTGTCGCCCCCTGGACGACCACCTCCTTCGCGCCTTTTGTGAGTCCACCGCCAAATTTCAAAAAATTCATCGGCGGCGAGCCGATGAAGTCGGCCACGAACATGGTAGCGGGGCGGTCGTAGATCTCGCGGGGCGTGCCGAACTGCTCGATGACGCCGTGGTTCATCACCGCGATCTTGTCGGCCATCGACATCGCTTCCATCTGGTCATGCGTGACGTACACGGTCGTCGCGTGGATGCGGTTGTGCAGTTCGCGCAGCTCATGCACCATCAGATCGCGGAATTCGGTGTCGAGCGTTCCGAGCGGCTCGTCCATCAGGAAGCATTTCGGCCGCCTCACGATGGCGCGGCCGAGCGCGACGCGCTGGCGGTCGCCGCCGGCAAGGCCGGATACGGATTTGTTGAGCAGATGGTCGATGCGCAGAAGCTTCGCCGTTTCCTCGACGCGGGTGCGGAGCTCGGCCGAGGGCATGCCTTGCGCCAAGAGTGGGAAGCCGATGTTCTTGCGCACATTCATGTGCGGATAGAGCGCGAACAGCTGGAAGACGAAGGCGATGTCGCGCTCGCGGGCCCTGAGCATGGTGACGTCGTCGCCGCCGAGGAGGATCTGGCCGCCGGTCGGCAGTTCGAGCCCGGCGATCATTCTCAGTGTCGTCGTCTTGCCGCAGCCCGATGGCCCGAGCATGACGAAGAACTCGCCGTCCTCGACGAGGAAGTTGGAATCCTGGACGGCGACGAAATCGCCGAAGGCCTTTCTCAGATGTTGGACGCGAATTTCGGCCATGATTATTCCGGGAACTTCGAGACGATGATGAACATCACGGTGCCGGCGAGCATGGTGATGAAGGAGTAGGTATAGAGCGACAGCGCGAAGGGCTGGAACAGCATCAGGAAGCCGATGGCGATCAGCGCCGTGGCAATGTTTTCCATCAGCCCGCGCCTGGCCCAGCGGGGCCAGCGCGATTTCCTGGAGATGGCGGGGCGCGTCATGCGTAGCTTCCTCCCTTTTCCCCGTTCAAAGGGAGAGATGGTTGCCCGGTGGTTCCCCCACTCCGTCGCTGCTCCGCAGCGCCACCTCTCTCCCCTCCGGAGGGAGAGGAAGGGAGCCTGGCTGAATCAAGTTCGCGCCCTTCCTCTACCCCGCCGATCGGGAGAGAGGTGTCGAGCGAAGCTCGACGGAGTGGGGGTCGACTTACTCCCACACTAATCATTTGCGCACCGCACCGAAGGTGATGCCGCGCAGCAATTGCTTGCGGAGCAGGATGGTGAAGACCAGGATCGGTACCAGGAAGATCGTCGTGCCGGCCGCCACGGCCGGCCAGTCCTGGCCGCCTTCGCCTATGATGGTCGGGATGAAGGGCGGCGCTGTTTGTGCCGTGCCGGAAGTCAGCAGGGCGGCGAAGGCGTATTCGTTCCAGGCGAAGATCAGGCAGAAAATGGCCGTCGCGGCAATGCCGGTGGTCGCCTGCGGCAGCACGGTGCGCCAGAAGGCCTGCAGTCGCGTGTAGCCGTCGATCATCGCCGCCTCCTCATATTCGCGCGGGATCTCGTCGATGAAGCCTTTGAGCAGCCACACCGCCAGCGACACGTTGACCGCCGTGTAGAGCAGGATCATGCCGAGGGCGGTGTCCGACAGGCCAAGCTCGCGGTACATCAGGTAGATGGGAATGGCGACCGCGATCGGCGGCATGAAGCGTGTCGACAGGATGAAGAACAGAAGGTCGTCGGCGAGCGGCACCTTGAAGCGCGAGAAGCCGTAGGCCGACAATGTGCCGAGAAAGACGGCGCAGAAGGTCGAGCCGAAGGCGATGATCAGCGAATTGATGAAGCGCGGCAGGAAGTTGGATGGTCCGGCGATCACCATGTTGCGCTTGCGCACGGTCTCGTCGCAGAAGCCCGTCGCCGGTCCGAGCGAGTTGATATATTCAGGCGTCTGCCTGGTGCGCGTCGTGAACAGGTTGCAGTAGCCCTCGATGCTCGGCTGGAACACGATCTTGGGCGGATAGGCGATCGAATCCGGCGGCGTCTTGAAGCTGGTGGCGAAGATCCACAGGAGCGGCACGATCGAGATCAGCGCGTAGGCGATGATGATGGCGCCGGCGATGCGCTTCGAATTCGACGAGGGCGCGACGACCGAATGGGCTGTGGTCAGGCTCATCTCTGCTTCACCTTGTTGAGCGCCTTGACGTAGATGTTGGCGAGACCGAACACCGCGACGAACAGGATGATGGCGAAGGCAGAGGAATAGCCGGTACGCCAGCTCTCGAATGCCTGCCGTTTCAGCGTGATCGAGGCGACTTCGGTGGTCGAGCCCGGCCCGCCGCCGGTGAGCAGGTTGACCATGTCGAACATCTTGAAGTTCTCGATGCCGCGAAACAGCACCGCCAGCATGATGAAGGGCAGCGCCATCGGCAGCGTGATCGACCAGAACTGCCGCCAGTTGGAGGCGCGGTCGACCTCGGCCGCTTCATAAATATATTCGGGGATCGAGCGCAGGCCCGCGAGGCAGATCAGCATCACGTAGGGCGTCCACATCCAGGTATCGACGATGATGATCGACCACGGCGCCAGCGAGACGTTGGAAAGCATCTGGATGCTTGTCGGCGGAATGCCCGACACGAACGAGATGACATAGGAAAACAGGCCGATCTGCGGCTCGTAGAGGAAGCGCCAGAAATTACCGACCACCGCCGGCGACAGCATCATCGGCACCAGGATCAGCGTCGTCCAGAAAGCGTGGCCGCGAAACTTGCGGTCGATCAGCCAGGCCAGCGTGAAGCCGATCAGCGTCTGCAACAGGATGGTCCAGAACACGAAATGCGCCGTCGTCTGCATGGCGATCCAGATGTCCTGGTCGCCAAGGATGCGCTGGTAATTGGCGAAGCCGAGGTTCTTCACCACCTCGTTCGGGCGGTTGGCACGAAAATTGGTGAACGACAGGTAGATCGCCCAGAACAGCGGGAAGATGTTGATGGCGAGCAGCAACAGGATCGTCGGCGAGATGAACAGCCAGGCGAGGCCCTTGTCGCTGATGCCCCGGACCTTGCGGGCCAACGGTTCCGGGGTCGCCCGGGCAACGGTCTCCGCGGTCCGATTGAGCATGGTCAGTCCTGCTTCGGTCACTTCGTTCGTCTCTGTCATGGAATTTATCTGAACCGCGTCCCGTGCCAAGGGCGGCACGGGACGCGGCGTCATGGCTCGGGAGGAGCCTTGCGGTTGTCGCGGCTACATCTTGCCGTCGTCCTGGAAGACCTGCGTCCAGTCCTTGACCAGGCCGTCGAGAGCATCCTTGGCCGAACCCTGGCCGGCGACGACATAGTCATGGAAGCGCTTCTGCGAGGCTTGCAGCAGTGGTGCGTAGCTCGGCTCGGCCCAGAAGTCCTTCACGATCGCCATCGAGTCGAGGAAGGTTTGCGCATAGGGCTGGCTGGCCGGGAATTTCGGGTCCTTGACCACCGCGTTGAGGCAGGAATAACCGCCGAGCGACCACCATTTGGCCTGGACGTCCTTGTTGGCGAACCACTTGATGTATTTCAGCGCCGATTCCTGCTTGTCGGAATAGGAGACCACCGAAATACCCTGGCCGCCGAGCTGGGCGAACTGGGCGCCGCCGGGACCCTTGGGATTGACGAAATAGCCGATCTTGTCGCCGCCGACATTCTCGTCCTTCTGCAGGCCCGGCCATGTGAAGGCGAAGTTCATGTGCATCGCCACCTGGCCGGATTTGAAGGCATCGACGCCTTCGCCCATGTAGCTGTTCGAGGCGCCCGGAGGGGTGCAGCAATCGTAGAGCGCCTTGTAGAATTCCAGGCCCTTGACGGCGTCTGGCGAATTGACGAAACCTTCCATCTCGTAGGGCTTCTTCGGGTTCTCGTATTGGAAGCCATAGCTGTAGAGCACGTCCATGGCGCCCATGGTGATGCCTTCCGAGCCGCGCTCGGTGTAGATCGAGGCGCCATAGACCGTCTTGCCGTCGACCTGCCGCTTCTGGAAGAATTCGGCGATCTGCTTCAACTGGTCGAAAGTGGCCGGCGGGCCGAGGTCCCAGCCATACTTCTCCTTGAATTCCTTCTGCAGTTCGGGCTTGGAGAACCAGTCCTTGCGGTAGGTCCAGCCGACGACGTCGCCCATGGCCGGCAGCGCCCAGTAGTTGGGCGTGTTCTTCGGCCATTCCGAATAGCCGACGACGGTCGCCGGCACGAAGTCGTCCATGCTGATCTTCTCCTTGTCGAAGAAGTCGTTCAGCTTGACGTAATGGCCGTTCTCGGCGGCACCGCCGATCCACTGGCTGTCGCCGATGATCAGGTCGCAGAGCTTGCCGTGCGAGTTCAGCTCATTGAGGAAACGGTCGGCGTAGTTGGTCCACGGCACGAACTCGAATTTCATGCCGATGCCGGTTTCCTTGGTGAAATCCTTGGACAGTTCGACCAGCGCGTTGGCCGGGTCCCAGGCGGCCCAGCACAGCGTCAGGTCTTCAGCGTGCGCGGCGCTCGAGATAGCTGTCGACGCTGCGATCGCCGAGGTCAGTCCCAACGCCAGTTTCAAGCTCGATTTCATGCCTTCCTCCCATTTGCGAAACACGTCCGGATGACGGTCTCAAGATCCCTCAACCTCTCTCCTCAGAGGCCCAAACATGGCGGCGTCGTCGCGCCGCGGATGTTTAGTAATTTGTTTAGTGATGCAATTTTTACTAAACAAGGCAAGCGAATTCGTTGCTGCGCCGCAACATGCTGAAGCCGGTCTCTGAAAAGTTGAGAAAAGCGCCGCATCAGGCGGACGAGCGCGGAACGGGATACCCCTGGCCGATCGTCCGCGGGTTCAGTCGACCCGCTTGGTGCTCACCATCACCGTCCGGATCGGTGGCGCCGGCGGCAGCAGCGCGCGGATGTCGCCGAAGGGAAACGTCGGCTCGAAGCGGAAGGCTTCGGCCAGCGAACCTTGCGCGCCGTTGCATTGGCCCGAGCGAAAAAGGTTTTGCGTCAGTGCAATGTCAACGAAGCGGTCCGGGTCCTGCGACTGGTGCATGCGGATCGCCTTGGCCTTGATGTCGGCATGGGCGGAAATATCGACATAGTGCGTCGGCGAGAATCCGGTGCCGCCCATCGTATCGGCATGCAGCACCGGAACCCCGAACGAAGCAGCGATGCGCACGCCGTCCGACAGCGCGCGGTGGTCGGCATGATAGTCGTTGGGCGCGTGCGTGATCGCCAGGTCCGGCCCGATCTCGCTGATCAGTGTTTTCAGTGCATCGATCAGCGCGGCGTCGGCCACCAGCCCGCCATCGGGAAAGTCGAGGAAGCGGGCTGCCGCCCCGAGCAGCGCGGCCGCGGCCATTGCCTCCTCGCGCCGGAAACGAGCCAGAAAAGCGGGATCGCTCTTGCCGCCCCTGGCACCATCGGTAGCCACGGCAAAAGTGAGTTCTGCGCCTTGCGCGGCATAGGCGGCCATCGTACCGAACATGAAGATCTCGATGTCGTCTGGATGAGCACCGAGTGCCAGTATTTTCAACTCTCTCTCCCCGGAAATGAAAAACGTGCCGAACGGAATCCTGCTCGCCCTGATCGCCTATGCAAGCTATTCGGGCAGCGATGCCGTTATCAAGAGCCTGGGCGGCCAATTCACGGTGTTCGAGATCGGCTTCTTCTCGACATTGTTTGCCGGCTGCTTCCTCTTCTTCAGCCGGCCGGCCAACGAGCGCTGGCGTGATTTCTGGCGCGCCAAACGTCCCTGGGCGGTGCAGGCGCGGGCCTGGGCCGGCATCGCGTCGGGCGTGCTCAGCGTCTATGCTTTCACCACCATTCCGCTGGCCGAGACCTATGCGCTCATCTTTCTGGCGCCGCTCTGCGTCACCATTCTGTCCACCGTGATCCTCAAGGAAAAGGTCGGGCCCTGGCGCTGGCTGGCGGTGGTCGCCGGCTTTGCCGGCGTCATGCTGGTTGTCAGGCCGGGCTTTCGCGAGCTGCACCTTGGTCACCTTGCTGCTTTCACCATCGCTTTCCTCGCCGCCACCAACGTCATCCTGATGCGGTCGCTGGCGCAGCAGGAAAAACGCACGACCATGCTCGGCGTGCTGATCGGCTATGGGCTGCTGTTCAACGGCATCGGTGCCGCCGCGACCTCCTTCACCGTCCCGGATGGAAAACAGCTGGCATGGCTGGTGATGGCGGGCGCCTTCACCGCCTGTGGACAATTGCTGCAGTTGCTGGCCGCCAAATACGCTCCGGCCAACCGGATTGCGCCGACGCATTATTCGCAGATCGTCTGGGCGGTCATCCTCGGCGCGCTGTTCTTCCGGGAATATCCGGACTGGCTGTCGCTTGTCGGCCTCGCCGTCGTCGGCGGATCGGGCCTGCTGACCATGGTGCGCGAGGAAGTGCGGCTGGGCACGGTGCGCTGGAATCCGTTTTCCCGCGCACGGCTCTAACCAGGCCTGGTGCGATAAAGTTGCACGGCGCCCGCGACCGCTGATATGCGGGCGTAATGACGACCAAACCCTTGCCGGAACTTCCGGTATCCGCCGTGCTGCCGGCGCTGAGAGAGGCGCTCGGCTCTGGCAACAGCGCCGTGCTGGTCGCGCCGCCCGGCGCTGGCAAGACCACGCTGGTGCCGTTGGCGCTGCTCGATGCGCCCTGGCTGGGCACGAGCAAGATCGTCTTGCTCGAACCGCGACGGCTCGCCGCCCGCGCCGCCGCGCGCCGCATGGCCGAGTTGCTGGGGGAAGAGCCCGGCGCCACCATCGGCTACGCCATGCGCATGGAAAACCGCACCTCGGCGCGGACGAAAATCCTGGTCGTCACCGAGGGCGTGCTGGCGCGCATGATCCTCGACGACCCTGAACTGCCCGGCGTTTCGGCCGTCATTTTCGACGAATTCCACGAGCGCTCGCTCGACGGCGATTTCGGTCTCGCTCTCGCCCTCGATGTGCAAGGCGCGCTGCGGCCGGATCTGCGTCTGCTGGTGATGTCGGCAACGCTCGACGGCGCACGGGTCGCGAAACTCCTGTCGGGCGCGCCGGTGATCGAAAGCGAGGGCCGCGCCTTTCCCGTCGATGTCAGATACGACGAGCGGCCGGCCGGTGTGCCGATCGAGGACGCCATGGCCAAGGCGATCCGCGCCGCCCTTGCCGAGGAGAGCGGCAGCGTGCTTGCCTTCTTGCCCGGCCAGCGCGAGATCGAGCGCACCGCCGAGCGGCTGGCCGGCAAGGTCGGCGCCGCCACCGATATCGTCCCGCTCTATGGCCTGCTCGACGGCAAGGCGCAGGACGCGGCGATCAAGCCGGCACCGACGGGCCGCCGCAAGGTGGTGCTGGCGACCTCCATCGCCGAGACCTCCATCACCATCGACGGCGTGCGCGTCGTCATCGATTCCGGCCTGTCGCGGCTGCCGCGCTATGAGCCGGCCAGCGGACTGACCAGATTGGAAACCGTGCGTGTCAGCAAGGCCTCAGCCGACCAGCGCGCCGGCCGCGCCGGCCGCACGCAGGCCGGCGTCGCCATCCGGCTGTGGCGTGCAGAGCAGACGGCCGCACTTCCCGCCTTCACCCCCCCGGAAATCCTTGAGGCGGACCTGTCGGGCCTGCTGCTCGACTGCGCCGCCTTCGGTGTCGCTGATCCAGCCAGTCTTGCTTTCCTCGATCCGCCGCCGGCTCCCGCGCTCAATGAAGCACGGGCGCTGTTGCGCGCGCTCGATGCGATTGATGAGGCAGGGCGGTTGACGGACGCGGGCGCTGCGATGCGCAAGCTCGCTCTGCCGGTGCGGCTGGCGCATATGGTCGCCGAGGCGGCCAGCAGCGGTCATGGTGGTGAGGCGGCCATGCTTGCCGTGCTGCTGACCGAGCGTGGCCTTGGCGGTGACGGTGCCGACCTCGAACGGCGATTGATGCGCTTTCGCGCGGAAAGATCGCCGCGTGCCACGTCGGCGCGCCAGCTTGCCGAGCGCCTGGCCAGGCAGGTAGGCGGTGCGAAGACCAACGGAGCTGTTCCAGCCGGAACCCTGCTCATCCACGCCTGGCCGGACCGCGTCGCCAAGGCGCGCGGCGAGCGCGGCCGTTTCGTGCTGGCCAATGGTTCCGGCGCCATGCTCGACGCCGGCGACCCGCTGGCGGGCGAGCCGTTTCTGGTCGTCGCGGACGTGCAAGGCAAGGCGCAGAATGCCCGCATTACGGCGGCTGCGGCAAGCAGTGAGGAGGACATCCGGGCAGCACTTGGCGGCAGGATCGAAACGCGCCGGCAGACGAGTTTCGATCGCGACAGGCGCGCCGTGCGGGTGCGCGAAACCGTGCGGCTTGACGCCATCACGCTCGCCGAACGCATGTTGCCGCCGCCGGCCGGCGCCGACGCCGACCGCGCCATCATCGAGGCCCTGCGCGAGCATGGGCTTTCCCTTCTGACCTGGAGCAAGGAGGCGCAGACGCTGCGCCACCGGCTGTCCTGGCTGCACAAGGGCTTGGGCGAGCCCTGGCCCGACATGTCGGATGAAGCGCTCATCGCGCGCCTCGACGACTGGCTGCTGCCTTTTCTGTCCGGTGCGGCCTCCCTGGCCGCCATCGATCCCGGAACTGTCGCGGCCGGGCTGGCGTCGCTCGTGCCACATGACCTGCAACGCAAGATCGAAGCACTGGCGCCGACTCATTTCGATGCCCCGTCGGGCAGCCATGTGCCGATCCGCTATGACGGCGAATGGCCGGTTCTGGCGGTGCGCGTGCAAGAATTGTTCGGCCTCGACCGCCATCCGTCGATCGCCAACGGCACCGTCCCCTTGACGCTTGAACTGTTGTCGCCGGCGCACCGGCCGATCCAGACGACGCGAGACCTGCCTGGCTTCTGGCGCGGCTCCTGGACCGATGTGCGCGCCGACATGCGCGGCCGCTATCCCAAGCATGTCTGGCCGGAAAACCCATTGCTCGCCGCCGCCACCGCCCGCGCCAAGCCGCGCGGGACCTAGCCTTTGCTGGTTTGCGGCTGTAATCCATGGCCATGATCAACATCCTGAACACGCCCGACTTCCAGCAAAGCCAGCGACTGCGCCTCAACACGCTGATCCGGCTGCGCTGGCTGGCCATTGTCGGCCAGAGCGTGACCGTGCTCGTCGTCGCCTACGGCCTGAAGTTTCCGCTGCCGGTCAGTCTGTGTTTTGCCCTCATCGCCTGTTCGGCCTGGATGAACCTGTTTCTGGCCTTTCGCTTTCCGGCCGCGCACCGGCTCACCCCGTTCGCCGCCTTCGGCATCCTGGTCTTCGACAGCCTGCAGCTTGCCGGCCTGCTCTACATGACCGGCGGCCTGACCAATCCGTTCTCGCTGCTGATGACCGTACCCGTCGTCATTTCGGCGACGTCGCTGCCCCTTCGCCTCACCGCCATCCTCGGCGGGCTGGTGATGATCGCGGCGACCTTGCTGGTCTTTCGCCATCTCCCGCTGCCCTGGTACGAAGGCGCGCCCCTGGTGATGCCCTTCATCTATGTCGCCGGCATGTGGATGGCGGTGCTGTCCTCCATTGCCTTCACCGCCATGTACGCCTTCCGGGTGGCCGCCGAAGCGCGGCTATTGGCCAACGCGCTCGCCGCCACGGAACTGGTGCTGCAGCGCGAGCAGCACCTTTCCGCGCTCGACGGGCTGGCGGCGGCGGCGGCGCACGAACTCGGCACCCCGCTCGCCACGATCACGCTCGTCGCCAAGGAGATGGAAAAGGCGCTCGGCAGCGATCCGAAATACGGGGAAGACGTGAAGCTGCTGCGCTCTCAGAGCGAGCGTTGCCGTGAAATCCTCAAGCGCCTGACCAGCCTGTCGTCGGAGGGCGAGGCACATCTGTCCCGCCTGCCACTGACCTCGCTGGTCGAGGAGGTGACGGCGCCGCATCGCGACTTCGGCATCTCGATCAAGCTTCGCCCTGGCGAGCGGACCGGGCCGGAGCCGGTCGGGCGCCGCAATCCCGGCGTCATCTATGGTCTCGGCAATCTGGTCGAGAACGCGGTCGATTTCGCCCGCAAGAGCGTCACCGTGCGCTGGAGCTGGGACGAGGCGACGGTCTCCTTCTCGATCACCGATGACGGCCCGGGTTTCCCGCCCGAGATCATCGACCGCATCGGTGAACCCTACATGTCGACACGCCAGGGCACGGAAGCCGGAGGCGGCCTCGGGCTCGGCCTGTTTATCGCCAAGACATTGCTCGAACGTTCGGGCGCCACGCTCGACTTTCGCAATTCGAGCGGCCTCGGCGAAGGGGCCGTGGTGCGGATTTCGTGGCCGAGAAGCGTCTTCCTGAACCCGGAATCGGCCCCAGCCACCATGTTTGACACTGCGTAAATTGGACAATGGCCCCGCAAAACTATATCTGCGTAAAAATAAGGCAGCAGGAATTTTCGAGACGATGACAGGCGATGAGAACAGTGGGCCTATGGTTGAAGGCGAGGACACCTCGCTTCTGATCGTCGATGACGACAAGCCGTTCCTGACCCGTCTGGCCCGTGCCATGGAAACCAGAGGTTTCGTGGTCGAGACGGCGGAGAGCGTCGAGGAGGCCGTGGGCAAGGCGCGCGCCAATCCGCCCGCCTATGCGGTGGTCGACATGCGGCTGGGCGACGGCAACGGCCTCGATGTCGTCGCCGCCATCCGCGAGAAGCGTGAGGACTCCCGCACCATCATCCTGACCGGTTACGGCAACATAGCCACCGCGGTGACGGCGGTGAAGCTCGGCGCCGTCGACTATCTGTCGAAACCCGCCGACGCCGACGATATCTTTGCGGCATTGACCCGCACCACCGGCGAGCGCGCCGCGCCGCCGGAAAACCCGATGTCGGCCGACCGCGTGCGCTGGGAGCATATCCAGCGCGTCTACGAAATGTGCGAGCGCAACGTTTCAGAGACCGCACGCCGGCTCAACATGCATCGCCGCACGCTGCAGCGGATCCTGGCCAAGCGCGCGCCGCGCTGAGAGACTGTTTGGAAATTCTGCTCTGGCGGCCATCTGGCGGCGTTTTCTGCGCTTCCCTTGCTCACGGACGAATGTCCGCTGCGCTGCGGTTCTCAACCACCATATGACCAGTCAGAGCGAATTCGAAACAGTCTCCGAGGCGCTGAAAAGGGTCCCATGCTTGCCCGGCGGCCGGACTTTGCGCATCATTGCAAATGACGCACGCCGGCAGGCGGCATGACGGAGGCGACATGCAGGATTTGAAGCGACGGCCGGTTTCCGTCTTCCGCGAGTTCCTCGACAGCGAGGCGGCCGGCGGCATCATCCTGATGGTGGCCGCCGCCCTTGCCCTGATCGTCGCCAATTCGCCGCTCGCCGGGACCTACTTCTCGGTTCTCCACGCCTATCTCGGCCCGCTCAGCGTCTCGCACTGGGTCAATGACGGGCTGATGGCGGTGTTCTTCCTGCTCGTCGGGCTGGAGATCAAGCGCGAGATGCTGGACGGCCAGCTCTCGACCTGGCCGCGCCGGGTGCTGCCCGGCATCGCGGCGACCGGCGGCATGGTGGTGCCGGCGCTGGTCTATGTCGCCATCAACAGCAACAATTCGGCCGCACTGTCCGGCTGGGCGATCCCGACCGCCACCGACATCGCCTTCGCGCTCGGCGTCCTGTCGCTGCTCGGCAGCCGCGTGCCGGCCTCGCTGAAGGTCTTCCTGACCGCGCTTGCCATCATCGACGACCTCGGCGCCGTCATCATCATCGCCATATTCTACACCAGCAGCCTGTCGCTGGCCTATCTCGGCGCGGCCTTCGCCGTGATTGCCGTGCTCGTCCTGCTCAACCGTATGCGGGTGATGAACCTTGTGCCCTATCTCGTGCTTGGCGCCATCCTGTGGGTACTGGTGCTGAAGTCCGGCGTCCATGCCACGCTGGCCGGCGTGGCACTTGCGCTGACCATTCCGCTCGAACGCTCGGCCGGCATCGGCCACGACCTTGACCATTCGCCGCTGCACCGGCTCGAGCACGGCCTGCACAAGCTGGTGGCGTTTATCGTCATCCCCATCTTCGGCTTTGCCAATGCCGGCGTTTCGCTCACCGGCCTGAGTTTTAGCGCCCTGATCGAGCCGCTCACGCTGGGCGTCGCAGCCGGTCTCGTCGTCGGCAAGCTGGTCGGCGTCTTCGGCTCCTCCGCGCTCGCCATCCGCTTCGGCCTCGCCGACCTGCCGGCCAACGCCGGCTGGTCGCACATGATCGGCATTTCGCTCCTGTGCGGCATCGGCTTCACCATGAGCCTGTTCATCGGCCTGCTCGCCTTCGCCAACGACGTGGCGCTGCAGGACGCGGTCAAGGTCGGCATCCTTGCCGGTTCCTTCATCGCCGCGCTTCTTGGTGCCGCGGTGCTGCTGATGGCCCCGGCCGTGGGTGGCGAGGAAGAGACGGAGTAGCCGTTCCGGGCTGGAGCATCTGGCGGGCGTCAATTTCAGGGCCGCGATTACTCGCTCTCCCCCTCCAGCACCGGCACCGCGACACCCGCCAGTTCCGCCGCCAGCAGCCGCGCCGCGCCGGCGCGCGCGATGCGCAGCATCAGCGCCTTGCGCGTCGCCGCCGCCATGCGGTGCTCGGGCGCATCTCGTAAAATCTCGGCGCCATAGCCGTCGGAGAGAATGAAGCCGCATTCCTCGGGAAAGATTTCGGCCGGCACGCCGGGATGTGTGGCGAAAAAAAAGCGATCGGAATGCAGCCGGTAATCAGGCCATTTGCGGTCGACGCGAAAATCCTCGATCGAGGATTTGATCTCGATGATCCAGATATCGCCCTGCCGCGTCAGCGCCACGAGATCGGCGCGCCGGCCGGTGGCCAACGACAACTCGGGCAGCACATGCGCGCCCATCTGCATCAGCAACCGCTGCACACCCCGCCGCACCAGCATGGCGCGCTCGGACTGGCGACCGTCGATCAGAGGGTTCAGGAGAATCGGCGAGATGATTGGCATGGCAGGCACCATGCCAGAGTTTGTTCACGGTTTGAACCCGGTTTTTAACGGCGATTATGTATTTGACAGACCTGGAGGGAGTTTGCCGGCTGACCGGGGCGGCTCGGCGGTTTGGGGGGACATCAATACGGGCAAAACCGCCGAGCCTGACTGGTGGCGGCAAATTTGGGGATTTGGGAGTTCGCCGTCAGCTTTGACCAGGATATCGCAGGGTTGACCGGTTGGCGTCATTCGAACGAAGGGCGGCGTTTCCGCTCGAGTCCACGTAGCAGTGGCCACATTGCGCCTGTGTTCGGTTCGCTCTTTCTGACCTTTCGCGGGACGTGGGGAACCATTACCGCTGCCAGAACCCCCGGTGCACCGATACAAGTTCATCCTCAATTTCGGGGAAGGGGCCGTGGACCTCGATCTTCTTCTGCCCAGAGCCGAGCACAATTCGCGCGGACAGACTCATCGTCGGATTTTCGGGATGGTCGCCTGTCAGCGCGAGAAGCTCGGTCTCCTCGAAGCCATAGACCAGCTGGCCGATATTCGCCCAGTAGAGCGTTCCGGTGCACATCGCGCAGGGCTCGCCGGTCGAGACCAGCGTGCATGTCCAGAGAAACTTCGACGGATAGGCTGCCGCCGCGCGCCGCGCAAGTTCGGTCTCGGCGTGATGCACGGTGTCGATATTGCCTTGGCGCATGAGGATTGCGTCGTCGGGGCCGACCAGCACCGCGCCGAACGGATGGTGGCCGTGCGCGGCGGCCTCGCGGGCGACCGCATCGGCGGCGCGAAGGTGGGTGACCATCTGGTCGCGGGTCATGCGCTCTCTCCGGTCATTGGGGTCACCGGCCGGCGACCAGCGGCAGTGCTTTTACCCTACGCTCATATCAGAGCGCGCAATATACCACACGAACCAAAGCTGGCGGCTTCACGAGCGCGTGGCAAGGCGGCTAACGCCGCCTTCGCCCAGGCCACCCTCTTCAACAGGTAGTCTATCGCTCGCGCGGTTGGGTTTGCCGCCGGCCAACGCCGCCCCCGCCATGTCATCCAAAATCGGGCAGTCCGGCCGCTCGTCGCCATGGCAGGCGTGAACGAGCTTCTGCAGCGTCGAGCGCATCGATTGCAGCTCGCGCACCTTCTCCTCGATGGCGGTGACGTGGGCGGCGGCGATTGCGCGCACGTCGTGGCTGGCGCGACCGCGATCCTTGTAGAGCGCCATCAGCTGGCGACAATCGTCTATCGAAAAGCCGAGATTGCGCGCGCGGCGCAGGAAGGCCAGCCGGTGGATATCGTCACTCGTATAATCGCGATAGCCATTGGCGGCGCGCGCGGGCGCGATCAGGCCGATCTCCTCATAGTAGCGGATGGTCTTGGCCGGCAGGCCTGAGCGGTGAGCGGCGTCGCCGACATTCATGACGGATCCTCGAGTTTCGCGGGCCTGCGATTCAGGCCCATTGAATTTCCTTCACAATCCGGTGAAGTATGTTGCCGAAATGCCATAGTGATACGCATACCAGCACGTAAGTCCCCGCATATAGGCATCGTGTGCTTGGCAAGCAAAGCAAATGCCAGCATGAATGATGGCGAGAAAGCGGCCGACTCGTGCCGCTCTAGTTTGGGCGGGGCACCGGATCACCACATGCGCATGAAGTCGCTTGCAATAATCGCCGCATTGGCGCTGTCCACTGCTATTGCCGGTTGCAGCACCATCGGCGGGCAGATGTTCTCCAACGACTATGGCGCGGTGACCGATGCCGGTTACCAGCTGCCACGTATCCCGATCGAGAAGGTGCCCTCGAAGTACCATCGCCAGGAAGTGAGTTACGACTCCAAGGAAAAGCCCGGCACCATCATCGTCGATACGCAGAACAAGTTCCTGTACTTCATCGAGGGCGATGGCCGGGCAATCCGCTACGGTATCGGCGTCGGCCGCGAGGGCTTCGAATGGCACGGCACCGCCCATATCGCCATCAAGCGCGAATGGCCGACCTGGACGCCGCCTTCGCAGATGATCAAGCGCCAGCCCGAACTCGCCAAGTTCGCCGGCGGCATGGATCCGGGCCTGAAGAACCCGCTCGGCGCGCGCGCTATGTACCTGTTCAACAAGGGCGGTGACATGGGCTACCGCCTTCACGGCAGCCCGGAATGGAACTCGATCGGCAAGGCCATGTCGTCGGGTTGCATCCGGCTGATGAACCAGGACGTCATCGACCTCTACAATCGCGCCGAGGTCGGCGCCAAGGTCATCGTTCTTTAGACCATGATCCCGGAAAGCCTGTCCGCTTTTCCGGCAGATCGTGGTTAAACTGGAAGTCGCCTTTCATACGCGGACCGTCTAGGCAACAACGGACGTCCCAAACAGAAAACCGGGCAATTCGGCCCGGTTTTTTGTTGTCCGTGGGTAGGAAATTGCCGTCTAAGAGACCTGCTCGACCTGCTGCACTTCCGGCACGAAATGGCGAAGCAGGTTCTGGATGCCGTGCTTCAGCGTCGCCGTCGAAGACGGGCAACCGGCGCAGGCGCCTTTCATGTGCAGGAACACGGTGCCGTTCTCGAAGCCGCGGAAGGTGATGTCGCCGCCGTCCTGCGCCACCGCTGGGCGCACGCGCGTGTCGAGCAACTCCTTGATGGTGATGACGAGTTCCTCGTCGGCCTTGTCGTAGAATTCGCCGGTCTGGCTGGTCTCGGCGGCGGGGCCGGCCTTGGCCATGACAGGCGCACCGGACATGAAATGCTCCATGATCGCACCGAGGATCGCCGGCTTCAGGTGCTGCCAGTCCGGGCCGTCCTTGGACACGGTGATGAAATCGTAGCCGAAGAACACGCCGGTGACGCCGGGAATTTCGAACAGCCGCCCAGCCAGCGGCGAGGCAATGGCCGCACTGTCGGCATCGCGGAAATCGGCGGTGCCTTCTAGGAGCACTTCCTTGCCGGGCAGGAATTTCAGCGTCGCCGGATTGGGCGTCGACTCGGTCTGGATGAACATGGCCGTCTCCATGCCCGGTTTTGGGCAACTAGTTTGGAATAGTTCTAAATAGGCTCTATCGGCGGGACATTCAAGCGAAACGCATCGCCGGAATGGCTGGCTGGCGGAATGTTTTTGCGACCCATGCCAAGCACTGTGAAGTGTGTCGAGATTCGGGTCAGGCCGAATCGAAAATGATGGTTTCCGAGAACCGGAGCGGAGCGTACTTAAGCACGTGAGCACCGGAAGCACCGGAAGCCGCCATTTGCAGGCCGGCATCACCCGAATGTCGATACACTTCAGGCGAGGCTGTCGATCTCCTCATCCGACAAATTCTGCGGCACCACGGTCACCGGGATCGGAAAGGCAGCACCTTTGCCTGCCACGGCACCGACCAGCGGTCCTGGACCTTCCTTGCCGGCGCCGGCCGCCAGCACGAGGATGGCGATGTCCTGGTCTTCCTCGATCAGCTTGTGGATCTCTTCCGTCGGCTTGCCTTCGCGCACCACCATCTCTGGTTCGATGCCGAGCTTCTGCCGCACCTTGTTGGCGTAGCCGTCCAGCGCCGCCCGCGCCGTGGCGTTCGCCTCCTCGCGCATGATTTTCTCGACGCCCAGCCAGTGCTGGAAGTCGTCCGGTACGATGACATAGAGCAGCACCAGCGTGCCGCTGGTGCTCTGCGCCCGCTTGGAGGCGTAGGCGACGGCGCGCTCGCATTCCGGCGTGTCGTCGATGATCGTCAGGAATTTCCTGCGGTGACCGGCTTCGCGGCTGAGGCGTTTGGAGACCATGTCTATCTACTCGGTGTCTTTTCGGCCGCAATCTGCCACCGCCGCTGACCGGCGGCAAGCCGCCGGCCTTGTGCCAATGTTGTGCGCCGCGATCAGCCCTGCAGCAGCCCGATAATGTCGCGCACCGTCTTCATCGTCGTTTCGGCGAGCACGCCGGCGCGTTCGCCGCCATCCCGCAGCACGGCGTCGACATAGGCGCGGTCGCCCTGGATGCGGCGCATCTCGGTGGCGATCGGCGCCAGCCTCTCCACCGCGAGATCGGCCAGCGCCGGCTTGAACACAGAGAACTGCTGGCCGCCGAATTCCTTAAGCACATCGGCCTTCGACATCTCGGCGAGACCGGCATAGATGCCGACCAGGTTCTCCGCCTCGGGCCGGCTTTCCAGCCCGTCGACCTCGCTCGGCAAGGCCTCCGGGTCGGTCTTGGCCTTGCGGATCTTCTTCGAGATGGCGTCGGCATCGTCGGTCAGGTTGATGCGCGACAGGTCCGACGGGTCCGACTTCGACATCTTCTTGGAGCCGTCACGCAGCGACATGATGCGCGCTGCCGGCCCACCGATGACCGGCTCGGTCAGCGGGAAATAGCCGTTCACCGTCTCCTCGCCTATCCTCATCTCGACGCCGACCCCAAGACCGGCGATGCGGTCGGAGAAATCGTTGTTGAATTTCTGCGCGATGTCGCGTGTCAGTTCCAGGTGCTGCTTCTGGTCCTCGCCCACCGGCACGTGGGTGGCGCGATAAAGCAGGATGTCGGCCGCCATCAGCGAGGGATAGGCAAGCAAGCCCAGCGAGGCGTTCTCGCGGTCCTTGCCGGCCTTGTCCTTGAACTGCGTCATCTTGTTCATCCAGCCGATGCGCGCCACGCAATTGAAGATCCAGGCGAGCTCCGCGTGCTGCATCACCCGCGACTGGTTGAAGACGATGTGCTTCTTCGGGTCGATGCCGGAGGCGAGGAAGGCCGCGGTGATCGACCGCGTCTGGTCGGCAAGGTCGTCATGGACAAGCTGGGCGGTCAGCGAATGCAGGTCGACGACGCAATAGATGCAGTCGGACGTATCCTGCAGGGCGACGAATTTCTTGATGGCGCCGAGATAGTTGCCGAGATGCAGATTGCCGGTCGGCTGGACACCGGAGAAGACGAGTGGCTTGAAGGCGGACATGGTTTTCCTCATGGCTTGTGGAGGGCCGTATAGGCGTGATTCCGAAAAGTTGCAGACTTTTCGGAGCCAATCATGCGGCTGGAAACCGCGCGCGGCGAAAGTCTTGCGACGGCGCGCTTATGGACGAGAGCGTCGGCGGGATCAAGACCGGCCAGGCGGGATGGCCGGCCGATCTATTCGTCGAGTTCTGATTTTGCCACGGACGGGCCGGCTTCTGTTCCCCGGCGCCCGACATTTCGCCGGATCATGCCGAAATCGGCGCCGCCGGTGGCGAAAGCGGTGATGAAATAGAGCAGCGCCCCTCCGGCCACCAGTGCCAGCACCGTCGTCGCCTTGACGACCAGCGGCGAGCCGGGGCCGATCCTTGTCGCCAGCCAATGTTCGGCGAAATAGAGGGCGACACCCATGACCACCGCCGACAGCACCAGCCGTGGGATGCGCCTCAACAGCGGCACGTCGCGGCCCCAATGGCCGCGCCGGATCAGCACGGCAAGCAGCATCAGCGCGTTGACCCAGCCGGCGACGGCGGAGGCCACGGCGATGCCGGGTGCACCCATCCTCGGGAACAGCGTCAGCGCGGTGGCGACGTTCACCGCCACGGAGATTGCGGCGAAGATCATCGGCGTGCGCGTATCCTCGCGGGCGAAATAGCCTGGGGTGAAGGCCTTGATCAGCACGAAGGCCGGCAGGCCGAGACCGAAGATCGCCAGGATCGCCGCCACGACAGGCGTCGAATGGTTGGCGGCGAACGCGCCGCGCTCATAGACCAGCCGCACGATCGGTTCCGCCATCACCCAGAGCGCCGCCGCCGCCGGCAAGGTCATGAACAGGGTGAATTCGACGGAGCGGTTCTGCAGATTGGCTGCCTCGATCAGATTGCCTGACTTCAGCGCCCGCGACAGTTCGGGCAACAGCACGATCGCCACCGCGACACCGACGACACCGAGCGGCAACTGGTAGACGCGGTCGGCATAAGCCAGCGAGGACACGGCACTGTCCTGCGCCGAGGCGATGGCCGTTCCGATCAGCTGGTTGATCTGGGTGATGCCACCGGTGATCGCCGCCGGCAGCGCCAGGATCAGGAGCCGCTTCACGTTCGGCGTCATCCGAGGCCGGCGGAAGCCGATCGAGATGCCCGCATTGCGCACCGCCACCCAGACGATGGCGAGCTGCACGACGCCGGCCGCCAGCACGCCCCAGGACAGGCCGAAGCCGACAGCGTGTGCATCCAGTCCGTGGTACCAGGCATAGCCAAGCACGCTGATGAGGATGATGTTGAGGAACGCCGGCGCGATTGCCGCGGCGAAATAGCGCCGCAAGGAGTTCAGCATGCCCGCCATCATGGCGGCGAGCGACATGCAGATCAGATAAGGGAACATGATCGTCGCAAGCGTGACGGTCGTCTCGAA
Organism: Mesorhizobium sp. ESP6-5; assembly: GCF_020164695.1. Taxonomy (NCBI): domain Bacteria; kingdom Pseudomonadati; phylum Pseudomonadota; class Alphaproteobacteria; order Hyphomicrobiales; family Phyllobacteriaceae; genus Mesorhizobium; species Mesorhizobium sp. ESP6-5. The sequence goes on from NZ_JAIUGR010000003.1 coordinate 183,668, forward strand.
CTTGCCCGGCGTGTCGGCAAAGCCCGGCGCCACCAGGTAGCGCACGATCAGCGGCATCGCCAGTTCCATGGCGATGGTCAGCGCCAGGAGCGCGGTGAACAGCACCCCGAACACCTCTTCGGAAAAACGCTTGGCGCCATCGGTGCCGTGCGTCTCGATCTCCTTGGCGAACAGCGGCACGAAGGCGGCATTGAACGCGCCCTCGGCGAACAGCCGGCGAAAGGTGTTGGGGAACTGGAAGGCGGCATTGAAGGCGTCCGCGACCGGTCCGGTGCCGAGTGCGGCCGCCATCAGCATCTCGCGGCCGAAACCGAGCGCACGGCTCATCAGAGTGCCGGACGCGACGGTAGCGAATTTCTTGACGAGACTCATGCGTTCGCAAACTGCTTGTGGGATCGGAAGAAGGGGATGATTGCCGTCACTCGGCGGCTGCCTTGGCCTTGCCGCCGCGTTCGAGCGCTACACCCTCGAGCGTCGCAATCAGCCGGTTGCGGATGGTGGCGATGCGGGCCGGGTTGTCGATCTTCTGGCCGGTCAGGTCGGTGACATAGAAAGTGTCGATGACCTTCTCGCCGAAGGTGGTGATATGCGCCGATGCGATGTCGAGCGACAGGTCGGACAGTGTTCCGGTGATTTCCGACAGCAGGCCGGGGCGGTCGAGCCCCTCGACCTCGATCACCGAAAACCGGTTCGATAGCGCGTTGCGGATTTCGGCGCGTGGCGGGATCTTGAAGACCTTGGATCCGCGCCTTGGCTTGGTGCGCTTCTCGATCATCTCCGGCAGCCAGCTCTTGCCCGACAGCACGTCCTCGATCAGCCGGCCGACACGCTCGGCGCGCCGGCGTTCGTCCTCGTCGCGGTCGAATTCCCTCGAGATCAGGATCGTGTCCAGCGCGCGGCCGTCCGACGTGGTGAAGATCTGCGCGTCGACGATGTTGCCGCCGGCGCCGGCGCATGCCCCGGCAATCACCGAGAGAAGACGGGGATGGTCCTGCGCCAACACGGTGATTTCGGTAACCGCCTCGAACTGGTGGGTCTTGACCATGGTGGCGAGCTTGTTGCCCGCCGCGTCCGCCTCGCGGATGAATTCGGCGTGGCGAAGCTGGTCCGGCAGGTCCACCGTCAGGAGGTAGTTTTCATAATGCAGCCCGACATAGCGCTTGCGCGCCTTGTCGGGCCAGTCGGCGAGCGCCTCGGCCAGGCGTTCGCGCGCCGCCGCCGTGCGTTGGGCGCGCGAGACCTCCGAAAAGCCGCCGGTCAGCAGCAGTTCGGTCTCGTAGTAGAGCGTACGCAGCAACTGGCCCTTCCAGCCGTTCCACACGCCCGGTCCGACGCCCCTGATGTCGCAGACGGTGAGGATCAACAGCATCTTCAGCCGCTCTACCGATTGCACGATAGAGGCGAAGTCCTCGATCGTCTTGCGGTCGTTGAGGTCGCGGGTCTGCGCCGTCATAGACATGACGAGGTGGTTCTCGACCAGCCAGGCGACAGTTTCCGTATCGGCCGGCGAAAGTCCCATATGCGGGCAGATCCGCCTTGCGATCCTGGCGCCGGCCTCGGAATGGTCCTCTGGTCTGCCCTTGGCGATGTCGTGCAGCAGGACGGCGACATAGAGCGCCTCGCGGCTTTTCTTCAGCCCGGGCATCAGCGCATGCGACAGCGGATGCACCTTCTCGCCGTCGCCGCGCTCGATCTCGGCCAGCACGCCGATGCAGCGGATCAGGTGCTCGTCGACCGTGTAGTGGTGGTACATCGAGAACTGCATCATGGCGACGATCTTGCCGAAATCCGGGATCAGCCGGCCCAGCAATCCCGCCTCGTTCATCCGCCGCAGGTTGAGCTCGGCGTTGCGGTCCGAGGTCAATATGTCGAGGAACAGCCGGTTGGCTTCCTCGTCGCGCCTGAGCGACTTGTTGACTAGGCCGAGCGAACGGGTGAGCAGTTTCAGCGCATCGGGATGGAATTCCAGCCCGTGCTTGTCTGCAAACCAGAACAGCCTGAGAAGATTGACCGGGTCGCGCTCGAAGACGCCGTCGTCGGCGATGTTGATGCGATGGTTGTCGACGATGAAGTCCGACGTGCCGGCAAGCTTGCGCTTGCGGCGCTGGAAGGTGAGGAAGATGCGGTTGAAGCCGGGAACATGCTTGGCCTGCTCCTCCTCCAGCGCGGCGCAGAAGATGCGGGTCAGGTCGCCGACATCCTTGGCGACGAGGAAATAGTGCTTCATGAAGCGTTCGACCGCCGACAGGCCGGGATGGGTCGTATAGCCGAGCCGTTCGGCGATCTCGCGCTGAATGTCGAAATGCAGCCGCTCCTCGGCCTTGCCGGTGAGGAAGTGCATGTGGCAGCGCACCGCCCACAGGAAATCCTCGGCCTTCTGGAACTCGCGGTACTCGGCTTCGGTGAAGACGCCTTTTTCGACCAGTTCCTCGCCGGTGCGCACCCGGTAAAAATACTTGCCGATCCAGAACAGCGTCTGCAGGTCGCGCAGGCCGCCCTTGCCGTCCTTGACGTTGGGCTCGACCAGATAGCGGCTTTCGCCGGCCTTGGCATGGCGCTCGTCGCGTTCGGCAAGCTTGGCCTGCACATATTCCGGGCCGGTCGTGCGTACCACCTCATGATCGAAGCGCAGCATCAACTCGTCATAGAGCTTGCGTTCGCCCCACAGGAAACGGGCTTCCAGGATCGAGGTGCGGATGGTGATGTCGGTGCGCGACAGCCTGAGGCACTCATCGATGTTGCGGGTGGCATGGCCGACCTTCAGCCCCATGTCCCACAGCATGTAGAGCATATATTCGACCGTCTGTTCGCCCCATGGCGTCTGCTTGTAAGGCAGCAGGAACAGAAGGTCGATGTCGGATCCCGGCGCCAGCGTGCCGCGGCCATAGCCGCCGACGGCAACGACCGCCATGCGTTCGGCCGAGGATCGGTTCTTCACCCGGTAGACATGGGTTGCGGCAAAATCGTAGAGCGAGCGGATCAGCTCGTCCATCAGGTGCGACAGCCGTTCGGCGCAGGCATTGCCGCCGCCATCTTGTCTCAGCATGGCCTCGGCTGTCTTGCGGCCCTCCGCGAGACGCCCCTTGAGAAGCTGAAGGACGGCCGTGCGGATGCCCTTGCTGGAACCGTCGCCGGCGCTGGCCGCGGTCAGCGCGGTCATCTCGCGGCGCAAGGCTTCGCCGTCGATCAGTTCATCGAGCTTCAGGGAGATTTTCGCCATAGATATCGGTTGGCCTTGCCTTTTGGGCGGCGTCTATAGCGTGTTTTCGCGGCGCTGGGTATGGGCTCTCTGGGTGAGGTCGCCTAGGCTCTGCGGCCTGGGCGAAGCCATGGGAATGGTCATCTGTCGCCGCAGCTTGCAGAAATCGATGATCCAATCGACGATTCGCCCGATCTCGATTCTGATCTTCTCTCCCGCCGGGCGCCGACGGGTTTTGGCATTGCGCTCCCGACTGAGTAGGCTTGGTAGTCCCACCGCTATGTCGCCCAGGAACTGGTCCTGCGCGCATAACGCAGGGAAAAGTTGGTAGATTGCCTTGCTGGACGAGGTCGGAAATGCCGGATTGAACATGACGTGGTCGACAGCCACCTTAATCATCTCGGTCGCGGCAAGGAGATCGCGCGCGGCTTGTCTCGATATGATGTAGCCCCCGGTTCCCAGGTGTATGTTGCAGAGTCGGAACATGGAAAAGCCGTGGCCGACGGAAATCCTTTTGCGATGGATCGAAGTCCTCTTGAAGAACGTCTCGATCTTGACAATGTCAGCATCGGCCGGGATCCATCCGGCACAGGCAAGCAGTATACCGGCGTTTGCGGAAAAAATAATGTCGTCCTCGAAGACGGCGCCATAGCATGCTTCGCCTTGCGCAATGATCATCCAGCAGGCGCGATGGCTGTGCAGGCAAGCGACCTCGCTGCTCGTCACATGCTGCGGCGCATACGAAGCATAATGCGGCTGCAGATCCAGATCGGGACGGTAACGCGCGTCCACGGCCGCGACTCGTTCGAATTCTATGCCAATACGAGCGAACTCCGCCGTCATATGGGCAAGCCTGTCCACGGACCGATCGAGGTTGATGACCAGACATTTCATTTGTTGAACGAATCCAGGGCGGCACCAAGCTGCCAGAGCGCAACAATTTTAGTGAGAATAATTTTGACACGGCAATTCTAGCGAGCAACGTTTAGCATCGATAGGGCGATTGTATAGGGAATTCTTCTGATCCGGCGGCTCCGCAATTCTGAATGTGAAAGGTCAAAAAACAGCCCTTGACCTTCCAGTTACTGGAAGCACTACCTCTGCTTCGAAGCAGTGCATCGAGGCATTAGAAATGACGCATTCAGATCACGATCATCACACGCATGGCGCTCATGGCGGCTGCTGCGCGGCAAAGGGCACGGGCGGAGATTCGGATGCGGTTCTGCGCGATCCGGTCTGCGGCATGACGGTGGAGCCGCCCGCCGGCAAGCCGACATTCGAGCATGGCGGCCGCCTCTATCATTTTTGCAGCGAGCGCTGCCATTCGAAGTTCCAGGCCGAGCCGGACCGCTACCTGACCGCCGTCGACCCTGTCTGCGGCATGATCGTCGACCGCGCCGACGCCAGGTATTTCGTCCGCCATGAAGGCCAGGGCTTCTATTTCTGTTCCGCCGGCTGCAAGGCGAAGTTCGAGGCAGCGCCGCAAACCTATCTCGGCGACAGGCCGGCGCCGGCGCCGATGCCCAAGGGCACGCAATACACTTGCCCCATGCATCCGCAGATCATCCGCGACAAGCCCGGCTCCTGCCCGATCTGCGGCATGGCGCTCGAGCCCATGGGCGTGCCGACGGGCGATGAAGGGCCGAATCCCGAACTGGTCGACTTCACCAGACGCCTCTGGGTGAGCGCGGTGCTGTCGGTCCCGCTGCTGATCGTCGCCATGGCGCCGATGATAGGCCTGTCGCTTGAGGGCCTGGTCGAGGATCGCGCGAAGGTCTGGATCGAACTGGTCCTGGCGAGTCCCGTGGTGCTGTGGGCCGCATTCCCGTTTTTCCATCGCGGCTGGGACTCGATCCTCAATCGCAGCCCCAACATGTGGACGCTGATTTCGCTGGGTGTCGGCGCCGCCTATCTCTACAGCGTCGTCGCCACGCTCTTCCCGGATATCTTTCCGTATCAGTTTCGCGGCCATGGCGGTGCGGTGCCGGTCTATTTCGAGGCGGCCGCCGTCATCATCGCGCTGGTCTTTCTCGGCCAGGTGCTGGAACTGCGCGCCCGCGAGAAGACCGGATCGGCGATCCGAGCTTTGCTCGACCTCGCGCCGAAGACCGCGCGGCGGGTCGCCGAGGACGGCGCCGAGATCGATGTCGGGCTGGACGAGGTCAAGACCGGCGACCGCCTGCGCATCCGTCCCGGCGATGCCATCCCGGTCGACGGCACGGTGCTCGAAGGCCGCTCCTCCATCGACGAATCGATGATCACGGGCGAGCCCTTGCCGGTCGAGAAGGCCGAAGGCGACGCCTTGACCGGCGGCACGCTCAACAAGAACGGCTCGCTGATCATGCGCGCCGAACGGATCGGCGCCGAGACGACGCTGTCGCGCATCGTCGAACTCGTCGCCAAGGCACAGCGCTCGCGCGCCCCGATCCAAGGCCTGGCCGACCGCGTTTCCTTCTATTTTGTCCCGACCGTCGTCCTGGTCGCGATCGCCGCATTCGTCGCCTGGGCGATCTTCGGCCCCGAGCCCAGCCTGATCTTCGCCATCGTCTCGGCGGTTTCGGTGCTGATCATCGCCTGTCCCTGTGCGCTGGGTCTCGCCACACCGATGTCCATCATGACCGCGACCGGGCGCGGCGCGCATGCCGGCGTGCTGATCAAGGAAGCCGCCGCGCTCGAGCGCTTCGCCTCCGTCGACACGCTGATCGTCGACAAGACCGGCACGCTGACCGAGGGCCGGCCGAAATTGACTGATGTCGTGGCTGCCAGCGGCTTTTCCGAGGACGAATTGCTGAGATGCGCCGCGAGCCTGGAAAAAGGGTCGGAGCATCCGCTGGCCGAGGCCATCGTCGACGGAGCCGGCCAGCGCGGCGTGAAGATCGCCGAGGCCGGCAGCTTCGAGGCGGTTACCGGCAAAGGCGTTTCCGGCACGGTGTCGGACAAGAAGGTCGCGCTCGGCAATACCGCGATGATGGCCGATCTCGCCATCGACGTTTCCGGGGTCCTGGCCAGCGTGGAAGCCTTGCAGGGCGATGGCAAGACGGTGATGTTCGTCGCTGTCGACGGCAAGCTGGCCGGCATCGTCGCCGTCGCCGATCCGGTCAAGGCGACCACGGCCGAGGCGATCAAGGCGCTGCATGGCAGCGGGCTGCGGATCATCATGGCGACCGGCGACAATGAGCGCACGGCCAGGGCGATCGCTGGACATCTCGGCATAGACGAGGTTCGGGCAGGTCTGTTGCCGGAACAGAAGGCAGCGCTGGTCGAGGAACTGCGCGGCAAGGGTGCCGCCGTCGCCATGGCCGGCGACGGCGTCAACGATGCGCCCGCGCTTGCCGCCGCCGATGTCGGCATCGCCATGGGAACGGGCGCCGATGTCGCGGTCGAAAGCGCCGGCATCACCTTGGTCAAGGGCGACCTCAACGGCATCGTCCGCGCCCGAACCCTGGCCCAGGCGACCATCGGTAATATCCGGCAGAACCTGTTCTTCGCCTTCCTCTACAATGTGCTTGGTGTGCCGGTCGCGGCCGGCGTGCTTTATCCGCTCACCGGCACGCTACTGTCGCCGATGCTGGCGGCGGCGGCGATGAGCCTGTCCTCGGTCTCGGTGATCGCAAACGCATTGCGCCTGAGAACGTTGAAACTCTGAGATTAACCCCCAGATACGAAACCCAACCGACAGGAGACCATGAATGACCTTGGCTAAAAAACTCGTGCTGCTGCTGATGGCCGCCGGAATGCTGCTTGCCGTTTTCCTCGAAAGCGTGCCGGCGCAGAGCGAGGAGATGAAGCACGACATGGGTGCCATGGCCATGGGGGCGGAAAGCCCTTCCACGGCGGGCTACAAGGCGGCGATGGACAAGATGCATACCGACATGATGGCCTCGCAATATACCGGCAACGCCGATGTCGATTTCGTCCGCGGCATGATCCCGCATCATCAGGGGGCGATCGACATGGCCAAGGTCGAGCTGGCCAACGGCAAGGATCCGGAAATCCGCAAACTCGCCGAAGGCGTCATCGCCGCGCAGGAAGCCGAAATCAAGCAGATGCAGGACTGGCTCGCCGCCCATCCGCTGAAGTAAGGCATCAACGGCGGCGACCGGAGAACCCGAGCTCCATCCTGGATTTCTTCGTATGCTTGTGATGCCATGCGCCTCGATCGCTTACCCAGGAGCCCCCATGCCCACGACGACAAGAACCACCAAGCTGCCTTCGGGCGAAGCCGTACAGGTGCTGGGACAGGGCACCTGGAAAATGGGCGAGGATGCCCGCCGTCGAGCCGGGGAGGTCAATGCCTTGAAGCTTGGGCTGGACCTCGGCATGACGCTGATCGACACCGCCGAAATGTATGCCAGCGGCGGCGCCGAGGAGGTGGTGGCCGAAGCCATCGCCGGCCGGCGCGAAGAACTCTTTCTCGTCTCCAAGGTGCTGCCGTCCAATGCTTCGCGCACCGGCGTGCCGGCGGCTTGCGAGAAAAGCCTGAAGCGCTTGCGCACCGACCGCATCGATCTTTATCTCCTGCACTGGCCGGGCAGCGTGCCTTTGGCCGAGACCGTCGACGCTTTCGAGGCTCTGAAGAAGGCCGGCAAGATCCGCCACTGGGGCGTCAGCAATTTCGATACCGATGAAATGGAAGAGCTCACCGGTTTGCGCTCGGGCGGCAATGTCCAGACCAATCAGGTGCTCTACAATCTGTCGCGGCGCGGCCCCGAATTCGACCTTGCACCATGGAGCCGCCAGCGCGGCATTCCGCTGATGGCCTATTCGCCGGTCGAGCAGGGCGCGTTGGCGCGCAATGCCAGGCTGGAGGCCATCGCCGCCCGCCATAACGCCACGGCAGCCCAGATCGCGCTTGCCTGGGTGGTGGCGCAGCCGGGCGTCATCGCCATCCCGAAGGCGAGCAGCCAGGAGCACGTCCGCCAGAATGTGGCGGCGCTCGACATAAAGCTTACCGCCGATGACCTCGCCGATCTCGACCGTGCATTCCCCCCACCGACGCGCAAGCGCGGACTGGAAATGATCTGACTATTTCCCCGCCAGCCCCTTCAGCCGGTAAAGCGCCTCCAGCGCTTCCTTGGGGGTCATCTCGTCGGGATTGATCTCACCGAGTGCCGCGCCCACAGCGTCGCTCTTCACCGGCTTTGGCGCCTCTCGCTTCACCGCCACCGAAAACAGCGGCAGGTCATCGACCAGCCGGTTGGTCTTGCCGGAGACCTCGCCTTCCTCAAGCTGATGCAGAACTTCCTTCGCGCGGCCCACCACCGCTTCCGGCAGGCCGGCAAGGCGGGCTACCTGCACGCCGTAGGAGCGGTCGGCGGCACCCTTGCCGACCTCGTGCAGGAAAACGACGTCGCCCTCCCACTCCTTGACCCGCATGGTGACATTGGAAAGCCGCGCCAGCTTGCCGGCGAGCGACGTCATTTCGTGGAAGTGGGTGGCGAAGATCGCCCGGCAGCGGTTCTTCTCGTGCAGATACTCCACCGCCGCCCAGGCAATCGACAGCCCGTCGAAGGTGGCGGTGCCGCGGCCGATCTCGTCGAGGATCACCAGCGCCCGTTCGCCGGCCTGGTTGAGGATCGCCGCCGTCTCCACCATCTCGACCATGAAGGTCGAGCGGCCGCGCGCCAGGTCGTCCGACGCGCCGACGCGTGAGAACAGCCGGTCGACGACGCCGATATGGGCCGATGTCGCCGGCACGAAGGAGCCGGTTTGGGCCAGGATGGCGATCAGCGCGTTCTGCCGCAGGAACGTCGACTTGCCACCCATGTTGGGGCCGGTCAGCAGCCAGATCGCGCCGTTCTTGGCATTGCCCTCAGGCGAGAGGTCGCAATCATTGGCGACGAACGGGCCTTCGCCCGAACGGCGCAGCGCCTGTTCGACCACTGGATGCCGCCCGCCAGAAATCTCGAAGGCAAGGCTGGAATCCACCACCGGCCGGCACCAGGCCTCGCTTTCCGACAAAAGCGCAAGCGCCGCCGACACGTCGAGCACGGCGAGCGCGTCGGCGCCGGCGCGGATCGCCTCGGCCGCGCCGACCGCCTCCGCCGTCAACGCATCGAAGGCGGCCAGTTCGATACTCAGTGCCCGGTCGGCGGCATTGGCGATCTTGGTCTCGAGTTCGGCGAGCTCGCTCGTGGTGAAACGCATGGCGTTGGCCATGGTCTGGCGGTGAATAAAGCGCGCCTTGGCGCCATCGCTGCCTGTCATGACGGCGTGATGATTGGCCGTCACCTCGATGTAGTAACCCAGCACATTGTTGTGCCGGATCTTCAGCGAGCGGATGCCGGTCTCCTCGATCAGCGAGCGCTCCAGTCCGGCGATCACTTTTCGCGACTCGTCGCGCAACGCCCGCATCTCGTCGAGGTCCGGATGGTAGCCGCCGCGAACGAAACCGCCGTCGCGTTTGAGCAGCGGCAGTTCCTCGCCGAGCGCCTGGGTGAGATGTTGGGCAAGCGCCTTGGGCAGCGCCTTGATCGCGGCCATTGCGTCGGCCAACTCCTGGGGCAAGGCGGTCGCGGCAAAGGTTCCGGCGATGGTACCGGCCGCCTCGAACCCAGCGCGGAGCGCGCCGAGATCGCGTGGCCCGCCCCGGTTGAGCGCGAGCCTGGACAGAGCGCGCGGCATGTCGGCGACGCTCTTCAGGCTCATCCGCACGGCCTGGCAAAGCCTGACCTCGGAGCGGAAGAACGAGACGGAGTCCAGCCGCGCGCCGATGGCCGCCGGGTCGGTCAGCGGCGCCATCAGCCGGTCGGCGAGCAACCTTGCGCCGCCACCGGTCACCGTGCGGTCGATCGCCTTGAACAGCGAACCGTCGCGGCTGCCGGACAGCGTACGCAACAGTTCGAGATTGCCGCGCGTCGCCGGATCGATGAACAGGGTCGAGCCCTGCTCCTCGCGCTCAGGCCGCGACAGCGGCGGTCGCTCGGCCTTTTGCGTTTTCTCGACATAGGCGATGGCGCCCGAGATGGCCGACAATTCGGCGCGCGAAAACGTGCCGAAACTGTCCGGGATCGCCACCTCGAAGAAACGCGCGATCCGCCCCGTGGCCGAGGCCGAATCGAACAGGCTCGGCGGCTGTGGGCTGGCGACACGGCCGAGCACGTCGAACACCGGCTTCAGGTCGGGATCATGAAACACCGGCTCGGCGAGGATGAGTTCGCGCGGATCGACACGGAAGATGTCGGCCAGCAGCCGGTCGGCGGTGGTCTCGGCGACGCGGAAAGCACCGGTCGAGATGTCGATCCAGGCAATTGCAAAACTGTGCTCGCTGCCGCCCTTCACCCGACCCAACGCCATCAGATAACTCGATTCCGACGGCGCCAGCAGTTTGTCCTCGGTGATGGTGCCCGGCGTCACCAGCCGCACCACGTCGCGGCGCACGACCGATTTGGAGCCGCGCTTCTTGGCCTCGGCCGGATCCTCGATCTGCTCGCAGACGGCAACGCGGAAGCCCTGGCCGATCAGCTTCTGCAAATAGTCGTCGGCCGCGTGCACCGGCACGCCGCACATTGGAATGTCGTGGCCCTGATGCTTGCCGCGTTTGGTGAGCACGATGCCCAGCGCCCGGCTCGCCTTCTCGGCATCGTCGAAGAACAGCTCGTAGAAATCGCCCATGCGGTAGAACAGCAACGAATCCGGGTTAGCCGCCTTGATCTCGATGAACTGCTCCATCATCGGCGTGACGGCGGCAACGCCGGGCTGCGGCGGCGTCATCGCCTCGGGGGCGGCGTCGGGCTCGTTCGGGCTGTGCATGTTCATGGCGCGGCACGCTAGCAGATGTGATGGCGGGGTTTAATGCCAGGCCATCGAAAAGCAGGGGAAGACCGCGAGCCGTCTTCATGGAACGGCTGTTCAGCTGCATTGCCCGACGCGGCGATCGCGAATATCTGTCATCTTGGGCAATAATGGCGGGGACGTCATGGACAAAGACGGGCACGAAACGTTCGAGGAGATGGTGGGACCGATCGACTCGGCGCTCGAGCGCTTCTGGCTCATGACAGCTCGGCACGCCAGCCAACGGTTGGGCAGGCTTAAGTTTGTAGCAGCCAAGCGCCTTCCTTTCGCGCTGCCGCTCAGCGGTCCGTTGTCCCACCTGGATAGCGGCATTCGGCTTGCAGCTTACGTGCTCAGCCACGATCCGCTGCTGATCTACACGCCGATCGGCGGCGAGCGCCCCCTCAACTCAGTGGTGGCAATCGGCCGTCGCCTGGCCTCGCGCCGCGCCGTGTTCCTGCTGATGCCGAGTTGGACGCTTGAGCGGCCCCATGTCGTCGCGAAGCTTGGCAGGGATCTCGCCTGGTACCGTGAGAGCTTCTCGCTTCACCAACTGATCTTTCTTTGCAACACGCAAGAGGAGCGTCGTCTGGTCACTGCTGCCGGAGGAACCGCGATCTTCTCCAACCACAATCTGATGGTCAGCGAGGACATATTTCGACCACTGCCGGACATTTCTGTCGAGTTTGATGCGGTCTATAACGGCCGCATTTCGCACACCAAGCGCCACCACCTCGCCTTCGATATCGAAAGGCTCGCCCACATTACCTTTTCGATCGGCGAGCTGCCGCGGGCCGGCGACCGTGCCTTCATCCGTCGCTTGCAGGCGCAATCGCCGCTGCATCGTATCGCCAACCCGATCGTCAATGGCCTGACTGGCTGGCTGGCGCCGCAGGAGGTCAACCGCGTCTACAACCAGGCCGCGGTTGGGCTCTGTCTGTCGGCGGCGGAAGGGGCGATGTGCTCCAGCATGGAATATCTGATGGCGGGGTTGCCGGTGGTGAGCACGCCCAGTCTTGGCGGCCGGGACGTCTTTTTCGATCCGGACTATTGCATCATCGCCGAGCCCGATCCGGCGGCGATCCGGCGCGCGGTCGAGACGTTGCGCGACCGCGCCATTCCCCGCGATGAGATTCGCAACCGCACGCTGGCCAAGGTGCGGGCTCAACGGGAGGAACTCACAGTGTTCCTGTCCGACCTGTTGAAGAGGATGGGAAGCAGCCAACCGCCGCTGACGCAATGGCCGTTTCCCGGAACCAGGACGCTGCGGCGCTGGGCAACGGCCCGCCAGCATGCGGATGAAATCACGACATTGGGAACGGCGCGGAAAGGCTTCTGACCGGCCGTATCCGCTTTGAAGCAGCCTTGCCCAGCTTCGTGGTTTACACGCGGCGGCCCGTGGTCTTAATTCGCAAGCACACAGGTACCCGCTTCAAGGAGGTGCCGCACCGGCGAGGAAATCAAAAGCACCATGGCCAGGAAAACCGAGAACAACGGTCCGTCCGTCAGCGCGCAGGAAGCGCTCGAATTCCACGCCATGGGCCGGCCCGGCAAGCTGGAGATCGTCGCCACCAAGCCGATGACGACGCAGCGCGATCTCAGCCTCGCCTATTCGCCAGGCGTGGCAGTGCCCGTGCGCGCCATCGCCGAGGACCCATCCAGGGCCTTCGATTACACGACGCGCGGCAACATGGTCGCCGTCATCTCAAACGGCACCGCCATTCTTGGCCTCGGCAATCTCGGCGCGCTGGCCTCCAAGCCGGTGATGGAAGGCAAGGCGGTGCTGTTCAAGCGCTTCGCCGATGTCGATTCCATCGACCTCGAGGTCGACACCGAGGATGCCGACGAGTTCATCAACTGCGTGCGCTTCCTCGGTCCGTCCTTCGGCGGCATCAACCTGGAGGACATCAAGGCGCCGGAGTGCTTCATCATCGAACAGCGCCTGCGCGAACTGATGGACATTCCGGTCTTCCATGACGACCAGCACGGCACCGCCATCATCTCGGCCGCCGGTCTGATCAACGCGCTGGAAATAACCGGCCGCGACATGAAGACCACGAAGCTGGTCTGCAACGGTGCGGGCGCGGCCGGCATCGCCTGTATCGAGCTGATGAAGGCGATGGGTTTTTCGCCAGAAAACATCATCCTATGCGACACCAAGGGGGTTGTCTTCCAGGGCCGCACCGAGGGCATGAACCAGTGGAAATCGGCGCATGCGGTCAAGACGGAGGCGCGTTCCCTGGCCGAAGCGCTGGACGGCGCCGACGTCTTCCTCGGCCTTTCGGCCAAGGGGGCGCTGACCACCGCCATGGTGCAGTCGATGGCCAAGAACCCGATCATCTTCGCCATGGCTAACCCCGATCCCGAGATCACCCCGGAGGAAGTGGCCGAGATCCGCACCGACGCCATCATGGCCACCGGGCGGTCGGATTACGCCAACCAGGTCAACAACGTGCTCGGCTTTCCCTACATCTTCCGCGGCGCGCTGGATGTCAGGGCCACCACCATCAATGACGACATGAAGATCGCCGCCGCCCGCGCGCTGGCCGAACTGGCGCGCCAGGACGTGCCCGACGACGTCGCCGCGGCCTATCAGGGCAACCGGCCGAAATTCGGCCCCAACTACATCATTCCGGTGCCGTTCGACCCGCGCCTGATCTCGGCCATCCCGATCGCCGTGGCCAAGGCGGCAATGGATTCGGGCGTCGCCCGCAAGCCGATCCTCGATCTCGACCGTTACGCGCAGGAGCTTTCCGCCCGCCGCGACCCGATCGCCTCGACGCTGCAGCGCATCTACGACCGCGTGCGCCGCCAGCCCAAGCGCATCGTCTTCGCCGAGGGCGAGGAGGAGCAGGTGATGCGCGCCGCCGTCTCCTACGTGAACCAGCGGCTCGGCACCGCCATCCTGCTCGGTCGCGACGACGTCATCAAGGAGAACGCCAGGCACGCTGGCATCGACCTGAACAAGCAAGGCATCGAGATCATCAATGCGCGCCTGTCGCGCCGCAATTCGATCTACGCCGACTATCTCTACGAACGCATGCAGCGCAAAGGCTTCCTGTTCCGCGACTGCCAGCGGCTGATCAACAATGACCGCAACCATTTCGCCGCCTGCATGGTGGCGCTGGGTGACGCCGACGGCATCGTCACCGGCGTGACCCGCAACTATTCGACCGCGCTCGACGACATCAGGCGCGTCATCGACGCCAAGCCCGGTCACCGCGTCATCGGCGTCTCGATCGTGCTCGCGCGCGGCAAGACGGTGCTCGTCGCCGACACCGCCGTGCACGACATGCCCAACGCCGAGCAGATCGCCGACATCGCCGAGGAAGCGGCGGGCTTCGCGCGCCGCATGGGCTACGAGCCAAGGCTCGCCATGCTTGCCTATTCCACTTTCGGCCATCCACAGGGCGAACGTTCCGAGCGCGTCCAGGAAGCCGTGCGCATCCTCGACAAGCGCCGCGTCGATTTCGAATACGATGGCGAAATGGCCGCCGACGTCGCGCTCAACGCCCGCGCCATGGCGCAATACCCGTTCATAAGGCTGACCGGTCCGGCCAACGTCCTGATCATGCCGGCTTTCCACTCGGCCTCCATCTCGACCAAGATGCTGCAGGAACTCGGCGGCTCGACGGTGATCGGCCCGCTGCTGGTCGGCCTGAACAAGCCGGTGCAGATCGTGTCGCTGAACGCCAAGGACAGCGATATCGTCAACATGGCGGCGATCGCCGCCTATACGGCGGGGGCTTGAGGGGCTTCCCCCGTGTTGGACGCCTCACGCCAGCCGCATCACCTGCTTGTGGCTGGCGATCTCCGACAGCAGCCAATCCCGGAACAGCCTGACGCTGATTGAAATGCGGTTGCCCGGCTTCTGCCACAGGCAGTAGCTCTGTGGAATTGCGTGGCGGATCGTGAAGGGCGCGACCAGCTGGCCGCTGGCCAGCAGGTCCTCGACCATGATGTTGTCGGCCAGCGCCACGCCGCCGCCATTCACGGACGGCAAGCGCCGGGTCGTGGAAGACCGGGCTCGCGTCTGACCTTCGACATTGATTGCCTCGACCCGGCCTATCTCCCGGCACGGGCACTCATTGTCGGCGCCGACGTTGTGGAGGTGGCGCCCGCCTATGACCACGCCGATGTCACGGCGCTTGCCGGGGCGGCGGTGCTGCAGCACTATCTCGGCCTGCTCGCGGAACGAAAGGGCTGACAGCGCGCCGACTTCACCCCGGCGCGAACGCCCGCGCCGCCTCCACGACTTCCTCCGCCTGGTCCTGCCGCAGCAGGTCGATGGGAATACGCCCATCAAGGTGCGCCGCTGGACGGGTCAGCCACAGCCATGCGAGTCTCGGATTGCCGATCAGCTCCAGCACGTCGCTTATGCCCGCGACCGGCCTGCCATCGACGAACTGCGCCAGCGGGAAGACGTGCTTGCGGCCACCCTTGCGCAGAGCGATGACGTCGCCGCGCCTCTGCCAGCGGTGCAGGGTGGAGCGGGCGATGCGCAGGTTCTCTTCCAGATAGGTCGAGCCGGCGACGCGTCCGGCCCAGTCCTCGATCAGCATCGATTCGAGGTCGTCGGACTGGGGGAGCGCGGCAACTGTTTCAGCCTCTGCCGACAGCGTCGTGGCGGTCATGGCGCCGGCTTCGCCGCGGCGTGCGGCTTCCGCCGCCAGCGCCCGCACGAATTTCTGGGCCAGGCCCGGAAGGTCGGCATGGATGGCGTCGATGGCGCGCTGGTGCTTGGGCGACAGCAAGGTGACGGCGGACGCTATAGAGCCGGCGATCTTGCCGACCGAGACCATTGTGGGGCCGTTGATGGCTTCGTCATAGTGGGCAAGCGCACGCTCGACCCTTTCCGCCACCATGTCGGCGAAATCGTCCTGCGTGATGCCGGTTGTCTTGGTCTGAAATGTCGTCTTGGTCTGAAATCTTGTCATGCATCTGTTTTCTGGGCCGCGCGCTCTCCTCCCTTGGCCGCGGCCGGTTGTTGAACGGTTACGGCGGAAAGTGGAAAGTGCGACGGCAACGGATGCAGCGACCCGACAGGTTGCTGTCCTGCATTGCTTCACACCCCGATTAGCATGTCGAAATGTCAGTCACGGCACGCTCGCATTTGCGTGTAGGAGCGGTATGTGACAACTGCGCGACGATGAGAAGCTGTCCGCGCTTGCCTCCTTTCCCCAACAGCGGGCGAAGAGAAAGGGCGTTGTTACAGCAACCCCGCCCGCTCGGCCTCTTTGCGCAGGTTCTGCCTTGGCCTAGGGCCGATCTGCTGGATCACCAATCCGGCCGCCAGTGAGCCAAGATCGCCGCAGGTCTGGAGGTCGCGTCCCTGTGTGTAGCCATGCAGGAAACCGGCGGCGTAGAGGTCGCCGGCGCCCGTCGTGTCGACCAGTTCCTTGATGGCGGTCGCCTGGATGACCACGGTCTCGTCGCCACGCACGATAACCGAGCCCTTTTCGGAGCGGGTAACCGCCGCGATCTTGCAATCCTTGCGGATCCGCGCCAGCGCTTCCTCGAACGATGACGTCTGGTAAAGCGACTTGATCTCGTGGCTGTTGGCAAAAACGATATCGACCGTGCCCGAACGCATCAGGTCTAGGAACTCGTCGCGGTAACGGTCGACGCAGAACGAATCCGATAAGGTCATAGATACTTCGCGACCGGCAGCGTGCGCCAGTTTCGCCGTCTGCCGGATCGCTTCCTTGGCGCGCGGCGGGTCCCACAGATAACCCTCGAAATAGGTCACCTTGGCGCCGGACGCCTTGTCGGCTTCGACATCTTCCGGGCCGAGTTCGACGCAGGCGCCGAGATAGGTGTTCATCGAGCGCTCGCCATCGGGCGTGACGAAGATCATCGAACGCGCCGTCGGCGGCTCGCCCTGGAGCGGCTTGGTGTCGAAGGCGACACCCTGCGCGTGGATGTCGTGCGCGTAGATTTCGCCCAGCGCATCGCTGGAGACCTTGCCGAAGAAGGCGGCGCGTCCGCCGAAGGAGGCGACACCGGCCGCCGTGTTGCCGGCGCTGCCGCCGGAGGCCTCGATCGCCGGGCCCATGCGGCTGTAGAGCAATTCGGCGCGCTGCGTGTCGATGAGATTCATCGCGCCCTTGATGATGCCGTTGGTCTCGAGGAATTCCTCCTCGCACTGGGCGATGATGTCGACAATCGCATTGCCGATGCAAAGCACGTCATAATCCGGCATCAATGTCTCCGCCAAAAACCCGGGCCGGCTTCTTGCCATGCCCGCGCGGGTCTACAGCATGACCCTGAAAACTGGCAACCGATTTTCTGTCCTTGCCGCGCCAGCCAGGCGCTACGACAATTCGACCGTGGCCGAAACATTTCGTCGCGATGTCGCCTACATCTGCGCCTGTTCGATCACGGTCCGAAGGCGCGAGCCCATGCCTGCCAAAAACGACACGACCATCGACCTGGCATTGCTCGGCGTGCTGGCGGTGCTTTGGGGAGCCTCCTATACCTTCATCAAGATCGGCGTAGAGACCATCCCGCCCATCACCTTCATCGCGGCCCGCACCCTGATCGCCGGCGCCATCCTGTTCGCCGTCATCCGCTGGCGCGGGCTTGCCATGCCGGGCGATGCGGCAAGCTGGCGCCGCTTCGCCTTCCAGGCCTGCCTCAACAGCGTCGTCCCGTTCACGCTGATCGCCGCGGCCGAGCGTTCGGTCGACGCCGGCCTTGCCACTATCCTCAACGCCACCTCGCCGATCTTCACCTTCCTGCTGACGGCGCTCATCACCCGTCATGAGCCGGTGACCGCGCGCAAGCTGGTCGGCGTTGGCGCCGGCATCGCCGGCATCTGCCTCATCGTCGGCACGCAGGCGCTTGGCGGCATCGGCCACCAGCTCTGGGCACAGATCGCCATCGTCGCGGCGACGATCTGCTATGCCGGGGCCGCCATTTTCGGCCGAGGCTTCAAGGGCCTCGATCCGATGCTTCCCGCCGCCGGTTCGATGCTGTGCGGCGCTGTCATGCTGGTACCGCTCAGCCTGGCGGTCGACCAGCCATGGACGCTGGCGCCTTCGACGGCTTCCATCCTTGCCCTGCTCGGCCTGTCCGTGTTTTCGACGGCACTGGCTTTCGTCATCTATTTCCGCCTGATCCACACGCTGGGTTCGGTCGGCACCACGTCTCAGGCCTATCTGCGGGTGCCGATCGGCGTCGGCATCGGCGCCGTCTTCCTCGGCGAAAGCCTGGGGCCCACGGCCTGGCTCGGCATGGGGTTTGTCGTCGCCGGCGTGGCGGCCATGACCATACCGGTTCGTAAGCCGGGCTTAGCCCGATAGGCAGATCTGGGGAACATACGAAGGCAAGCAACGGCCCGCGCTTGTGCTCGCGGGCCGCACCGCCTATCTCGGAGGCGTCCTGCCTTGTGGCTGTGTCCGCTGACCTGGGGGTGAAGCACGGTGATTTTCGACGCTGCCCGCATCGCGGCCCTTGAGCTGCTCTCGCCTCCGTTTCGCGCCGTGTTCATCAAGACGCTCGGCCTGACCCTGCTGGCGTTGGTCGCCCTGTGGTTCGGCTTGACCAGCCTTGTCGAATGGCTTGCCCTGCCGTGGCTGCAAACATTGTTGCCCGGCATGCCGTCCTGGGCCGGCTGGTTGGGCGGCATCGTCGCGGCCATCGCGCTGGCCTTCGGCATGGCGCTTCTGATCGCACCGGTCACGGCGGTGATCGCCGGCCTGTTCCTCGACGATGTCGCCGAAGTGGTCGAGCGCACCGATTATCCCGGCGACCCGGCCGGACGCGCCATGCCGGTATTGCGCTCGCTGGTGCTGGCGATAAAATTCTTCGGCGTCGTCATCCTGGGCAACGTCGTGGCGCTGATGCTCCTGCTGGTGCCGGGCATCAACATCGCCGCCTTCTTCATCGTCAACGGCTACCTGCTCGGACGCGAATTCTTCGAATTCGCCGCCATGCGCTTTCGCGGGGAAGAAGAGGCCCGGGCCCTGCGCAGGCAGTATGCCGGTACGGTGTTTCTCTCCGGGCTGGTTGTCGCGGCCTTCCTCGCCGTGCCGCTGCTCAACCTGCTGACGCCGCTCTTCGCCGCCGCCATGATGGTGCATCTGCACAAGGCGATCTCGGCGCGGGAAGTCGCACGCGCGTCGCGGCGCTAAATCTCTTCAGCGTAGCAGAAATCCCCGCCCCAACTCGTCGTCCGGCTCGACAATGAATTCGGCTCGTCCGGAATAATAGGCACGGCCGCCGACGCGGGCGACGATCGCTTCATGCGGGCCGGCCTGCGCTGCTCGCGCCACCGCCCCGGAAAAGCGCGAGCCGGCGATGCTCTCGAACGCTCGCGTCTGCCCCACGGCGATCTCGCCCTTGGCATGCATGGCCGCCAGCCGGGCGGTGACGCCGGAACCGGTCGGCGAGCGGTCGACCTCCGCCTCGGCGAAGACGCAGACATTCCTGGTGGCCTCTCCGGAAAAGGCGTCCTTTCCATCGGTCAGGATGGTGCCATAGAGGAAGGCGAGGTCATCATGATCGGGATGCGACAGCGGAAACTCGGCCTTCAGCCGGTTCGTCAGCGTGGTTGCCGCGTCGACGAAATCGCGCACGCGGTCGCGGCCGAACTCCAAGCCGAATTGATGACAGTCGGCCAGCGCGTAAAAGGCGCCGCCATAGGCGATATCGAAACCGACCTTGCCATAGCCTGTCAGCTCGATCTGTCGATCGCCGGCGAACAGGAACGCCGGCACGCTCTCGAACGACACCGCGCCGGCCTTGCCATCGTTGACCGCGACCGAGGCGACGACCAGGCCGCACGGCGCCTCGATGTTCACGGTGGTGAACGGCTCCTGCTTCGCCACCAGCCCTTGATCGACGGCGTAGCGGCCGAGCGCGACGATGGCGTGGCCGCACATGGTCGAATAGCCCTCATTGTGCATGAACAGCACCGCGAGGTCGGCGCCGGGCAAATCGGGCTCGACCAGCAAAGCGCCATACATGTCATAGTGGCCGCGCGGCTCGAAGATCAGCAACTTGCGCAAATGGTCGAGATTGTCCCGCACATAGGCGCGCTTCTCAAGAATGGTGGCCTTGGGGATAGCGGGATAACCGCCCGTGACGATCCGTAGCGGCTCGCCACCCGTATGCATGTCGACAACGGTAAGGTTCATGCGGCCGAACCCATCCTAGCCCTGGGATTTGCCGAACAGCGCCTGCAGCTTGCCGAACGGCATGGCGGCGCGGGTGAAGCCGAACGTGCCGTCCTGCTGGATCTCGCGCGCCGCCGTCTCCAGCATGCCGTAGGCGAAATTGGTCAGCCATGGCCCAAGCGAAATCCGCTTGGCACCGGCCATGGCGAGGTCGGCGATGGTGAAGCCGGGCCTCGCCATGACATTGACCGGCTTGCCGACCGACGAACACAAGGTCCGCACCATCTCGACATCGCCGATACCAGGTGCATAGAGCACGTCGGCGCCGGCTTTTTCGAACGCCTGCAGCCGCTTGATCGTGTCGTCGAGATCGGACTTGCCCCAGAGGAAATTCTCGGCCCGCGCCGTGAAGACAAAGTCGCGCTTCAGCGCCCGCGCCGCCTCCACCGCTGCGGCGACGCGCTCCACCGCGTGCGAAAACTCGTAGATGGGCTTTTCAGGATCGCCGGTGTGATCCTCGATCGAGCAGCCGGCAAGCCCGGCCGCTTCCGCCGCGAAAATGGTTTCGGCGGCCTGCTCGGCGCTGTCCCCCTTGCCCTTCTCGAGATCGGCCGAGACCGGCAGGTCGGTCGCGCCCGTCACCTCGCGGCAATGATGGATCATCTGGTCGAAGGTCACGGCCCCATCCGGCAGGCCGCGCGAAAAGGCAAAGCCGGCGCTGGTGGTGGCCAGTGCCTTGAAGCCGAAGGATCCGAGCAGCTTCGTCGTGCCCGGATCCCAGGGATTGGGCATGACGAAGGTCGAGGCATGCAGGTCGCGAAAAATCTTGCCCTTGTCCATGAATGCTCCCCCATAACGAGTGTTGGGGCGGATGCTACCGCGCTGTTTGCTGCCGGGCAAACGAATGCGGTTGGTTCAGAAGCGTTTCTCGTTCTCTGCTGCCAATTTCTCGAAAGCGTCGATGTGGCGCATCTCGACAGGCACGGAGGTGGCATCCTTGTGACGGGCAGCGCGCTGCCGAGGTCAGGGAAGCTGACGGCTTGTGCAGAGGCCGCCATCCCCAAAGCCGCAGCAGCACCCCAGGTGAGGATGAAGCGAAGCAGGTACGTTGGCATGGCGGCGCCCCATTGTCGGGCGCGCGGAAGGTAGCACAGCGCTTCGTGGCGTCCAGTGCAGCGGATCAGTGGATCGGCACCAGCCCGGCGAGCTCGCGCATGTCGTCGAACAGGATGCCGCCGGCCTGGATCAAGCCATCGCGGTCCGAATAGGGGTCGCCATGATAGGAGAACACGCGCATGCCGGCGGCGATGCCGGCCTGCGTGCCGGCGACGCTGTCCTCGATGACGATGCAGTCGGCGGGCGGGAAGCCCATCGTTTTGGCCGCATGCAGGAACAGGTCGGGGAACGGCTTGCCGCGCGACACCATGGTGGCGCTGAACATGGCATGTTCGAACAGCGGCAACAGACCGGTCTGGCCAAGCGTTATGTGCATCTTGGAGATCCTGGCCGAGGTGGCGACGCAATAAGCGATGCCGGCCGCGCGGACCGCCTCGATGAACTCCCGGACATGAGGGATCGCCTCGACACCGTGAGCGAACAGATCCGGCAGGCCGGCATTCCAGCGCTCGACGAAATCGGCGCCGAGCCTGACGCTGGTCGTCTCTTCGATCTCCTTCTGCACCGAGACCATGCTGCGGCCGGAGAAGTTCTTGCGGCAATATTCGAAGGTCGTTGGAAAACCGGCGTCGCTCAGCCATTCGGCCAGGCGCCGGTTGGCGAGGTTCTCGGTATCGACCAGGATCCCGTCGCAGTCGAAGATGACGAGCTTTGGCAGGGGGCGTGTTTCAATCATGTTGGATCAGTCTGCCCGGCAAAACGGTTCACTGTGCCGAAACACAGCCAGGCATCAGGCGGTCCCGGTCGATCCGAATCCGCCCGAGCCACGCGCCGTGCCGCCGGCCAGCGAACGCTCTTCAACCGCCACCTGCGTCACCGCGGCGAAAACGATCTGGGCAATGCGCATCCCGCGCGTCACCGCGAAATCCTCGTCGCCGAGATTGACCAGCAGCACCTTCACCTCGCCGCGATAATCGCTGTCGACCGTGCCCGGTGAATTGAGGACGGTAAGGCCGTGTTTGAAGGCAAGGCCCGAGCGGGGCCGCACCTGGCCTTCCATGCCTTCGGGAATTTCCAGGATCAGCCCCGTCGCTACCAAGGCGCGCTTGCCCGGCAGGATCAGAAGCGGCCGGTCTTCAGGCACCGCCGCGCGCAAATCCATGCCGGCGGCGCCGGCGCTTTCATAGGCGGGAAGCGGAAGTCCCTCGCCATGCGGCAACCTGACGAAGCCGACGGTGGGACCGATGACGGAAGGTGTTTGAAGGGCTGCGCGCATAAAATCGATCCTATCGGCGCGAATGTCGATTCGGTCAACTCGACCGCGGCGCTATCAACGGCTTTCTTTCAGGCATCACTGTGGCCTAGCGGAGTTCCATAGGAACCACCGTCGTCTCCTTGATCTCCTCCATGACGAAGGAGGCGGAGACATCGGATAAAGCCACCTTGGCGATGAGCCGCTGGTAGAGCCGGTCATAGGCTTTCACGTCGGCGACGCGGGCGCGCAGCACATAGTCGAGATCACCGGACATCCGGTAGACCCCGATGATCTCGGAAAGACCGGTCACCGCCGCCCGGAATTTCTGCAGCCAGTCGGGGTCGTGATTGGATGTGCGGATCAGGATGAACACCGAAAGGCCCAGCCCGAGCTTCTCGGCATCGACCAGCGCCACGCGGCCGGTGATGACGCCATCTTCCTCCAGCCGCTTGACGCGACGCCAGCAGGCATTGCGCGACAAGGCTACGCGCTCCGACAGCTGGTCGACGGACAGCGTGCCGTCACGTTGCAATTCGGCGAGCAGTTTTCGATCAATTTCGTCAACGCCAAAGCTCATATGGGATGTTTGTCCCATGGAATAGCAAAATACAAGGATATTTTGGGACCAATGAACCGGTGAGGCGTGTCAGGATACTCATATCGAAACGAAAAGCGCTGAAGGGGAAACAGCATGTCGGTCGCAAGGATTTTCACCTCTCATCCGGCCAAGGTCGGCGAAACCTATTTCAGCCATATGGCCTTCGCCGCCTGGTTTTCCTCGCGCCTGCTGATGGCGGCGGGAGCAGCTTTTGTTCACGCTTTCTTGCCATTTCTCTTCGAGACTACCGCCAGCCGAATCATTCGCGAGCTCTACGAGCGGACGCACAACAGAGGCACGCACGCGATCAACGAGCCCGCTGCTCTTCCCGATCGCGCCTAGAGGAAGACAGAAGCGATGTGCCGGTGGGCGGCCTATCTCGGTGAAGCGGTCTTTCTCGAAGACATCCTCACGGCGCCCTGTCACTCGCTGATCGCCCAGAGCCATTGCGCCCAGGAAGCGAAGTCGCCCACCAATGGCGACGGCTTCGGCCTTGCCTGGTATGGCGAGAGGCCAGAACCCGGCCTCTACCGCGATATCCTGCCGGCCTGGTCCGATCCCAATCTGAAAAGCCTGTGCCGGCAGATCAAGTCCAGCCTGTTCCTCGCCCATGTCAGGGCCTCGACCGGCAGCGCCACCAGCCGCATGAACTGCCATCCGTTCATCTCAGAACGCTGGTCGTTCATGCACAACGGCCAGATCGGCGGTTTCGAAAAAATCCGCCGCGCGCTGGAGAACTCGCTGTCCGACGCCGTTTTCGACCAGCGCGAAGGCACCACCGATTCCGAACTCTTTTTTCTGCTCATGATCGACGAGGGTCTTTCGGCCGACCCGCAAGGCGCCGTCTCGCGCGCCACCAGCCGGGTGCTGGAAGCCTCGCGTTGTGCCGGTCTCGAGCCGGCGCTGAAACTGACCGCCGCCTTCTGCGACGGACAGGCATTGTATGCGGTGCGCTATGCCACCGATGGCCAGGCTCCGACGCTTTACACGTCCATTTTCCGCAAAGGGGCCGGCCGCTGCATCGTCTCCGAACCCTTCGATCGCGAGGGCGGCGACTGGCAGGCGATTCCGCCATCGAGCTTCGTCACCATGACCAGGGATGGCATCGACATACATCCATTCGCTCCGGTCGCGGCAAAACTGGCGCTGGTTGGATAGGCTTTCGCCGCATTGAGTAACGTCGCGGGACAGCGCCCCCCTCTGTCCTGCCGGACATCTCCCCCACAAGGGGGGAGATCGGATGCCTCAATGGCTTTCGCCAATCCCCAGCGTTGCAGGACAGAGCGAAGCGCCGAAAACTGCCAATCTCCCCACCGGTGGGGAGATGTCCGGCAGGACAAAGGGGGCGCCGTAGAGTGACGACCTCAATCATGGCGTGCAGCGTGATGATCGGCTGCAATTGGTCGGCAAACGCTGGTCGGAGGCGCGGCTGCTCGGCATCGCCAGGGCGATGATGCCCTTGACCAGCGGCTTTCGCCGTCCGCCCGGCTATTGAGCGAAGCGATCCAATCCGTAGGGCGCCAGCAGCGTGTCGCGCTTGCCATCAAGAATTTCGCGCGTGGCGAACAGGCCGATGGCTGGCGCCAGAGTGATGCCGGAATGCATGACCGCGATATAGACACCCTCCTTGCCTTTGGCGCGGCCGATGATCGGAAAGCCGTCGATCGGTGTCGGCCGATAGCCAACGGTGTGGAAATCCAGCTCCAGCCCGTCGCTGTCGCGCAGCATGGCCTTCATGGCCGCGAACAATTCACGCGCCGTGGCTTCGGCGTCCATGCCGGGATCGGCGCCGCCGAAATCCGAGCCGGCGATGATTCGACCCTCGGCGGTCTGACGCATGTGCAGGCGCTCGGCCAGCACCAGCCCGTTGAGCAGTTTCTTGTAAGGCCGCGAGTGGACGATCAACCCGGGCGGTGTCTCGATCGGCAGGTTGATGCCAGCGGTCGCGGCAATGTCTGGCGAACCCACGCCGGCCGCGATCACCACCTCGTCGGCGGCAAACAGTCCATGCGATGTGTCCACGCCGGTGACCTTGCCGACGCTTTGGACAAGCGCCGTCACCGTGCTGAAGAGGATTCGCGCGCCGCGCCGTTCGGCATCGGCCAGCAGTGCCTTGGTGGCCGCGACAGGCTCGGCGACACCCTCTTCTGCGACATGCAGGGCGAAATCGGGAAGCTCGGTGAGATTGGGTTCGATGAGCGCCACCTCGCCGCGGTCGACGCGCTCGATTCCGTAGCCCCACTCAGAATGCTCCGCTGCATAGGTCTCCATGTCGGCCGCCGGCAGATCCCAGCACAGGCCGCCGCACCAATTGAGCGGCAGGCCGGGCAGGTCCCGCGCTAGGCGAGCCCACTCAGCCATGGCGCGGGTGCGCAGCCGGAAATACGGCTCCGGGTTACCCCAGCTTGCGTTGATCCAGGCAAACGAGTTAGGGGTCGCCACGCCGCCGCGTTCGCTTTCGGCAATGACTGTCACCTGCGCGCCCGCAATGGTCAGATGCCAGGCGATGGAAGCGCCGATGATGCCGGCGCCGATGACGATCACTTGTTTCGCCTCGGTCATGGTCGCTCCTTTGCCTCGTGATTGGGGGACGGTTCATCCCAGTGCCATTCCGGCGGCCCGTTGCCAACATTGGCAGCGCAAAATTATGCATCTTGACATCATCGCTTCTTCGACCATGTGCGCTATCTCGATGCCTTCCTCGACGCGCTCGGCATCCAGGACATGGTGCTGGTCGCCCAGGATTGGGGCACGGCCCTTGCCTTTCATCTCGCGGCGCGGCAGTGCCATGCCGGATGGCTTCCGGGGGTCGTTCAGGCAGGCCGCTTGAACGAGCCAGCCTGAAGCAAGCCCCGCAACCGGCGGTGTTCACGCCGCCGGACCGGTCGACAGCCCGGCGCTGCGCTGCTAGAAGCCCGGCCTGTCACACGGAAATCCCAAGAGAATGCCCGAAACTATCCCAGAGGAAGTGGCGCGCCGCCGCACTTTCGCGATCATCGCCCACCCCGACGCCGGCAAGACGACGCTGACCGAAAAGCTGCTTTTGTTCGGCGGCGCCATCCAGCTTGCCGGCGAGGTGAAGGCCAAGAAGGACCGTATCCAGACCCGGTCCGACTGGATGAAGATCGAGCGCGAGCGCGGCATTTCGGTCGTCACCTCGGTGATGACCTTCGAATATGAGGACAACGTCTTCAACCTGCTCGACACGCCGGGCCACGAGGATTTCGCCGACGATACCTATCGCACGCTGTCGGCGGTCGACTCGGCCGTCATGGTCATCGACGCCGCCAAGGGCATCGAGCCGCGCACGCTGAAATTGTTCGAGGTCTGCCGGCTGCGCGACATCCCCATCATCACCTTCGTCAACAAGATGGACCGTGAAAGTCGCGATCCGTTCGAGATTTTGGACGAAATCGAGCAGAAGCTGGCGCTGGACACCGCGCCCATCACCTGGCCGATCGGCCGTGGCAAGACCTTCTCCGGTACCTATCACCTGGCGCTGAACGCCGTGCGCAAGGGCGATGACGAGAAGGAACGCACCCCCGTCAACGGTCCCGATTCCAACCGCGTTGCCGGCCTTCTGCCGGAAAACGAGCGCGAGGCCTTCATCGAGGAACTCGAGCTCGCGCGAGAAGCCTGCCGTCCGCTCGACATCGAGGCCTTTCGCGAGGGCCATCTGACGCCGGTCTATTTCGGCTCGGCGCTGCGCAATTATGGCGTGCGCGATCTGATCGAGGCGCTTGGCGCCTTTGGCCCGCCGCCCCGCGCGCAGGAGGCCGATACCCGCACTATCGAGGCGACGGAGGAGAAAATGACTTCCTTCGTCTTCAAGATCCAGGCCAACATGGATCCCAATCACCGCGACCGCATCGCCTTCGTGCGCGTCTGCTCGGGCAAGCTCGAGCGCGGCATGAAGGCCAAGCTGGTGCGCACCGGCAAGCCGATGTCACTCTCGGCGCCGCAATTCTTCTTTGCCCGCACCCGCGTCACCGCCGACGAGGCGTTTGCCGGCGATGTCGTCGGCATTCCGAACCACGGCACGCTGCGCATCGGCGACACGTTGACCGAAGGCGAGGAAATCCTGTTTCGCGGCGTGCCCAACTTCGCCCCGGAAATCCTGCGTCGCGTCCGTCTCGGCGACGCGATGAAGGCGAAAAAGCTCAAGGAAGCGCTGCACCAGATGGCAGAGGAGGGCGTCGTCCAGCTGTTCTCGCCGGAAGACGGCTCGCCGGCCATCGTCGGTGTCGTCGGCGCCCTCCAGCTCGATGTGCTCAAAGAGCGGCTGAACTTCGAATATACGCTGCCGGTCGAATTCGAGATGTCGCGCTTTTCCATCTGCCGCTGGATATCGGCCGACGACAAGGGCGAGGTGCTTCGCTTCATCGAGGCGCATCGCGGCGACATCGCCCGCGACCTCGACAACGACCCGGTCTTCCTCGCCCAGCATGCCTTCTCGCTGAACTACGAAGCCGAACGCTGGAAGGCGATCCGCTTCGCCACGATCAAGGATTATCAGGTGCGAGACAAGGCGGCGTGATTCTAGTGAGTAGTGAGTAGTGAGTAGGTGCGCCTCGTTCTCCCATCGCACTACTCACTAGCAACTACTCACTACTCTACTCTTATGATCACCCCTTGGCCGCCGCTTCGATCTCAGCGATATCGATCTTGCTCATCTGCATCATTGCCGACATCACCCGGCCGGCCTTGGCCCTGTCCGGATCCAGAAGCAGGCGCGGCAGCTGCTCCGGCACGACCTGCCAAGACACACCGAATTTGTCCTTCAGCCAGCTGCATTGCGAAGGTTCGCCGCCACCTTCGATAAGCTTCTCCCAGAAGTAATCGACCTCTTCCTGCGTCTTGCAGTCGATCGACTGTGACATCGCCTCGTTAAACTTGAATTGCGGTCCGCCATTGAGCGCCTGGAACGGCACGCCGTCGAGCTCGAACGTGGTCATCAGCACTTTGCCCGCATCGGCGTGACCCTCGGGCCAACGCAGAACGCTCGTAACCTTCGAATTCTTGAAGATGGAGACGTAGAAATTCATCGCCTCTTCTGCCCGGCCGTCGAACCACAGGCAGGTGGTGATCTTTTGCATGTCGTGCTCCTAGGTTGCTTCCTGCTGTTACAATGAAACGGCTGACTCCGAGAATGGTGCCATTTCTTGCCGTCTGCCCAAGGACGGCCCTAATACGCCCGACCCGACATAGACATCGAATTTTTCTGAGACGCTCGTTTTTTCAGGAGAACCTGGCGCATTGCAAAAATGTGGCCAGACCATACTTGGCGGTCTATAAACCCTGCGATCAAATTCAGCGCCGCCACGCTCCGCATCGAGCGCAGCCAGACAGCCAAGGAAAATTCATGCCCGCCTATCGCTCCCGCACCACCACCCATGGCCGCAACATGGCCGGCGCCCGCGGCCTGTGGCGCGCCACTGGCATGAAGGACAGCGATTTCGGCAAGCCGATCATTGCGGTGGTCAACTCCTTCACCCAGTTTGTGCCGGGCCATGTCCATCTGAAGGACCTAGGCCAGCTCGTCGCGCGCGAGATCGAGAAGGCCGGCGGTGTCGCCAAGGAATTCAACACCATCGCCGTCGACGACGGCATCGCCATGGGCCATGACGGCATGCTCTATTCGCTGCCGTCGCGCGAGCTGATCGCCGATTCCGTCGAATACATGGTCAATGCGCACTGTGCCGACGCCATGGTCTGCATTTCCAATTGCGACAAGATCACGCCCGGCATGCTGATGGCCTCATTGCGCCTCAACATCCCGACCGTCTTCGTCTCCGGCGGCCCGATGGAAGCCGGCAAGGTTGTGCTGGCCGGCAAGACGCAGGCGCTCGACCTCGTCGATGCCATGGTTGCGGCCGCCGACGACAAGATCTCCGACGAGGACGTCAAGGTCATCGAGCGCTCGGCCTGCCCGACCTGCGGTTCCTGTTCGGGCATGTTCACCGCCAATTCCATGAACTGCCTGACCGAGGCGCTGGGCCTGTCGCTGCCCGGCAACGGCTCGACGCTGGCTACGCATGCAGACCGCAAGCGCCTGTTCGTCGAGGCCGGCCATCTCATCGTCGATCTCGCCCAGCGCTACTACGAGCAGGATGACGAGAGTGCATTGCCGCGCAGCATTGCCTCGAAGGGCGCCTTCGAGAATGCCATGACGCTCGATATCGCCATGGGCGGCTCCACCAACACCGTGCTGCACATTCTGGCCGCCGCGCATGAGGGCGATGTCGATTTCACCATGGAAGACATCGACCGGCTGTCACGGCGGGTGCCGGTCCTGTGCAAGGTGGCGCCGGCCAAGTCCGACGTCCACATGGAAGACGTCCACCGCGCCGGCGGCATCATGGCCATCCTTGGCCAGCTCGACAATGCCGGGTTGCTCAACCGCGACCTGCCGACCGTGCATACGGCGAGTCTCGGCGAAGCGCTCGACCATTGGGATATTTCGCGCACCTCGAGCCAGAATGTGCGCGACTTCTTCCTCGCCGCGCCCGGCGGCGTGCCGACGCAGGTCGCCTTCAGCCAGGACCGCCGCTGGGACGAGCTCGACACGAACCGTGAGACGGGCGTTATCCGCTCGGCCGAGACGCCATTCTCGAAAGACGGCGGGCTTGCCGTCCTGAAAGGCAATCTGGCGCTCGATGGCTGTATCGTGAAGACAGCCGGCGTCGACGAGTCGATCCTGAAATTCACCGGACCGGCTCGCGTCTTCGAAAGCCAGGACGCTTCGGTCAAGGCGATCCTTGCCAATGAGATCAAGGCTGGTGACGTCGTCGTCATCCGCTATGAGGGTCCGCGCGGCGGCCCCGGGATGCAGGAGATGCTCTATCCCACCAGTTATCTGAAGTCGAAAGGCCTCGGCAAGGCCTGCGCGCTGGTCACCGACGGGCGCTTCTCCGGCGGCACCTCGGGCCTGTCCATCGGCCATGCTTCGCCGGAAGCGGCGGAAGGCGGGCTGATCGGACTGGTGCAGGAGGGCGATACGATCGAGATCGATATCCCGAACCGCACCATTCGCCTTGCCGTCGATGACGCGGAACTCGATGCGCGCCGGGCGGCGATGGAGGCCAGGGGCGCGGACGCCTGGAAGCCGCGGGAAAAGCGCAAGCGCAAGGTGACGACGGCGCTGCGCGCCTACGCCGCCTTCGCCACCAGCGCCGACAAGGGGGCGGTGAGGCACGTGCCGGAGTAAAGTTCGAATCTCGTCAGGCAGGCGCTGCGGCACAAACTCCGCAGGACTACCTGTCCTCGACTTGCGCCGCTCCACATTAAGGCATCAGCTGATATTCATACAGCTTCTGGTAAAGCCCGCCTTGCCCGAGCAGCATCTTGTGCGGCCCGCTTTCCACCACCTTGCCGGCCTCCAGCACCACGATCGTGTCGGCCTGGTGCACGGTCGAGAGGCGGTGTGCGATGACGATTGTGGTGCGCCCTTCCGTCAGCTGTTGCAGCGCGTCGCGGAACAGCGCTTCCGACTCGGCGTCGAGCGCACTGGTTGCCTCGTCCAGCAGCAGGATTTCGGCATTGCGCAGCATGGCGCGCGCGATCGAGATGCGCTGGCGCTGGCCGCCCGACAAGAGGCCGCCATTCTCACCGACATCCGTCTCGTAGCCTTTCGCCTGCGCGACGATGAAGTCATGCGCGTTGGCGGCCCTGGCCGCGGCGATCACCTCGTCGTCGGTCGCATCCTCGCGCCCAAGCCGGATGTTGTGCATGATCGTGCCGGCAAACAGGAACGTATCCTGGCTGACATAGGCGATCTTTTCCCTGAGCGAGGCGAGCGTGGCATGGGAAATATCCTGGCCGTCAAGCAGCACCCTGCCGCTCTTCGGGTCATACATGCGCATGATGAGGTTCAGGATCGTCGACTTGCCGCCGCCGGAGGGGCCGACCAGCGCCGTCATCTTGCCGGGCGCCAGGGTCAGGTCGAACCGGTCCAGCACCGGCGGACCATTCTGGTAGGCGAAGCTGACGGCATCGAACCGGATCTCGCCCGGTCCGGCCCGAAGCGGCTTCGCATCCGGCTTCTCGGCTAATGTCAGCGGCTGGTCGGCGAGCTCGAACATCATGCGCACGCCGACAATGCCGCTTTCCAGCGATATGCGCACCCGCGCGAGGCGCTTTGCCGGCTCATAGGCAAGCAGCAGCGCGGCGATGAAGGCCATGATGTTGCCAGGCATCTGGCCGCCCTGCAGGACCAGCAAGCCGCTGACCATGACCGCGCCGGCGATCGCCAGGCCGGCCAGCGTTTCCATCACCGGATTGGTCACCGCTTCCAGCGCGGCGATGTTGTTGGCCCGATCCTCGACGTCCGCCACCGCCCTGTACATGCGTTTGCGCATCAGGCCTTCGAGGTTGAAGGATTTGACCACGCGCACGCCGATCGCGGTTTCCTGCATCACCTGCACGATCTGGCCGACCGACCGGAACTCCATGGCGGCGAACTTGCGCACGCGCTTCAGGATGCGGTTGACGCCATAGATGGCCAACGGACCGACGACGAAGCAGATCAGCGACAGCGCCGGCTGCTGCCAGACCATGACCCCAATCAGGGCAGCCAGCGTCACCAGATCGCGCACGTAGGAAGTGACGATGAGGTCGAGCACGTTGCGCGCCGCCTGGGCATTGTTGGTCATGCGGGTGATCAGGTCGGACGACGAGGTCGAATGGTAGAATTCGATGCCTTGCGCCAGGATGCGGTCATAGATCTTGCGCTGCCGTTCGGCGATGATGGCGTTGCCGACGCGGCTCATGAAGTAGGCCTGGACGAAATTGGCGATGCCCTTGACGATGAAGATCCCGGCGACCGCCACGGCGATCATATTGACGCGGTCGACCCGTTTATCGATGACGAATTCATTGGTGATTTCACGCAGGATCCAGGCACTGGCGGCCGTCATGCCGGCCACCACGAGCATCGACAGGATGGCGGCGGCGTAGCCGGCCCTGTGTTGCCGGAACGATTCCCGGAGCAGCCTTGCGACGAGGCGCTGGTTCTCCGTCGAGCGGAAGAAGCGAAACAACGGCTGATCCTTGATGCCGGGATGACGAAGGCGGCTTATAGAGGGAGATGCCGCCGGAGGGAACCTTTCGCCGCCATGGAAAGAAACCGCTGCGGCGGGGTGTCTTTTGAGACACGATGCGGCAGTGATTCTTCAAGCAGGATGATGACAGATGGATTTCGATCTTATTGTGCGCGGCGGCACGCTTCCGGATGGCGGCATCGCCGACATCGGCATCAGCGGCGAGACGATCGCCGCGATCGAGCCGAAGCTCGACGGTTCCGCGCGGACCGAGGTCGACGCCCATGGCAATCTGGTGTCACCGCCCTTCGTCGATCCGCATTTCCACATGGACGCGACGCTCTCCTACGGCCTTCCGCGCATCAACGCGTCGGGCACGCTGCTCGAAGGCATAGCGCTATGGGGCGAACTGAAGCCGCTCCTGACGCACGAGGCCGTGCGTGACCGGGCGCTCGCCTATTGCGACTGGGCGGTGTCGATGGGGCTGCTCGCCATCCGCACCCATGTCGACGTCTGCGACGACCGGCTGCTGGCCGTCGAGGCGCTGCTGGAGGTCAAGAAAATCGTCGCCCCCTATATCGATCTGCAATTGGTTGCCTTCCCTCAGGACGGCTTCTATCGCTCGCCGACCGCGCGAAAAAACACCATTCGCGCGCTGGACATTGGCGTCGACATCGTCGGCGGCATTCCGCATTTCGAGCGCACCATGGCCGACGGCACACGCTCGGTTACCGAACTGTGCGAGATCGCGGCAAAACGCGGGCTCATGGTCGACCTGCATTGCGACGAGACCGACGACCCGCTGTCGCGCCACATCGAACAGCTCGCCTATGAAGCGCAGCGCCTCGGCCTGCAGGGCAGGGTGGCCGGTTCGCACCTCACCTCGATGCATTCGATGGACAATTACTACGTCTCGAAGCTTCTGCCGCTGATCGCCGAAGCCGGCGTTTCCGCGATCCCCAATCCGCTGATCAACATCATGCTGCAGGGCCGCCACGACACATTCCCGAAGCGGCGTGGCATGACGCGGGTCAAGGAGATGCTGGCGCTGGGCATCCGTGTCGGCTGGGGTCAGGATTGCGTGCTCGATCCCTGGTATTCGCTGGGCACCGCCGACATGCTCGACGTCGCCTTCATGGGCCTGCATGTCGCCCAGATGTCGAGCCCCGCCGAAATGGCGCGCTGCTTCGATATGGTCACCAACGTCAATGCCGCGATCATGGGCCTCGACCATCTCGGCCTCGGCGTCGGCAAGCGCGCCAGCCTGGTGATCCTCGATGCCGGCAATCCGATCGAGGCTCTGCGCCTGCGCGCCGAGCGCATCTGCGTCATTGCCAGGGGCAAGGTGGTGGCGGAGCGGACGAGGCAGGATACCAGGCTTTCGATCTCCGGCAGGCCGTCGCAGGTGAACCGCAGACATATATCCACCTAGATACAGCCGATTCCCGACGCTGGTCTTACCTATTTCCCGATTTCTCCTCGTCAAAGCCGGCGCTTCCGTCTACGACGCGGCTCGGGCGAGGGAGGAATCGGGGCAGGCATGACGCAACCCGTGGCGCGGAATTCCACGATCAAGAATGTCCTCCTGGCCGGCATCCTGCTGATGCTGGCCGGCGACTTCCTGTTTGCGCTCAATGATGCGATGGGCAAGTGGCTGGTCGCCAGTTTCTCCGTCGGCCAGGTGGTGCTCATCCGCTCGATCGGCGCTTTCTTCGTGCTGGGTCCGATGATCGCCAACCAGGGCGCCGGCAGACTGTTCCAGCTGGAGCGGCCAGGGTTGCAGATCCTGCGCGTGGTGGCGACGACACTGGACACCGCCTTGTTCTACGCCGCCGTCGTCTACCTGCCGCTTGCCGATGTGATGAGCTTCTACATGGCCGGGCCGATCTATGTGGCGGCGCTGTCACATTTCCTGCTTGGCGAAAAGGTCGGCTGGCGCCGCTGGGTGGCGATCCTGCTCGGCTTCTGCGGTGTGGTCATCATGCTGAAACCGTCCTCTGCCGCGTTTTCGCTGTCATCGAGTTTCGCACTTGTCGGCAGCCTTGCCTTCGCCTTCGCCATCATCCTCAACCGACGCCTGCGCGGCACCAGCGACACCAATCTGGTGACATGGCAGACGATCGGCACGCTGGCGGTTGGCGGCGCCCTCACCATCGGGGCCTGGAAGACGCCGTCTGCGCTTGATTTCGGCGCCATGCTGCTGCTCGGCATCGTTTCCTGCGGGGCGCATCTGATGATCACCAGGGCGCTGAAACTGGCGCCGGCCTCGACGCTGGCGCCGCTGCACTACACGCTGCTCTTGTGGGCGGTGGTGTTCGGGCTGGTGTTCTTCGGCGACGTTCCCGGTCCGCGCATCCTGATCGGCTCGAGCATCATCGTCGTGGCCGGCATGTTCATCTTCCACCGCCAGAAGGTGGTAGACACCA
This sequence comes from Mesorhizobium sp. ESP6-5, assembly GCF_020164695.1. NCBI lineage: Bacteria > Pseudomonadati > Pseudomonadota > Alphaproteobacteria > Hyphomicrobiales > Phyllobacteriaceae > Mesorhizobium > Mesorhizobium sp. ESP6-5. Next base: position 218,192 of record NZ_JAIUGR010000003.1, read on the forward strand.
CGGTGCCGCCGGAGAACGTGCCGAAAGGCGTGAACTAAGGCTGGATTTCTGGTGCCTAGCCCTTGCGTACCGCCGCCAGGTGCCGCGAAAACTCCTCTGTCTCCATCAGCGCCTTGCAGCGGGCGAAGCGGCCGTCGGCATAGGCGCGGAAATCGTCGACGGGATTTTCGTTGGCAAGCTGGATCAGCCCCCACAGCGTCCAGAGCAGATCGCACATCGCCTTGTAGATGACGATGCGGCCGCGCTCCGCCGGCCTCGCCTCGCCGCCGAAATAGGCGCGCATCAGCTCCTCGTCCTGGGCGGCGTCGAACTTGCCTTCCACGCTGAGGTCGCCGAGGTCCCAGAGCGGGTCGTTCATCCCCGAATATTCCCAGTCGACGATCCACATCCGCTCGCCCGTATCGAGGAAGTTCTCGCACAGCGGATCGCAATGGCAGGCGACGAGGGGCAAGGGGCGGACGGCCAAGGCCGAACGTACGCTCTCGGCCTCGCGCACCACGTCATGATAGCCGGCGGGCAGGGCGACATCCCTGGTCGACAGCACCTTGAGATAGTCGTCGATCATCGAAAACAGTTCGAAGCGGAAGGGGAACACCGCGCCGGACGCGTGCAGCTTGCGGAAGGCCTCTGCCGCTCGGGCCGGGCTGCCCTGCCGCTCCTTGAACTTCTCCGGCGACATCGTCTCCGCACCGGCAATGTAGCGCGTCACCATGAGGCCGCCGGCAGCATCGGTATGCAGCACTTCGGGGCTGACCCCCGCGATTGCCGCCTCACGCGCGGCAATCGCCTCGTTGGCGCGGTTGATGTATTCCTCGGTGCCTTTGCCTGGAATACGCAGGCAGTAATCGCCGGCCTTGAAGACGAGGTTGGTCAAGCCGCCGAGCCGTTCCAGCGGCCCAGTATAGCCGGCCAGTACCGGAATGACGGCAAGTTTTGCCCGCGCCTCGTCTGTCCCCATGCCTGCGTCCCCACGCGTTATTTCTCGGCTGCACGGTTCCACAATTTTCGCCGTTTGGCTATCATCGCGGCGAGACGAGGGATGGTGGACAGTGGCGGACAGCAAACATCAAGGCGCGCTCGGCGAGGTCTACGCGGCCAAGCGCCCGGAAGAGGTGGCCGCACTGTACGACCGCTGGTCGCAAACCTACGACGCCGACATGTCGGCAGCCGGCTACCGCCACCCGACCATCTGCCTTGCTTTGCTCGCCCGCCATCTGCCGCGCGGGTCAGCCCCGCTGCTCGACGCCGGGGCCGGTACCGGGCTGATCGGCGAGTGGCTTGATATTGCCGGCTATCCCCAGGTCGAGGCGCTGGATATCTCGCAAGGCATGCTGGATCAGGCCGCGCGCAAGGGCGTCTATTCGGCGCTGCATTGCCTGGCGCTCGGCGGCGCCTTGCCATTTGCCGACAGCACCTATGCCGGCATCATCTCGGCCGGCGTCTTTACCTCCGGCCATGTCGGCGCCGAGGGACTGGACGAACTGATCCGCATCTGCCGGCCGGGTGGGGTGATCGTGCTGACGATCAAGAACACGTTGTGGGATCACGGTTTTGCCGCGCGCATCGCCGAACTTGAGGCACAAGGCCTGGTCACGCGGGTCGAGGAAACACGACCATATGTCTCAATGCCAGGCGAGGCCGATACCGTCCCCAGCCGTGGCCTCGCCTTGCGCGTGAGTTAAGCCTTCACGCGCTCCATTGCCGGGTCGTATAGCGGCTCAAGATGGATTTGAGCCGGCGTCCGCTCCATCGCCACCACAAGTTCATAGCTGCCCGAGGCGAGAAAATCATCGCTTGCTCCGTCAGCGTTGCGCACATAACCGTAGCCGATGTTCTTTTCCACCGTGTAGCCATAGCCGCCGCTGGTGAGATAGCCGACCGGCTGGCTATCGCGCAGGATGGTCTCGCGTCCGACGAGCACGATCTCCGGATCATCGACCGTGAAGCCGGCAAAGCGCTTCTTCAGCGAGGCGCCGCCAATCTTCTCGAGTGCGCGCCGTCCGACGAAGTCGGTGTTCTTGCGCAGCTTGACCGCCCAGCCCAGCCCGGCTTCCAGCGGTGTGTCGTTGGGCGTGATGTCTGAGCCCCAGGCGCGATAGCCCTTTTCCAGCCGCAGCGATTCCAGCGCGCGGTAGCCGACCGGCCGGATCTCGTGCTTCCCGCCGGCCGCCATCAGCGCGTCGAAGACTTCGCCGGTAGCGGCGATCGGCACATGCAGTTCCCAGCCCAGTTCGCCGACATAGGTGACGCGCAGCGCCCGGACTGTGTGACCGGCTATCGTGATCTCGCGCACATGGCCGAACGGGAAGCCGGCATTCGACACATCCGCATCGGTCACCGCTGAAAGCACGTCGCGGGCGCGCGGTCCCATGAGCGACAGCGTGCCGAAATCCTCAGTGACATCGGCGAGCTGGGCATCGAGGCCGTGGTCGGTATGGTCGCTGATCCACGAGGCATCATGGGTGCGGAAACCCGTGCCAGTGACGATGTAGAATTTTTCCTCGGCCAGCCGCGACACGGTTAGGTCGGCCTCGATGCCGCCGCGCGTGTTGAGGAGTTGCGTATAGGTCAGCCGGCCGGCCGGCTTGCCGACATCGTTGGCGCAGATCCAGTCCAGGGCCCTCGCCGCGTCGGGCCCGCTCAGCTCGTACTTGGCGAAGGACGACTGGTCGAAGATACCGACATGCTCGCGCACGTGCCGATGTTCGTCGCCGACGGCGGCGAACCAGTTTTGCCGGCCCATCGAATAGATGTCCTTCGGCTCGACGCCCTCCGGCGCGAACCAGTTCGGCCGTTCCCAGCCGAGCTTGGAGCCGAACACGGCGCGATGGTCTTTCAGTCTGTCGTAGAGCGGGGAGACGATGCGCGGCCGGCCGCTGGTGTATTCCTCATGCGGGAAGCCGATCGCGTAATGTTTGCCGTAGGCTTCCAGCGTACGTTCGCTCACCCATTGCCGGTCGCGGTGCAGGTTGGAAAAACGCCTGATGTCGACCACCCAAAGGTCGAGCGGCGCCTCGCCGTCGACCACCCATTGCGCCAGCACCCAGCCGGCCCCGCCGCCCGAGGCGATGCCGAAGGCGTTGAAGCCGGCGCCGACGAACATGTTGGCGCATTCGGGCGCCACACCGAGGATGAAATTGCCGTCCGGCGTGAAACTTTCCGATCCGTTGATCATCTGCTTGACACCGACGGTCTCCAGCACCGGCACCCGGGCGATCGCCTGCGCCATGTGCTGCTCGAAATGATCGTAGTCGTCGTCGAACAGCCGGAACTCCCAATCATTGGGCACGTCGCCCCCTGGAAGATTGGTCGTCCAGGCTTGCGGGTTCGGCTCATAGCCGCCCATCACCAGCCCGCCGACCTCCTCCTTGAAATAGGTTCGCCGATCGGGGTCGCGCAGCGTCGGCGCGTCGGTCGCCAGCCCCGCGATTTTCTCGGTGATGATATACTGGTGCTTGACCGGCTGCAGCGGCACGTTGATGCCGGCTATCGAGCCGACCTGCCGCGCCCATTGCCCGGCGCAGTTCACCACCTTGTCGCAAGCGATGTCGCCTTGATTGGTCTTCACCACCGTGATGCGGTCGCCCTTCATCTCGAAACCCGTGACGCGCACGTCCTCGTAGAGATTGGCGCCGTGCATGCGCGCGCCCTTGGCCAGCGACTGCGTGATGTCGGAAGGGCTCGCCTGGCCGTCGGTCGGCAGCCAGGAGGCGCCGACGAGATCGCCGGTCTCCATCAAGGGCCACATCGCCTTGACCTCCGCCGGAGACAGCAGCTGCATGTCCATGCCGAAGCTTTTCGCCGTGGTCGCCAGCCGTTTGTATTCGGTCCAGCGGTCGGCATTGGTGGCGAGCCTGAGGCACCCCGTCATCTTCCAGCCGGTGGCAAGACCGGTTTCGGCTTCCAGCCCCTTGTAGAGGTCGACCGAGTATTTCAGTACTCGCGTGATCGAGGCCGACGAGCGCAATTGGCCGACCAGGCCGGCTGCATGCCAGGTCGAGCCCGAGGTCAGCTTGCCCTGTTCGAGCAGCACCACGTCGGCCTTGTGGTCACGCGCCAGATGATAGGCCGTCGAACAGCCGATGATGCCGCCGCCGATGACGACGATCTCGGCCTGGCTAGGCAAGGTCATGATTTCAGGATCCCGTATTTTATCCGGTAGTTTTCCAGCGCCGCGTCGAGCCGCGCCAGGTTTTCCTCGGTGTAGGCGACGTAATCGATCCCGGGGGCGTCGAGATAGAGCTCCGACACCATGCTCCACATCGCCTCGCGCAGCAGCGAGGCACATTGCATGGCGGCGTGCGAGCGGCGGATCGCCTCGTCCGGTTCCTTCATGAAATAGGCGGTCAGGAAGGCGAAGGATTCCTCGTCGCTCATGCCCGCGTTCGAGGCGACGCCGGCAAGGTCGAACATCGCCGTATTGAAGCCGGCATATTCGAAATCGATCAGCCAAAGCCTGCCGCCGTCGTCCAGAATGTTGGCCGGCAAAAGATCATTGTGGCCAAAGACGATCGGCAGCAATTTCTGGGCGCGCTCCAGTTCGTCGGCCAACGCCAGAAAGCGCGGCAGGTCACCGCGCTTGCGGCTGTTGCCCTCGTCGAGCGTGCGCGCATAGTCGCGGATGACGTGGAACACCCAGAACATGAAGCCGGCGCCGGAGATATGGTTGGGCATCTCGCGGTGAAAGCCGCGCATCAGCGTAGCGACGCGGCGGAGATTGGCGCGCACGTCCTCGGCCAGATAGGTTCTGGCGCCAAGAAACGCCGTCACCATGATCCCCGGTTCGGCGTAGCGGACCGCCGGTGCGAAGCCGGCCGCGTGAGCCGCCCGCGCGGTCATCACCTCGCGTTCGCGGAAGACGTGGTGAAACGGATAATCCTGGCCGAAACGCACCACATGTTTGCCGGCCGCATCGGTGACCACATAATTGGCGTTGCTTAGGCCGCCGGGCAGCGGCGCGATCTCGATGGCGCCCGTCCAGCACGGCAGGGCATGGATGCGGTCTTCGGCAATCACGGGTTCATCCCTGGTTCGCAGGCCTGGTTTGCTGGGCTTCGATATGGCGCCATGGGCGGCGCAACGACGGCGGGGTGAAACGCAAACAATCTCGTCGGTGCGGGATGCCAGGATCGGTATCCCGCACCGCACCGACGAGCCCCTTGGCCAGGTTTATGAGCCCGGCATCCGCCCCCGCGGATCTGAAAATTCCTTGCGCCAGACACGTTACAGGCTGCCTGGGGTCAGTGAATTGCAGCTCTGCCAATTACATCCCGCTGCAGTTCCGAACCCTGTTGAAGATGGATTTCACGCCGGGGTTGCTCTTCTGTCAATAAAAAGATGTGACTTTTTTTGGGTGTTTTGCCCGAAAGCATGGGCAGCTTCTTTAAAAGCGCTAAGAATGCCTTAGAAGCGGTCATTTTGGGACGCCCATATGAACCACTCGAAACGGCATGGCGAGATCCTGCGGCTGCTCCAGGAAGAGGGAACCGTCACAATCGCCAGCCTGGCCGACCGGCTGGGCGTTTCGCTCGAGACCGTGCGCCGGGACGTCAAGCCGCTGACCGGCGACGGCTCGGTTCTGAAGATGCATGGCGCCATCGGCCTGCCGTCGATGGTCGGCGAAGCGCCGTTCGAACGGCGCATGCGTGAGCATGCCGATGCCAAGCGAAGCATTGCCCGCGCGGTCGCGGCCACCATCCGCGACGGCGAATCGATCATGCTCGACACCGGCACCACGACCTCGTTCCTGGCGCGCGAACTGCTCGGCCACCGGCGCCTGACGGTCGTCACCAACTCGTCCGACATCGCCCGCACCCTGGCCACCATCAACGGCAACAAGGTCTATATGGCCGGCGGCGAGCTGCGCAGCGATTCAGGCGCGGCGTTCGGGACGTCGGCCATCGAGTTCGTCAGCCGCTTCTCGGTCAGCCACGCCATCATCTCCACCGGCGCCGTGGATGCGCTGACCGGTGTCATGGACTTTGATCTGGACGAGGCGGAATTCGCCCGCATGGTGCTGTCGCGGGGCCAGCGCTCGCTGGTCGTCACTGACCACACGAAGTTCGGCCGCCAGGGCCTGGTCCAAGTCTGCGGCTTCGACGGCTTTTCCGAACTCGCCACCGACCGCGCGCCGCCGCACGACATTGCCGCGGCACTGGCGCAAGCCGGGGCGCGCCTCAGCGTGGCCGGCGGAATTTAGCCGAAGACCAGCGACTGGTGGGCGCACACGCCCGCGAAGGTGCCGCCCGACACGGCGAAGGCGATGTTGTGCATCGCACGTGCCGCGTCACCGGCGGCATAGACGCCGGGAACCGTCGTTTGCTGCCGGTCATCGACTGATATCATCGGGCCGAGCAGGCCGTCCTTGAGGCCGCAGCCGAGTTGTTCGGCCAGCGGGCTCGCCATCGTGTTGCATGGCGCGGTGAATATCGCCTTGACGCCAGCCTGCCGGCCATCGACGAGATGGACAACCAAGCCGCCGGAGCCATCATCGCTCAGTTCGTTGACCGTCGCGGGCTCGAACCTTACATTCCTGCTCTCAAGCGCATGCATCTCGTCGGCATCGGGCTTGATCAGTCCGTTGCCGAACAGCGTGACGTCGCCCCAATCGGAAATCAGTTGCGCCTGATGCATGGACATCGGGCCGGTCGCGAGCACGCCGAGCGGCCCGGTGGAAACCTCGTAGCCGTGGCAATAGGGGCAATGCAGCACGGTTCTGCCCCATTGCTCGGCAAGCCCGGGAACCTCCGGCAGGATGTCGCGCACGCCGGTTGCCAGCACCAGTCGTGCGGCGCCGAATGTCTCGCCGCCATCGGTGGTGATTTCGAAATCGCTGCTGCTGTTGGCAAAGGCTTTGTCCGCACGTGCGGTCACAAGCCTGGCCGTCGGGTAGGCAAGCAATTGCCGCCTTGCATCGTCCAGGATCGCTCCAGGCGTGCGCCCGTCCTGGCCGAGAAAGCCGTGCGAATGCGCGGCAAAGCGGTTGCGCGGCTGGCCGGCGTCGATCACCAGCACGGTGCGCCGCGCCCGCGCCGCCTGCATGGCGGCGGACAGGCCGGCGAAGCTGCCGCCGATAACGGCAAGATCATACTGCATGGCTGGAAACTCCAACGAGGTCGAAACGACGGTGAAAATCGGCTGTCAGGTCGGCCAGCGTGATGCGGCTGAGCTTCTCCGCCAGCAGCTTCTCGGCCGCGATGCGAAAATCGTCGAGCACGGCGATCACCGCTTGCTCGACGAGACAGCCCGGGCTTTCCGGCTCGGTGCTGAACGGCAGCAGCGTCTCGCCCAGGGCAAGGCTGATCTCGGCCAGTGAAATGTTCTCGGGCGCGCGCCCGAGCAGCCAGCCGCCGCCATGTCCGCGTGACGAGGTGACGATGCCGGCGTCGCGCAAGCCTGCGATGGTCCGGCGCACCACCACCGGATTGGTATGGATGAAGGTGGCAAGCTGCTCGGAGGTCAGAGCCTGCTCGGGCTTCTCGGCCATGTGAACGAGGATGTGCAGAGTGGAGGACAGTCGGCTATTGCGCTTCATGTAACTTAGTTAGTTACGATTTATCGCAATGTCAAACGCACCAGCGGCCTTGCGAGGTTGGCGGCAAGGCTAAACGGGTAAAGCGCGAAAACTCATCCTGAAGCAGGCGCCGCTGGGCTTGCCATCGAGGATATCGATGCGGCCGCCATGGAGATACATGATTTCCTGCACGAGATTGAGGCCGAGGCCGGCGCCATGATCCTGCGGGCGCAGCCGATAGAAGGGCTCGAAGATGCGCTCCCGCTCGCCCGGCGGGACGCCGTCGCCTTCGTCCCGGACCTCGATGATGGCGGGCGTTGCGACGCCGACGGTGATCTTGCCAGCGCGGCCGCCATGCTCGATGGCGTTCTGGACGATGTTGGTCACCGCGCGCTCGATGGCGGTGCGGTCTCCGGTGGCGAAAATCGTGTCCCGTTCCGGCTCGAACGACATTTCGTAACCGGCAGAAAACGCCATCGGCGCGAGGTCGACGATAACGCCGCGCGCGGTCGCCACGAGATCGACCGCTTCGAACGGCGACGTCTGCCGGTCGAGGCGCTGCAGGTCGAGCAACTGGTCGGTCAGCGTCGAAAGCCTGGCCGCGTCCTGCAGCAGCCGTGCCCGCTCCGGTGTCGCCGGCAGCGAGGCGAGGCGCGTATTGAGGATGGCGACCGGTGTCCTGAGTTCATGGGCGGCGTCGGTGAGGAAGCGCTTGTGGCGCTCATAGCCCTTGTCCAGGCGCGCAAGGGCGGCATTCACGGCCTTGACCAGCGGCGTCACTTCCGCCGGCACGTCCTTGAGCGGCAACTGCACGCCGCGCTGGTCGATGTCGATGCGCTCAGCCTCGGCCGCCGCATGGCCAAGGCCCGACAGAGCGCCACGCACCACCCATGGCGTCGCGAACAGCGTGGCCAGCGCCATCAGCCCGGCGAGCGGCAATATGCCCTGCAGGAAGAATTGCGGCGCCTGGCCGAGCAGACGCAGCAGCGAAAGCCCGCCCTTGGTGCCGCTGAAAATCTGGACGTTGCCGGCCATCGTGTCGGTCCAGCGGATCTTTCCCTCCGGCGGCGCGGCTTGTCCGATTGCATGGCCGATACGGGCGTCGCTGATCGTGTCCAGCAGTCCGCTGAAAGGCTGGAAGATGGGCGGCACGGTCCCCTCCTGCAGCTTTTGCCCCTGCTTGTCTCGAATGATGAACCAGAGGTCGGGAACACCCGACCGCAGCTTCGTCAGGTCCGAGGTCTCGCGCAGAACCAACTTGCCGCCGGCATCGCGTGTCACCGCATCCGCCAGCACGTCCATCGTGCCGTCCTCGTAATCGTGCGGGATAAGGCCGGTGGCCAGCATGGCGCCGAGAATGCCGACGATGATCAGGGTCAGCATGGCGCATTGCAGCAAGGCGATGCGCAGCACCAAGCTCCATTTCAGCGAATGCGGGCGCTTGAGGCTCATCGCTTGGCGCTCATGTCGTCTCGCGCAGGAGATAGCCGACGCCGCGAATGCCGTTGATCGTCACCCCGGCATCGGCATCGGCGAGCTTGCGGCGCAGGCGCGAGACGTGCGTGTCGAGCGCGTTGGACTGGATCTCGTCGTCGAGACCGAACACCGCCTCCATCAGCGCCTCGCGCTGCACCATGCGGCCGGTGCGGCGCATCAGAGCCTCCAGCACAAGGAGTTCGCGGCGCGGCAGGCTGAGCGGTTCGGCACGGATCGACGCTTCGCGATGTCCGACGTCGAGCACCAGATCGCCGGCCCGGATGAACTGCGACTGCAGCGGCGCCGGGCGCCTGAGCAGCGCGCGCAACCGGGCAAGCAGTTCCTCGAACGCGAATGGCTTTGCCAGATAATCGTCCGCGCCCATGTCCAGCCCATCGACCTTGTCCGACGTGTCGCCTCTCGCCGTCAGCACCAGCACGGGAGTGGTGTTCCTGGCCGAACGCAGTCTCGGCACCAGCGACAGCCCGTCGCCATCCGGCAACTGGCGGTCGAGCAGGATGGCGTCATAGCTGTCGACGGCAACGAACCCCTCCGCCTCCAGCAATGTGCCGGCGTGATCGACCACCATGTCGTGGCGCTTCAGCGCGGCACGCAGGGCCGAGACCATCTCGGGTTCGTCTTCGACCAGCAAGATACGCATCGACAATCCCTCAGAACACCGCGTCGGGCGCTACCGCGCCAACATTGCGTAAACATGGCAAAGCCGAAGGACTGCGGTCGACAGGCACTTTCTTGGCCTCAGCGAGATTGCGCAATGTCTATGCAACCCAGTCGCGGCAAACAACGCCGGGTCGGCACGAATCGCTCGCGCCGACGTGAAGGCGTCAGGCCCGAATATGCAACAGGTCGGGCCTGACGCTCGAAACCAATGACGCTGAAACGAAACCACGTGGCCACACCAAACTGGTTGGCGTGATGTTGTCCGGGATTGAGGTTACCATGCCCGCAAATGATGCTCTGTCTTTTCTCATGGCGTGGACCGTCGCGCCGTTCAGGGTCGGCTCCGTCACGCCGTCCTGTTCCAGCCTGGCGGCATTGATGACCCGTGACATTGGACCCGAGACCGGACCCGTGCTGGAACTCGGCCCAGGAACCGGGCCGTTCACGAGGGCGCTGCTGTCGCGCGGGGTGAAGGAGGAAGATTTGACGCTGATCGAATCCGATCCGGATTTCGCCGCACTGCTCATGCGTCGTTTTCCTGCTGCCCGGATTTTCGAAATGGACGCCGTCGGTCTGCGCCATCTCTCGCTCTTCCACCGGCCTGCGATTGGCGCCGCCGTCAGCGGCTTGCCTTTCCGGCTGATTTCGCCGCGCAGGACATTTGCCATTCTCGAAGGTGTTTTCGCCAACCTTCGCCCCGGCGGAGCGCTCTACCAGTTCACGCTCGGACGGCGCTGCCCATTCGACCAGTCGCTGCTCGACAGGCTCGATCTCGGGGTTACGCGGGTTGGCCACACCTTTCGCAACTTCCCGCCGGCGACGGTCTATCGCATCGCCAGGCTCAAGACGTCAGGAACCTACGACTGGCGTTTCGCATGACGGGACCATTGTCGGCCATTCTCGGCTTCGGCCTGTTCGGCGTCTTCTGCCTCGCCTTTACCGAGAAGATTCTGCCGATCCCGCCCTCGCATGTGCTGCTGCTGTTCCTCGGCATGACGGCGGCGCCTGACGATGGGACGCTGGCAATTCTGCTTGGCGTGACCTCGCTGGCCTCAACGACAGGCTGTCTCGTCTGGTACACTGTCGGCCGCCGGATCGGAATCGATCGCGCCGACAGGCTGGTCGAGCGGTTCGGCAGATATGTCTTCTTGCGCCCCGAGACCTACCGCAAGCTTGGCCAGGCCTATCGCCGCAACCATGTCAGGGTTTCCCTGCTGGCGCAGTTCATTCCGACGGTGCGCAACTATTTGCCGATCGCGGCCGGCGCGCTCTGCCTGCCAGCCTTACCTTTCGTGGTCGCGACGGTAGCCGGAGCCACGCTCTGGAATGCCGGCTTTCTGCTTACAGGCTATGCGCTGCATGGCAGCGGCCAGAGCCCGCTCGCCGTCGGCTTTCGCATCATCGCTATTGTCGTGGCGCTGGAAACGGCGTTCATGCTTGCCTTGCGCTACGGCCCGGCATGCTGGCGGCGCATCCGACCGATGCCGGGCTGAGCCAGGGCCACGCATCCAGCCATGGGATAAGCGTCGCCATCGGCTTTTCTTCGCGGTTGCGGCGGTGTTTAGTCCGGCCATGGCCTTCACCATCCGGCAGTTGCAGTTCTTCATCGCCGTCGCCGAGCAAGGCACGGTATCGCGCGCGGCGCAAAACCTCTCCATCTCGCAATCGTCGGTCACCGAGGCGATCAAGGAACTTGAAAGCGATCTTGGCGTCGAACTGTTCGAGCGCCATCCGCGCGGCCTCAACATCACCCACAAGGGTCACCAGTTCCTGCGTCACGCGACAAAGATTCTCGCCGACGTGTCCGACGCCCGCCGCTCTTTTTCCGGCGAGCAGGCCGTGGCGGGCGGGCGGCTGCAACTCGGCGTCACCTCGCTGGTCGCCGGCTATGTGCTGTCGGATCTGCTCTCACGCTACCGCCGCGCCTATCCCGGCGTCGAGGTCTCGGCCATCGAGGACAATGGCGACTACCTCGAACATCTCCTGATCGGCGGCAAGCTGGACATTGCCGTCATGGTCACCTCCAATTTGCGCGACCGCACTGCACTGCAATCGGAAATCCTCGAAGTCTCGGCTTACCGGCTGTGGCTGCCGCTCGGCCATCCTCTGGCTGGCGCCGACATTATCGGCATCGGCGATATCGCCTCCGAACCGCTGATCATGCTGACCGTTGACGAGATCGAGGAAAACACCGGCAAGCTGCTGACGGCGATCGGCGCCAGGCCGCATGTCGCCTTCCGCACCCGTTCCGTGGAGGCCGTTCGCAGCCTCGTCGCCACCGGGGCCGGCGTGGCGCTGCTGCCTGACCTCGTCTATCGACCCTGGTCGCTGGAGGGCGACCGCATCGAATCGCGCGACATTTCCGGTTCCTTGCCGGTGGTGCAGGTTGGCATGGTCTGGCGGCGGGGATCTGGCTTGGCCGCCGCGGCGCGCGATTTTGTGGGTCTTGCCCAGTCGCAGCGGACGGTGCGCCGCTAGTGTGGTCTGCTCCCGGCGACGCCGTCAGTCTTGCGCTTGCGCTTTGTGGCGGGAACCGGCTCCGCTTTGAAAGGCCCGAGCGGAGCAACCTCGAAGCGGCCGGCGCCGGCAAGCCTGACGGCGCGGCGAAACGTCGGACACTCCATCGGCCGAGCGGCGGGGCATCGGGCGGCGTGACGCAAAGCCTCCCGGATCGCGGTCAGGCGCTGGATGGTGTGGTCCAGTTCGTTAGCCTTCGCATCCAGGCGCGCCCGATCCATTTTCGGCAGGCCGTCGGGCGTCAGCATCGCGGAAATCTCGTCCAGTGCGAATCCGCCGGCGCGTCCAAGCCCAATCAAGGCGAGCCGTTCCAGGACAGCCGGATCGAACAAGCGACGCAGGCCGCGACGGCCGGTCGAAGCAATTAGGCCCTTCTCCTCGTAGTAACGAAGTGTCGATGCGGGTACGCCGGTGCGGCGCGACACTTCGGCAATGTCCATATCTTTCATGCTTGACCTCAAGTCGGCTTGAACTCGTAAAGTGATGGCGACGATTGGTGAGAGCAACAGAAAAGTGAGGTCCGTTATGTCGCGATCCGCACAGCCAAACACACGGCAAGCCGCGCTCTGGAACGACGCCAGCGGAAAGGCCTGGGTCGAAATGCAGCCGATCCTTGACGAGATTCTGGCGCCGTTCGAGCGGCTGGTAGTCGATGCCGGCTATCCCGGGGAAGGGGGCAACGTCCTGGACATCGGCTGCGGCGCCGGCGCGACAACTCTGGCGGTGGCGCGCCGCGTCGGCAACAACGGACGTTGTGTTGGGCTGGACATTTCGCAGCCGCTTGTCGCTCTGGCGACAGAACGCACGCAGGCGGAAGAGGTGGCAAACGCAAGTTTTGAAGTGGGCGATGCCCAGACGTATGCGTTCGAATCAGGTCGCTTCGACGCTGTTGTCTCGCGCTTTGGTATCATGTTCTTCGATGATCCCGTGGCCGCGTTCTCCAACATAAGACAGGCAGCGAGGCGCGGTGGCAAACTCGCCTTTGTTGCCTGGCGCAGTCCGGCGGAGAACGATTTCATGACGACCGCCGGGCGAGCGGCTGCGCCTTTCCTGCCGACCGCACCCGCGCCAGACCCCGATGCGCCGGGGCAGTTTGCCTTTGCCGACGGCGCCAAGGTGAAGCGGATACTTGAGGCGAGCGGCTGGTCGTCAATCGACGTCAGACAGGCGAACTTACCATGTAAGATCGCCGAAGGGGATCTGATGATGTATGCCACCCGGCTAGGGCCGCTCGCCGCCGCGCTGCGCGAGGTCGACCAGGCGACGGCCGAAAAAATTATCACGGTGTTGCCTGCTGCCTTCGCCCCTTTCGTAAAGGATGGTCAGGCTCGTTTCAACGCCGCCTGCTGGCTGGTGACGGCGCTGGCCTGAGGGAGTATATCGGAAAAACCGATATCGGCCTTCTGATAAATGAATTTGCGAAACCGGGATTTTCAAAGCACCTTCCGTTGGAAGGACCAAAGCTGCCATCAGAGTGGCGTCAAGTCCAACGGACGAGCTGACAAGTTTTTCAGTCCGCGCGTGATCTGGCGACAACCGGAGCGGTTTCAGGATCACGTGCCAAAATGGGAGATCGATATGCATTCATTCCTGAAGTCGTGCACTGCCTTGACGGTCGCGCTGACCTTCTCCGGTCAGGCCATCGCCCAGGTGAAGGAACTCGGCAAGGGCGAAGGTCAGGTCAACATCGTCGCCTGGCCGGGCTACATCGAGCGCGGCGAGACCGACAAGGGCTATGACTGGGTGAGCGCCTTCGAGAAGGAGAGCGGTTGCAAGGTCAACGTCAAGACCGCCAACACCTCGGATGAAATGGTCTCGCTGATGAACGAGGGCGGCTTCGACCTCGTCACGGCTTCGGGCGATGCCTCGCTGCGGCTCGTCGCCGGCAAGCGCGTGCAGCCGATCAACACCGATCTCATCCCGAGTTGGAAGACGGTGGACGACCGGCTGAAGGACGCGCCCTGGTTCACCGTCGACAAGGTGCACTACGGCGTCCCCTATCAGTGGGGTCCCAACATCCTGATGTACAACACCGAGGTCTTCAAGGAAGCACCGAAGAGCTGGAACGTCGTCTTCGAGGAGATGAAGCTGCCGGATGGCAAGTCCAACAAAGGCCGCGTCCAGGCCTATGACGGACCGATCCATATAGCGGACGCCGCCAATTATTTGATGTTCCACAAGCCGGAACTGGGCATCAAGGATCCCTACGAATTGAACGAGGACCAGTACAAGGCGGCGCTCGAATTGCTGCGCGTCCAGCGCACGCTGGTTGGCCGCTACTGGCACGACGCCGCCATCCAGGTCGACGATTTCCAGAACGAAGGCGTCGTTGCATCAGGCTCGTGGCCGTACCAGGTCAACACGCTGGTCGCCGCCAAGAAGCCGGTCGCCTCGACCGTGCCCGAAGAAGGCGTCACCGGCTGGGCCGACACCACCATGATGGAAGCCGACGCCGCGCACCCGAACTGCGCTTATATGTGGCTCGAGCATTCGCTGGCGCCGAAGGTGCAGGGCGATGTCTCCGCCTGGTTCGGCTCGCTGCCGGTCGTGCCGGCCGCCTGCAAGGGCAACGAGCTGCTCGGCGAGGAAGGCTGCAAGACCAACGGCTACGACAATTTCGACAAGATCAAGTTCTGGAAGACGCCGGTTTCCAAATGCGCCACCCAGAACAACCAATGCGTGCCCTATTACCGCTGGGTCTCGGATTACATCGGCGTCATAGGCGGCCGGTGAGTTCGCTTCGCTAGAGAGGTAGGCGCTGCCCCTCACCCCTGCCTCTCCCCGTGAAGATCAGGGAGAGGCAGTTGCCAGCGTTGGTGCTTGTCCCTTCTCCTCGTCACTATACGGGGAGAAGGTGCCGGCAGGCGGATGAGGGGCGGCGCGATCGCCTGAAAATTTGATGAGCCTGAAAGATCAGGACACCCCATGATATCAGCCGTTTCCTTTCAAAAAGCCTCGCGCCATTTCGGCAGCGTTCGCGCTGTCGACGCTGTCGATCTCGACATCGCGCCGGGCGAATTCTTCGCCATGCTCGGGCCGTCCGGTTCGGGCAAGACCACGTGCCTGCGTCTCATCGCCGGCTTCGAGCAGCCGACGGCGGGTTCCATCTCGATCTTCGGCGAGCGGGCCGAGGGCGTGCCGCCCTACCGCCGCAACGTCAACACCGTGTTCCAGGACTACGCGCTGTTCCCGCATCTCAACGTGCTCGACAACGTCGCCTACGGGCTGATGGTCAAGCGTGTCGGCAAGGCCGAGCGGCACAAGGCGGCGGAAGAAGCGCTGTCGCTGGTGCGGCTGCCCGGCTATGGCGCGCGCCGGCCCGGCCAGCTTTCCGGGGGTCAGCGCCAGCGTGTCGCGCTCGCCCGTGCCCTGGTCAACCAGCCCAAGGTGCTGCTGCTCGACGAGCCGCTCGGCGCGCTCGACCTCAAGCTGCGCGAAAACATGCAGGAAGAGCTGAAATCGCTGCAGAAGGCGCTCGGCATCACCTTCGTCTTCGTCACTCACGACCAGGGCGAGGCGCTGTCGATGGCCGATCGCGTCGCCGTCTTCAACGATGGCAGGATCATGCAGATCGGCACGCCCGAGGATATTTATCAGCGGCCGAGCACGCGTTTCGTCGCCGATTTCGTCGGCTCCTCCAACGTGCTGCCGCCGGATTTCGTCCAGCGTTATTCCGGCCAGCACCGCTGGGGCAGCCTGCGCCCTGAATCCATTCGTGTCGGCCGCGCGGCGAGCGGCGAAGGCGTCGCCGCGCGCCTCGTCTCGACCAACTATCTCGGCGCCACGACAAGGCTGGCGCTCGATGCCGACGGGTTGAAACTGCACGCCGTGGTGCCTGCGGGAACGCCCCTGCCGGCGGAAGGTGAGGCGGTCATGCTCACCTTCAACCGCGAGCATCTGCACCTGATGGACGAGCCGGTATGAGCCTCGACGCTACCATGCCGCGTGCCACGGCGCCCGCCATCCTGCCCGGCAGCGGCGGCATGCGCGGTGCGCTCTCCGACCTCTTCTGGCGTAAGCCAAAAATCCTGCTGCTGCTCATGCTCGCGCCGCCGGTGCTGTGGCTCGGCATCGTCTATATTGGCTCGCTGTTCGCGCTTTTGGCGCAGAGCTTTTTCTCCATCGACGAGTTCTCCGGCCTCATCAACCGCCAGTTCACGCTGAAGACCTATGGCGACCTGCTCCAGGCGGCCAATCTCGACATCATCTTGCGCACGGTGACGATGGCCGCATTGGTCACGCTTGCCTCCGCCATCGTCGCTTTCCCGATCGCCTACTATGCGGCGCGCTATGCGCGCGGCCGCTGGAAGGCGCTGTTCTATCTCGGCGTCATGCTGCCGCTGTGGTCGAGCTACCTGGTCAAGATCTATGCCTGGAAGCTGATCCTGGCCAAGGAAGGTATTTTAACCTGGCTGCTCGCCAAGCTGCATTTGTTGTGGCTGCTCGACGCCTGGCTGTCACTGCCGGTCGTCGGCGGCAATTCGCTGTCGGTGTCGTTCACCGGCACTTTCATCGTGTTCGTCTATGTCTGGCTGCCGTTCATGATCCTCCCCGTTCAGGCAGCCCTCGAGCGGGTGCCTGGCAATCTGGTCGAGGCCTCGTCCGATCTCGGTGCTTCGCCGGGGCAGACATTCCGCAACGTCTTGTTCCCGCTGGCGCTGCCCGGCATCGTCGCCGGTTCGATCTTCACCTTCTCGCTGACATTGGGCGACTACATCATCCCGCAGATCATCGGCACCTCGCGCCTCTTCATCGGCCAGGCCGTCTACTCGCAGCAAGGCACCGCCGGCAACATACCGCTCGCCGCCGCCTTCACCGTGGTGCCCATCGTCATCATGGGCTTCTATCTCTGGGGCGCCAAGCGAATGGGGGCTTTCGATGCGCTCTGACCGTGGTCAATCCCCTCCCCTCGGCCTGAAGATCGCCGCCGCCTGCGGGTTGCTGTTCCTGCATCTGCCGATCCTGCTGATCTTCGTCTATGCTTTCACGACGGAAGAGAAGAGCTTCGTCTGGCCACCGCCGGGGCTGACCACGCAATGGTTCGCCGTCACCTGGAACCGGCCCGATGTCTGGGAAGCGCTGTCGCTGTCGGTGCGCGTCGCCGCCATTTCGACCGCGATCGCGCTGCTGCTCGGCACGCTCTGCGCCGCAGCTGTGTCACGGACGAAATTCTTCGGCCGCGAGACCATCTCGCTGCTGGTCATCCTGCCCATCGCGCTGCCCGGGATCATCACCGGCATCGCGCTGCGCTCGGCCTTTTCGCTGGCCGAAATCCCGTTCTCGTTCTGGACGATCGTGCTCGGCCACGCCACTTTCTGCGTGGTCGTCGTCTACAACAACGCGGTCGCTCGTTTCCGCCGCACCTCCGGTTCGATGATCGAGGCCTCGATGGATCTCGGCGCCGATGGCTTCCAGACCTTTCGCCATGTCCTGCTGCCCAACATCGCCACCGCACTGCTCGCAGGCGGCATGCTGGCCTTCGCCCTCTCGTTCGATGAGGTCATCGTCACCACCTTCACCGCCGGCCAGCAGCAGACCGTGCCGATCTGGATGCTGGAGGAACTGATCCGCCCGCGCCAGCGCCCGGTCACCAATGTCGTGGCCATGGTGGTTGTGCTGGTGACGCTGCTGCCGATCCTGGTTGCCTATTACTTGACCCGCGACGGCGACCAGATCGCCGGTTCGGGCAAATGAAAGTAGTGAGTAGTGACTACTCACTACTCACTAGTCACTAATTACCCCATTCGTTTCTGCCCCAAGGAGACACCATGGACACCCAGATGCTGATCGGCTCGAAATTCGAGAAGGGCACCGAGACCGAGGAGCCGATCCTCAACCCGAAGACCGGGGCGACCATCCTCAATCTGCCCGAGGCCAGCCAGGCACAGATCGAGGCGGCGGTGAGCGCCGCCGAAAAGGCGTTCGCCTTGTGGTCGCGCACCACGCCGGCACAGCGCTCCGGCTACCTCCTGAAGATCGCCGACCGCATCGAGACCGAGGCGCAGGAGTTCGCGACGCTGGAGGCGTTGAATTGCGGCAAGCCGATCAATGCGGTGCTCAATGACGAAATCCCGGCCATCGTCGACTGCTACCGCTTCTTCGCCGGGGCGGTGCGCTCTATGCCAGGTGTGGTCGCGGGCGAATACCTGCCCGGCCACACTTCGATGGTCCGGCGCGACCCGATCGGCATCGTCGCCTCGATCGCGCCATGGAACTATCCGCTGATGATGATGGCCTGGAAACTGGCGCCGGCTATCGCTGGCGGCAACACGGTGGTTTTCAAGCCGTCGGAGCAGACGCCGTTGACGGCGCTGAAGCTGGCGACGATCCTGGCCGATGTCCTGCCCGAGGGCGTCGTCAATGTCGTGCTTGGCCGGGGCGACAGCGTCGGCAACACACTGATCAATCACCCCAAGGTCAACATGATCTCGATCACCGGCGACGTCGCCACCGGCAAGAAGGTGCTGCAGGCCGCCGCCAAATCGGTCAAGCGCACGCATCTGGAACTCGGCGGCAAAGCGCCGGTCATCGTTTTCGACGACGCCGACCTTGGCGCCGTCGTCAAAGGCCTGCGCGCCTTCGGCTACTACAATGCCGGCCAGGACTGCACCGCCGCCTGCCGCATCTATGCCGGCAAGAAGATCTACGACAAGGTTGTCGCCGATCTCTCCACCGCCGTCTCGACCATCAAATACAATCTATCAGACGACGCCGAGAACGAAATCGGGCCGCTGATCTCGCGGCGCCAGCGCGACCGCGTCTCGAGCTTCGTGGAACGTGCTTCGGAGCTGAAGCACATCGAGATCACCACCGGCGGCAAGCCGGGCGAGGGCACCGGCTTCTACTACCAGCCGACCGTCGTCGCCGGCGCGCTGCAGGAGGATGAGATCGTGCGCCGCGAAGTGTTCGGCCCCGTCGTTTCAATAACCCGCTTCACGGAAGTGGACGAGGCGGTGACCTGGGCCAACGACAGCGATTACGGCCTGGCGTCATCCGTGTGGACCAAGGATGTTTCGCGCGCCATGGCGACCGCCGCGCGGCTGCAATATGGCTGCACCTGGATCAACACCCATTTCATGCTGACCAACGAGATGCCGCATGGCGGCCTGAAACAATCCGGCTACGGCAAGGACATGTCCCTCTATGCGCTGGAGGATTATACCGCCGTGCGCCATGTGATGGTTGCGCATGGGTGAGGAGCGGTCGCCGCTGGCGATCAATCGACAACGATTTGTCGATCGAAGCGACGAACGCCCGGAGCCATAGCGAAGGGCCGGGCGCCGGACCAGGGGCAGCGCAAGCTTCTGCGATGCCGGCGCTGCCCCTCAGTTGCCTGCGGCATCTCCTCCCGTGAACGGGAGAAGAACTCCATCCGCTACTCCACGATGCGATAGATGTTCCACAGGCTGGTGCCCGACACGACATAGGGCTCCATCTCCTTGCCCCATTTGGCGTGCGCGTCGATCTTGCCGATCTTGGCGAACATCGCCTCCAACTGGGCCAGGCTTTCGACCTGGTGATGCGACTCGACCGTCGCTTCACGGGCGCCGATCGATCCGGTCATGATCTGGAATTTGAGCTCGGTGAGGCCGACCTGCGAGCCGATCTCGCGTTCCCATTTCCGCATCAGCTCGAGCACCGTCTGCTTGTGCCCGAACTTGGCGTCGATCTGCCATCTGGCGCTGAACATGTTGGTTCTCCTCCATCACTTGCGGCTCAGGCCGCGGGTTGATCTACTCGTCCCAGGCCTGCACGACGGTTTGGCGCGCGATCAGGCCGTTCTTCAGCTCCAGCATCGCCGCGCAAAACACCTTGGTGCCGTCCGGGTAGGCGCATGCCTGGGTGAATGCCAGGCTGTCGCCGTGGGCGATGGTGGTGTCGACCTTGTGGGTCATCGCCCGGCTGCAGATGTCGTCCCAGAACGTCGTGATCGCCGCGCGCCCGCGGATTTCGCGCGGCTTGCTCGGCGGGTTGTTGCGGTCGATCACCCGCACCAGCGCATCATCGGCATAGAAGCTCGACAGCATCTTGCCGTCACGGCCTTCGATCGCTTTCTTGATCGCCGCGCCATCCACGGCTTGGGTCTTGGTCAGCATTTTATCCTCCCTATGCCCGTCTTCACGATCGGGCGTTTGACGTTTGAGGTGTCGCCCGGCGCTCGCCGACGGGCGGTGTCTTTCACTGTGACTTGGCCTTAACTGCCGCAAACACGCCGTCGGTCTGCTTCTTGAAGGTGGCCAGATCGACCTGGCTGCCGTTGAGGATCGTCGACCAGTGGCGCACGATCGCGGCCATCGCGATCGTCTCCTTGATCTCTTCGTCCGATGCGCCGTTGAGCTTGGCGGCCTCGGTGTGGAAATAGATGCAATACTGGCACGGGATCTGCGACGCGACCGCCAGCCCCATCAGCTCCTTGGTCTTGCCGTCGAGCGCGGTCTTGGGATTGAGCTGGACCCCCTTGATCTCGGCCCAGGCGCCGGCGATGGCGACGTCAGGCAGTGTCTTGAACATATCCGGCACCGAGCCGAGCGTCGCCTCGATGTCCTTGTAGGCTGCCGCCGCCGACGCATCCTCGGCTTTCGCCGGAGTGATCGTGAACAGCGCGCCAATGCCCGCCGCGATCACGAGTGACCTGACATTCAGTTTTGACTTGGGCATTTCATCCTCCGTCCGCAGCGCCTTTCCGGCGATATCCGCCTTGGCCTGCATGGGGGAATTGATAGCGCCTATGGCAGTGTGCCTGCTTCGCCCGAAAGCGCCATGGCTCTCATGGCCCGTCCGGGCCAGTCTGCCTGGCGGAAAATGCCGCCGCGGCCGCTCGCGACGGCAGGTCGAGCTTCAGCAGTATGTTGGCGACGTGGCGCTTGACCGTGTGCTCGCTCAGCCTGAGTTCGGCGGCGATTGCCGCATTGCTCTTGCCGTCGGCGATCAAATTCACGACTTCGCTCTCGCGCGCGGTCAGGCAAGCCGGTTCGGCCGCTTTGGTCTTGGGCCGGCAGGCCGGCTCCAGGTGCTGTTCGGACATCGCAAGCACAAACGCCAGCGGCTCGTCCAGCTCGTCGATGCCCACACGCCCGCGATCGACGAAATGAAGACCCGAGCCGACGGCCAGATCGGCGACCAGCCTCGACGCCAATATCTCGCCGCGCCCGGCGTGAGCGGCGAGTTGTATCGTCACGCGGCCCGTCAATCCTGCAGGAGGGCCGCGCGACTCGATCTCGCCGACATGCGCCCCTTGCGCGCTTGCCACCCCGATTTGCTGCGCCGCGTCCCGCAACGCCGCCGCGCAACGCAAGGCACGCCCAGGGCCGTCGAAGCGCGAAATCATCATCTCGGAGTGCATGTCCGCGCAGCGCCCGCCATGGCGCGTCACAAGGGTCCGCCATGTCTCATGGAAATGCTGGCTGCGTTCGCTCCACATCCGGTCTCCGAGGCGGGCCGTGTCGTAGATCCGAGTCACGAGAAGCGCAGCCAGAACGCGTTCGGCTTCCACCACGGCGCGCTCGCCGGTCAGGAACTCCTCGATCAGGTCGGCGACCCGGTCGACATCACCGGTCCAGATCGGGTGGTCGCGTCCAGGGATTTCGACCAGCCGCGCGTTGGGGATTTTCCTGGCCAGAAAGCGGCTGGCGTCGGGGTCGACCCGCACATCGTTGCGGCGATGGATCAGCAGCGTCGGCGCGCCGATTGCCGCCAGGATGCCGCGCACATCGATCCCCGCGTTCATCCGCGCCAGCGTCGCCGCCGCGGTAGGGCTTGCCGACAGCCGCTCGAAGCGCGCCCACCAGGTTGAAAAGCGGGTATCGTCGACCCTGCCCGGTGCGAAATTGGGCAAGGTGGCGCCTGTGCCCCAGGCCGTCTCGGCCGTCGCGATGAAGGCCTCCAGACGCTCCGGCGGCATCACCCATTTGTGGAAATGCGCGTAGCCGCCATAGAGCGCCAGTGCCCGCGTCCGCTCTGGATAGGTGGCGGCGAACAGCATCGCCAGCGGCGCGCCTTCCGAAGCCCCAAGGATCGACGCGCGGCCGCTGCCGACCGCATCCATCACCGCGCGCACATCATCCATGCGGGTCTCGAGACTGGGCAGGTGATGGACATCGACGCGGTCGGAAAGACCCGTGCCGCGCTTGTCGAACAGGATCAGCCGTGAGAAGGCCGAAAGCCGCCTCAGGAGCCTGGTATAGCCCTCGTCTTCCCAGTGCAGGTCGAGGTTGGAGATGAAGCCGGGGACGAAGACGAGGTCGAACGACCCCTGGCCGACCACCTGATAGGCGATCCGCACCTCGCCGCTAAGGGCGTATCGGGTCTCGATCGGCCTCACGAGGGTGTCCGCCCGGCCTGACGATTTCTGATCGCCAACCATAGCAGAGTCGCGCCGGTTGCGGCAGCTTATATTTTAGCGGAAATGAATGTAGCCGGCGGCCGACGCGGTTACTTTTGCGACGCGGCGACGTCGCCAGGCGAGGCCGCGAGGCCGAGCTTGAGATCGGCCTCCGCCGGCGTGATCGGCCGTTTGATCCTGGCCGAAGCGACCACGACCAGTTCGTCGAAGCCTTCACCGCCGCTGTCCAGCATCTCGAAGAACTGGCGCCGCATTCTCGGCTCCCAGAACTTGTTGATATGCTCGGCGACGCCGGCAACGCCTTCCTCGCGTGGCCTGGAGTGGAAAAAGGCGGCGATCTGGTTGGCCATGCGCACCAGCTTTTCCCCCGTGCTCATGATGTGCTCTTCGTCATGCGACATGCTGGGCAACTCCCGAAATCACCCGGTCGGGGTGGGTAAAAACATCGAAATCGTCGCCACGCACCAGCGCCACCAGCGTCATGCCGGCCTCTTCCGCGGTGCGGATGGCAAGGGCCGTCGGCGCCGAGACGGCGATGATGAAGGCTGAACCGATCGCCGCCGTCTTCTGCACCATCTCGACCGAAACACGGCTGGTCACCACGACGGCGCCCGATGCGCCATCGATATTGGCCTTGGCCAGCGCGCCGGCCAGCTTGTCCAGCGCATTGTGGCGGCCGACATCCTCGCGCGCCATGACGACGCCCTTGCCATGGACGTAGAAGCCGGCTGCATGCACGGCGCCTGTCTCGGTATGCAGCGGCTGCACCTTCGACAGCAGCTTGACCGAGCGGGTGATATCGTCGGCCTCAAGCGTAAGTTTCGACGCACCCACCGGATCGACCGAGCGCATCGCTTCCTCGATCGATTCGATGCCGCACAGCCCGCAGCCCACCGGTCCGGCAAGCCGCCGCCGCCGCGCCTCGAAGCGCGTATTGGCCTGGTCCTTCAGCCGGATCTGGATGTCGATGCCGGCGCCATGATCCTCGACCTCGATGGCTTCGATCTCATCAGGCGCAGCGATGATGCCTTCGGTGAGCGAGAAGCCGAGCGCGAAGTCCTCGAAATCGGCGGGGCTCGCCATCATCACCGCATGCGTGGTGCCGGCGAAGGAGAACGCCACCGGCGTCTCTTCCGGCACCATGCGGTTGGCCGCAGCCGTGCCGCTGGCGCGGTGCGCCAGTCGCGATATCTGCGTCGTCGCTTTGCGGCGCGCGGCCAAGACTACTCCGCCGCCTGCAGCGGAGCGATGCGACGGCTCTGCTTGGCCTGCTCGTCATAGTCGCGCTGCCATTCCGACGGGCCGTTGGAAGCGCCGACCTGCACCGCAGTCACCTTGTATTCCGGACAATTGGTCGCCCAGTCGGAGAAATCGGTGGTGATGACGTTGGCCTGCGTGTCGGGATGGTGGAAGGTGGTGTAGACCACGCCCGGCGACACCCGGTCGGTGATCAGCGCGCGCAGCGTCGTCTCGCCCGAACGGCTGGTCAGCCGCACCCAGTCGCCATCGCGCAGGCCGCGATTTTCTGCGTCGTGCGGATGGATTTCCAGCCGGTCCTCGGAGTGCCACATGACATTTTCGGTGCGTCGCGTCTGCGCGCCGACATTGTACTGCGACAGGATACGGCCGGTGGTCAGCAGCAGCGGGAAGCGCGGTCCGGTTCTTTCGTCCGTCGCCACATATTCGGTGCGGATGAACTTGCCCTTGCCGCGCACGAAGCCGTCGACATGCATGATCGGCGTGCCAAGCGGCGCCTTGTCGTTGCAGGGCCATTGCACAGAGCCGACCCGGTCGAGCAGGTCGAAGGAGACGTTGGCGAAGCTTGGCGTCGTCTTGGCGATCTCGTCCATGATTTCGGACGGATGGGTATAGTTCCAGTCGAGGCCGATCGCACGGGCGAGTTCCTGCGTCGCCTCCCAATCGGCGTAGCGCGCCTTCGGTTCCAGCACCTTGCGCACCATATTGATGCGGCGTTCGGCATTGGTGAAGGTGCCGTCCTTCTCGAGGAAGGTCGAGCCCGGCAGGAAGACATGCGCGTAGTTCGCCGTCTCGTTGAGGAAGAGGTCGTGCACGACCACGCATTCCATCGCGGCCAACCCGGCGGCGACATGCTTGGTGTCGGGATCGGACTGCAGGATGTCCTCGCCCTGGATGTAGATGCCCTTGAAGGAGCCGTCGACGGCGGCATCGAGCATATTGGGAATGCGCAGGCCGGGTTCGTCGTCGAGCTTCACGCCCCACAGGCTTTCGTAGATGTCGCGCACCGCGTCACCCGAAATGTGCCGGTAGCCCGGCAGCTCATGCGGGAACGAGCCCATGTCGCAGGAGCCCTGCACATTGTTCTGGCCGCGCAGCGGGTTCACGCCGACGCCAGGCCGGCCGATATTGCCGGTGGCCATTGCGAGGTTGGCGATCGCCATCACCGTGGTCGAGCCCTGGCTGTGCTCGGTGACGCCGAGGCCGTAATAGATCGCGCCATTGCCGCCCTTGGCGTAGAGACGGGCGGCACCGCGGATCAACTCCGGATCGACGCCGGACAGCTTGCCGACGATTTCGGGGCTGTTTTCCGGCAGGGCGACGAAGGACGCCCAGTCCTGGAACTCAGCCCAGTCGCAGCGCTCGCGGATGAAGGCTTCGTCGAAAAGGCCCTCGGTGACGATGACATGCGCCAGCGAGGTCAGCACGGCGACATTGGTGCCGGGCTTCAGCGGCAAATGGTAGTCGGCTTCGACATGGGCCGACTTGACCATCTCGGTGCGGCGCGGGTCGAGCACGATCAGCTTGGCGCCCTGACGCAGCCGCTTCTTCAGCCGCGAGGCGAACACCGGGTGCGCGGAAGCCGGATTGGCGCCGATGATGACGGCGACGTCGGTGAATTCGACGGAATCGAAGTCCTGCGTGCCGGCCGAGGTGCCGTAGGTCTGGCCGAGCCCATAGCCGGTCGGCGAATGGCAGACACGCGCGCAGGTGTCGACATTGTTGTTGCGGAAGCCTTGGCGAACCAGCTTCTGGACGAGGTAGGTCTCCTCATTCGTGCAGCGCGAGGAGGTGATGCCGCCGATCGCGGTGCGTCCGTACTGGTACTGGATGCGGCGGAATTCCTTGGCCGTATGGGCGATCGCCTCTTCCCAGCTCACTTCGCGCCAGGGATCGCTGACCTTTTCGCGGATCATCGGCGACAGGATGCGGTCCTTGTGGGTGGCATAACCGTAAGCGAAGCGGCCCTTCACGCAGGAATGGCCGTGGTTGGCCATGCCCTCCTTGTAGGGCATCATGCGGATGACCTCGTCGCCCTTCACTTCGGCCTTGAACGAGCAGCCGACGCCGCAATAGGCGCAGGTGGTGACGGCCGAGCGCTCCGGCAGGCCCTTTTCAAGCACGGTCTTCTCGCGCAGCGCATCGGTCGGGCAGGCCTGCACGCAGGCACCGCAGGACACGCATTCGGAGGCAATGAAGTCCTCGTGCATGCCGGCGACCATGCGCGATTCGAAGCCGCGGCCCTCGATGGTCAGCGCGAAAGTGCCTTGCACCTCCTCGCAGGCGCGCACGCAGCGCGAGCAGACGATGCACTGCGCCGGATCATAGGTGAAATAGGGGTTGGACTCATCACGGGCGATGTAGTCGACCGCGAGCGAGCCATGGCCCGGCGCGACGCCATTTTCTTCCTTGACGTGGTTGCGGCCCTCAACGCCGTAGCGATTTTCGGTCAGGCCGACGGACTTCGCCACCACATCGAACTCGCTGGCGCCAGTTCCGGCCTTCTCGTGCCAGCCGGTCGGATGGTCGGAGACGTAGAGTTCCATGACGCCCCGGCGGATGGCGTCGAGCCTGTCCGACTGCGTGCGCACCACCATGCCTTCGCCGACAGGCGTCGTGCAGGAAGCCGGCGTACCGCCGCGCCCGTCGATTTCGACGAGGCAGACGCGGCAGGAACCGAAGGAGTCCAGCATGTCTGTGGCGCAGAGCTTGGGGATCTCCACCCCGCCTTCCATCGCCGCACGCATGATCGACGTGCCTTCAGGCACGCTGATGCTGCGGCCATCGACGGTCAGCGTGACCTGTTTTTGCGCCTTCGACTCCGGAGTTCCGTAGTCAATCTCTTCGATCAGCGTTGGGAAGTCGGCCTTGATGTTCATCTGCCAGCTCCTATTCAGCAGCCACGCGCGCTGGCGCGGGCTTGAAATCCTCGGGGAAATGCGTGATCGAGCTCATCACCGGGTAGGGCGTGAAGCCGCCCAGCGCGCAGAGCGAACCGAACTTCATCGTGTTGCAGAGGTCGGTGACCAAAGCGAGGTTCTTTTCCGGCTCGATTCCGGCGGCGAGCCTGTCGATGGTTTCCACGCCCCGCGTCGAGCCGATGCGGCAAGGCGTGCACTTGCCGCAGCTTTCGATGGCGCAGAATTCCATGGCGAAGCGTGCCTGCTTCAGCATGTCGGCGGTATCGTCGAAAACCGTGATGCCGGCGTGGCCGATCAGTCCATCGCGCTTGGCGAATTCCTCGTAGTCGAACGGCGTGTCGAACAGTGCGCGCGGGAAGTAGGCGCCGAGCGGGCCGCCGACCTGCACTGCCTTCACCGGACGCCCGGTGGACGTGCCGCCACCGATCTCGTCGACGATCTCGCCCAGCGTCAGGCCGAAAGCGGTTTCGAACAGGCCGCCTTGCTTGACGTTGCCGGCGATCTGGATCGGGATCGTGCCGCGCGAGCGGCCCATGCCGAAATCCTTGTAAAAGGTGGCGCCCTTGTCCATGATGATGGGTACGGAAGCGAGCGAAATGACGTTGTTGATCACCGTCGGCTTGCCGAACAAACCCTGTATCGCGGGCAGCGGCGGCTTGGCGCGCACCACGCCGCGCTTGCCTTCCAGGCTGTTCAAGAGCGAGGTTTCCTCGCCGCAGACATAGGCGCCGGCACCGACGCGGATTTCCATGTCGAAGGCGTTAGGCGAACCCAGCACATTGACGCCGAGCACACCGGCCTTGCGGGCGATCTCGACGGCCTTGTTCATGACAGCCACCGCATGCGGATATTCCGAGCGGATATAGACGAAACCCTTGGTCGCACCGGTGGCGATGCCAGCGATGGCCATGCCTTCGATGAGCACGAAGGGATCGCCCTCCATGATCATGCGGTCGGCGAAGGTGGCGCTGTCGCCCTCGTCGGCATTGCAGACGATGTATTTGCGCTCCGATGTCGTATCGAGCACCGTCTTCCATTTGATGCCGGTCGGGAAGCCTGCGCCGCCGCGGCCGCGCAGGCCGGAGTCGGTGACCTGCTTGACGACGTCGGCGGGCGCCATGGCCACCGCGTTCCGCAGGCCGCTCAGTCCGCCGAGCGATTTGTAGGCATCGAGCGACAGCGGGTCGTTGATGCCACAACGTGCAAACGTCAAGCGAGTTTGTTTGGCCAGGAACGGAATCTTGTCCGGTGCGCCGAGCCAGCGCTTGTGATGGCCGCCGGTGAGAAAACCGCTGTCGAACAGGCTCTTCACGTCCGACGGTTTCACCGGCCCGTAGGCGACACGGCCATTGGCCGTCGCCACTTCGACCATCGGTTCGAGGAAATAGGCGCCGCGCGAGCCGTTGCGCACAATCTTGGCCTCGATGCCGCGCTCCGCGAGTTCCTTGGCGACGGCCTTCGCGACCTTTTCCGCGCCCAGCGCCAGTGCGCCGGAATCGCCGGGAATATAGATGCGGGGGGTCATGAGCGCACCTCGGCGACGATCTCGTCGATCCTGTCGTCATCCAACCGACCGATCACCTCGCCATCCAGCATCGCAGACGGCGAGCAGGCGCACAGCCCGAGGCAATAGACCGGTTCCAGCGTAACCGATCCGTCACGCGTGGTCTCATGGAAGTCGATGCCGAGCAACTGCTTGACCTTGGCGGCGACCGCGTCCGAACCCATCGACTGGCAGGCTTCCGCCTGGCAGAGCTTGAGCACGTGCCGCCCGGCCGGGCGCGCGCGGAAATCATGATAGAAAGTCACGACACCATGCACCTCGGCCCTGGACAGGTTCAGGCCGTCGGCAATGATGGGGACGGCATCCTGCGGGACGTGGCCGAATTCTTCCTGGATGCCGTGGAGGATCGGCAGCAGCGGACCCTCGAGGTCCTTCAACTCCTGGATAATCGCCGCCGTGCGCGATGCGATCTCGGTACTTGCAGGCTGCATCGTCATGCAGCGCCCTCCCTGGTCGATAGCTTTTATCGCTAAGTCTTTACAAAATCAGAGGAAACCCGCGAAATCAATAAAGCTGTTTCGTTGCTCGATAGAAATCTTCTATCGACGAGCTTCGCTCAGCATTGTCTAGCCTAGCGGTGGGCGCGGAAATCGTCTGCCAGCGCCATCGCCTCGTCCAGCAGCGCCTGCACCAGCGGCGTGTGCGGCTCGCGCGGCGCGGCGACCAGCCCGACTGTGTGGCTGGCATCGGGCTCGACGATCGGAATGGCCCGGATCGGTTCGGAAAAACCGAATGTTTCCGCAAGGTTGAGTGGCATGATCGATGACCATTTGCCGGTCCGGATGTGCGAGAACAGCACGATCATCGAATTCGATTCCAGCGTCGGCCGCACCTGCACGCCGGCTTCCGCCAGGTGCTGGTCGATGATGCGGCGGTTCTGCATGTCCGGCGTCAGAAGGCACAGCGGCAACTGGCTGATCTCGGACCATGTCACTTTGTCGCGGTCGGAATAGGGATTGCCGATTGCGGTGATCAATTGGTAGCGCTCGTCATAGAGGGGCACGCTGGTCACCCGTCCCAGCGGTTCGTTGTCGAGATAGGTGATGCCCGCGTCGACATCGAAATTGCCAAGCAGCGACAGCACTTCGATCGAGGTCCGCGACAGCACCGAAAAGGTGACGCCTGGGTGCTTGTCTCGAAAGGGCGTCGTTAATCTCGCGACCATCGCCAATGCCGTCGGGATTGCTGCAATCCGGATGCGGCCGGAAAGGCCATACCGGGCGGCGCGCATCTCCTCGCGCATGGTCCTGGAGTCGCCGACGATGCGGCGCGCCCAGACCAACACTTGCTTGCCCTCCGGGGTCAGCCCCTGGAACCGCGACCCGCGATTGACCAACATGACGCCGAGCTGGCCCTCGAGCTGCTTGATGCCGGCCGACAAGGTCGGCTGCGTGACCCCACACGCCTCGGCCGCCCGGCCGAAGTGCTCTTCCTTGGCCAGCGCGATGAAGAATTCCAGCTTGTCGATCATTGGGGGAAGCTATCCGGCGCGGTGGCGTCGCGCCAGATGGTGTCGCGCTCAATCCTCCAATGCATGTCGCCCGAAAGTGACTTCGGTTTTGGGACAACGACATGCATAAAAAAGCGATCGCGCAGCGCTGCTTCGATCGCCGGGATCTACCGATCCACGAGATTGAGGATGTTGCCGTCCGGATCCTTGAACCATGCGACTTTCATGCCGCCGCCGACATACAGGTCACCCTCCATCGTTAGGCCGGGCATCTCGTAATGCTCGAAGGCGACACCCTTCGACTTGAGGGCGTTGACGACATCGGCGATGGTGTCGCCGACCATCCAGGTTACCGCCGTCGCCTTGTTGGTCCCTGCGAATTCGGAGCGATAGACATTGATCGTGGTATCGCCGCTTTTGTAGACGATCAATTCGCCGCCCTCATCGTGCACCTGTTCCAGGCCGAGTGTTCTCTCATAGAAGGCCTTGGCCCTTGCCAGATCCTTCACGGCGAGGTTTGCCGATGCGTTGCTGTTTGCAAGCATGATCGTCTCCTTCCCTGGTTGTCATTCCCTCTGGTCATGGAAATAGGTCGCCCAGGCCGCTTGACGACCGCCATCATGCCTGGCGCTTGGAGCGGTCCGCGATCTGCACTATGTGAGCTGCAGCCGAACGCCAGGGAACAACAGCCATGTCCATCACCAAGGAAATCGTCACCGAGCGCCTGAAGACGGTGAACGGGCCGGACTTTACCGGCAACATCGTCGACCTCGGCATGGTTTCGGAGATTTTCATCGCCGATTCGAAAGTGTTCTTCTCGATCACCGTTCCCGCCGCGCGCGCTCAGGAGATGGAGCCGTTGCGCGCCGCCGCCGAGCGGGTGGTGAAGGCCATTCCCGGCGTCGCCGGTGCGGTCGTCGCGCTGACGGCTGAAAAGAAAGGCGGCGGCATGGAGGCGTCGGTTCCATCGCGTCCCGCACCCAGGCCGGCGCCGACGGCTCCGGTCGCTGCGGCACCACGGGCGGCTCCGCATGCCCCTGCTTCGCAGAGCCAGGGCAAGCGCGGCGTGCCCGGCATCGAGGCGATCATAGCGGTTGCTTCCGGCAAGGGTGGCGTCGGCAAGTCGACCACGGCCGTCAACCTGGCGCTTGGCCTGGCGGCCAATGGCTTGCGGGTCGGTGTGCTGGATGCCGACATCTATGGCCCGTCGATGCCCAGACTGCTTAACATCCATGGCCGGCCGCAGACGATCGACGGCAAGATCCTGAAACCGATGGAGAACTACGGCCTCAAGGTGATGTCGATGGGTTTCCTCGTCGATGAGGAGACGCCGATGATCTGGCGCGGGCCGATGGTGATGTCGGCGCTGACGCAGATGCTGCGCGAGGTTGAATGGGGGCGGCTCGACGTGCTCGTCGTCGACATGCCGCCCGGCACGGGCGATGCGCAACTGACCATGGCCCAGCAGGTGCCGTTGGCGGGTGCCGTCATCGTCTCGACGCCGCAGGACCTGGCACTGATCGACGCCCGCAAGGGCCTCAATATGTTTAGGAAAGTCGATGTGCCGCTGCTCGGTATCGTCGAGAACATGAGCTACTTCATCGCCCCGGATACCGGCAAGCGTTACGACATCTTCGGCCATGGCGGCGCGCGCCGCGAGGCGGAGAGGCTGGGCGTCACCTTCCTCGGCGAGGTGCCGCTTGAAATGGGGATCCGCGAGAGCTCCGACGCCGGCACGCCGGTGGTCGTCTCGAAGCCGGATGGCGCCGAGGCGAAAATCTACCGCGATATCGCTTCCAAGGTCTGGGACAGGGTCAACGAGGAACGCGGCGCGGCCGAAGCGGCCGTGCCGAGTATCGTCTTTGAGTGAACCCTCACGGGGAGTGCGTCAGCCGCCCACTTTCTCGCCGAAAGCCGAAAAGAACTGTCCGGCCAGTTTCTTCGACGTCGATTCGATCAGCCGGCTGCCAAGCTGCGCGATCTTGCCGCCGACTTCTGCCTTGGCCGCATATTTGAGGACCGTCGCGTCTGGCCCGTCGGCGGTGAGCGTGACGTCGGCACCGCCCTTGGCGAAGCCGGCGATGCCGCCCTTGCCTTCGCCCTGGATGGTGTAGGCATGCGGCGGCTTGAGATTCCTGAGCGTCACTTCGCCGTTGAAGGTGGCCTTGATCGGCCCGATCTTCAGCACCACCGTTGCCGTCATCTCGGTCGCCGATTTCATTTCCAGGCTCTGGCAGCCCGGAATGGCGCCCCTCAGGACGGTTGGGTCGTTCAGCGCTTCCCACACTTTCTGCACGGGTGCGGCGATACGTTCCTCGCCCTCGATCACCAAAGCCATCTAAACCTCCCGCATCGCCTATGTCGGATTGGTCGTAGCGTGCGGCTCGATAGCTGTCTATCGCACCAAAGTCCGGATTCAGATCACGCGTGCCCCTTGCCTGCATCCGCGCGTTGTCATATCGATTTGTCATACAAATACGGAGACCATGATGGCCGGCGCCCCCACGAAAAAGAAAAAGTTCCGCTCGCAGGAGTGGTTCGACAATCCCGACAATCCGGGAATGACGGCGCTTTATCTCGAGCGCTACCTGAATTATGGGCTGACACGCGCCGAACTGATGTCGGGCAAACCGCTGATCGGCATCGCGCAGACGGGCTCTGACCTTTCGCCTTGCAACCGGCACCATATCGAACTTGCCAAGCGCGTGCGCGAAGGCATCGTCTCGATGGGCGGCATTCCTTTCGAATTCCCCTGTCACCCGATCCAGGAGACCGGCAAGCGGCCGACCGCCGCCCTTGACCGCAACCTCGCCTATCTCAGCCTTGTCGAGGTGCTCTACGGCTATCCGCTCGACGGCGTCGTGCTCACCATCGGCTGCGACAAGACCACGCCTGCCTTGCTGATGGCGGCGGCGACCGTCAACATCCCGGCCATCGCGCTGTCGGTCGGCCCGATGCTCAATGGCTGGCATAAGGGCAAGCGTACCGGCTCGGGCACCATCGTCTGGGAATCGCGCCAGCGCCTGTCGGCCGGCGAGATCGGCTATGACGAGTTCATGGACATCGTCGCGTCCTCGGCGCCGTCCACCGGCTACTGCAACACGATGGGCACGGCCACCACGATGAATTCGCTGGCCGAGGCGCTCGGCATGCAACTGCCCGGTTCGGCCGCCATTCCGGCGCCCTACCGCGAGCGCGGCCAGATCGCCTACGAAACCGGCAAGCGCATCGTCGACATGGTGCACGAGGACCTGAAACCGTCCGATATCATGACCCGCGCGGCTTTCGAAAACGCCATCGTCGTCAATTCGGCGATCGGCGGCTCGACCAACGCGCCGATCCATCTCAACGCCATCGCCCGCCATCTCGGCGTGCCGCTCGACAATGACGACTGGCAGACCATCGGCCTCAAAGTGCCGCTCATCGTCAATCTGCAGCCGTCAGGTGAATATCTGGGCGAAGACTATCACCACGCCGGTGGCGTGCCTGCCGTGGTCGCCGAACTGATGAAGGCCGGAATGCTGCCGCATCCCGATGCCTTGACCGTCAATGGCAAGTCGATCGGCGCCAATTGCGAGGGCGTCGCCAACGAGAATACCGACGTCATCCGCACAGTGGCCGAGCCGCTGAAGGCCAATGCCGGCTTTATCAACTTCAAGGGCAACCTATTCGATTCGGCGATCATGAAGATGAGCGGCATTTCGCCGGAATTCCGCGAGCGCTATCTGTCGAACCCGAACGACCCGGAAGCCTTCGAAGGCAACGCCATGGTCTTCGACGGGCCCGAGGATTACCACGCCCGCATTGACGATCCGGCGCAAGGCATAGACGAGCATACCATCCTGTTTATGCGCGGCGCCGGTCCCGTCGGCTATCCCGGCGGCGCCGAGGTCGTCAACATGCAGCCGCCGGCCTATCTGATCAAGAAGGGTATCCACGCGCTGGCCTGCATCGGCGACGGCCGCCAGTCCGGTACGTCGGGCTCACCGTCGATCCTGAACGCCTCGCCGGAAGCCGCGGTCGGCGGCGGCCTGGCGCTGCTCAAGACCGGCGACCGCGTCCGCATCGACCTGCGGAAGGGCACGGCGAACATCCTCGTCAGCGATGACGAGATCACACGGCGACGCGCCGAGCTGCAGAAGGATGGCGGCTATCATTATCCCCAGCACCAGACGCCCTGGCAGGAGATCCAGCGCGGCATGGTCGACCAGTTCTCGACCGGCATGGTGCTGAAGCCGGCGGTGAAATATCAGGATGTCGCCCACACGATGGGGGTGCCTCGCGACAATCATTGATTATTCCCGGGAATAGTCATCGATTATTCCTGGCTGGTCACTGATGATGGATCACGACGACCGGCGGCCTTCGATCAGGCCGCCGTGTCACAGCCACGGGCCGGGAAACGCTCTGTCCTTGACAAGCCAGCCCAACAATTCCACCATCATCGCAAGGGGTGTATCGCGACGACCCCGTGAGGCGTCAGCCCAATGTTCGCGTCCAGGCTTCTTCAGGAGGTGGACGCCATGCCGTCAACAACCGCTATCACCGTACAGCAACTATCCCGTCTGATTGGTCTGCCGGGCGCACCTTTGATCGTCGATGTCCGTATCGATGAAGACTACGACGCCGACCCGCGCCTGCTGCCGGCCTCTCACCGGCGCAATTTCAAAACGGTCTCGGCCTGGGCACACGACCTTGCCGGCAGCCAAGTGGCCGTCCTTTGCCAGAAGGGGCAAAAGCTTTCGCAAGGGGTTGCCGCGTGGCTGCGGCATGAAGGCATTGCCGCCGAATCCCTCGAAGGCGGCTTCGAAGCCTGGCGCGATGCCGGCGGGCTTCTGGTCCGCGCCGACAAGATACCGTCCCGCGATGAAAAGGGCCGCACCGTCTGGGTAACGCGGGCTCGCCCCAAGGTCGATCGCATCGCTTGCCCATGGCTGATCCGGCGCTTCATCGATCCCGACGCGGTGTTTCTCTTCGTCGAACCCGCTGAAGTTCCGGCTGTCGCAGACCGCTTTCAGGCCGTGCCTTTCGACATCGATAATGTGTTCTGGAGTCATCGCGGCGAGCGCTGCACCTTCGACACGATGATCGAGGAGTTCGGGCTGGAATCCCAGGCACTCGATCGGCTTGCCACGATCGTGCGCGCGGCCGACACCGCACGCCTGGATCTCGTTCCCCAGGCAGCCGGATTTCTGGCCGCCTCTCTTGGCCTGTCACGCATGTTCCGCGACGATCTGGAGCAGCTGGAGGCCGGCACGATGCTCTATGACGCGTTCTTCCGCTGGTGTCGCGACGCCACTGACGAGACGCACAACTGGCCGGGCGGGGCAAAGCCGTCATGAGCAGCCTCATTTCGGGCAATGATGCCGACCTCGTCGAGGCGCCGGCGGTCCCGAGCTTCCGCGAAGCCACGAAACTCTGGGCGAAGATCGGATTGCTGAGCTTCGGCGGGCCGGCGGGGCAGATCGCGCTCATGCACAAGGAATTGGTCGAGGGCCGGCGCTGGATCGGCGAACAGCGTTTCCTGCATGCGCTGAACTACTGCATGCTGCTGCCCGGTCCCGAGGCCCAGCAACTCGCCATCTATATCGGCTGGCTGCTGCACAGGACGATCGGCGGCCTTGTCGCGGGTGTCCTGTTCGTGGTGCCCGGCGCACTCGTCATGCTCACCCTGAGCATTCTCTATGCGCTCTATGGTGATGTCCCGCTGGTCGCGGCGCTGTTCTTCGGGGTCAAGGCCGCCGTGCTCGCGGTCGTGGTCGAGGCGGTGATCCGCATCGGCCGCCGCGCCTTGAAGAACCGGTTGATGGTGGCGATCGCGCTCTGCGCTTTTCTCGGCATCTATGTGCTCGCCATCCCGTTCCCGCTCATCGTCCTGATTGCAGGATCGGTGGGATGGGTGGGAAACCGTGTCGCGCCAGCCCTGTTTTCCGGCGCGGCGCACGGCAAGAACGACGCTCCCGATATCAGGGGCGCGGTCGACCTGATGTTCGAACGCGGCGAACTGGCCCATACCAGGCCGACACGATGGCATGCGCCGTGCACCATCGCGATCTGGCTGCCGATTTGGCTCGGGCCGGTTCTGTTGCTCTGGGCACTCACCGGGACGAACAGCGTGTGGACGCAGATTGGCGGCTTCTTCAGCCTCATGGCGGTGGTCACCTTTGGCGGCGCCTACGCGGTTCTTGCCTATGTCGCGCAGGCAGCCGTGCAGTCCTTCGGCTGGCTCGCCCCTGGTGAAATGGTCGATGGCCTTGGCCTTGCCGAGACCACGCCGGGTCCACTCATCCTGGTGTTGCAATTCGTCGGCTTCATCGCCGCGTTTCGCCACTCCGGCTCGCTGGACGCACTGCTTGGCGGATCGCTTGGAGCGCTGCTGACGCTGTGGGTTACGTTCACACCCTGCTTCTTCTGGATATTCCTCGGCGCGCCCTACATCGAGGCCCTGCGCGGCAACAAGGCCCTGTCGGCCGCGCTGGGCGCGATCACCGCCGCTGTGGTCGGCGTCGTCATGAACCTTGCTCTGTGGTTCGCCTTGCACGTCGTCTTCCGCGAAGTGCGCATGACGGGCCTTGGCATGAATGTGCCGGTGCTTTCGTCGATCGACTGGCGAGCCGCGCTGCTTTCAGTGGCCGCCATGGTCGCCATCCTGAAGTTGAAAACCGGTGTGCTGCCGACGCTTGCGGGATGCGCTCTTGCCGGCGTGTTGCTGCTCGCCGCGGGCGGCTAGTGGATGTCGCCCGGAAGTGTCTTCGGTTCGGGAAAACGACATGCATCGAAACAAGATCTAAGGCGCGTCGCATGGATCCGTTTCGACGCGACGCGGTTTAGATTTTCCGGCTCCTTTGTATTCCGCTTCCGAACCACCTAACTGGTGAAAAACGGATTGGACCAGCAATGGCGGGACGACGCTCTTCCCTCGGCTTTCTCGGCATGTTCGGCCGCTCGGGTGATTTGCGGCAGCTCGATGCCGCCTTGCGTGGCGCCGACCTGCATCCCGCCCTCGTGCCCGAAGGGGTGAAACTAACCATCGTCAATCTGATGAAGGACCACTGGCCCGAGGAGCCGCCGCCGCAGGCCTATCCGCGGGTAGCGAACCTGTTCAGCTACTGCATCGCCGGACCGGAAACCTTCGAGCGTGTGCAAGGCCCACAGCAGCGGCTCGACGCGGAGCGCCGGATCGAGGCCGCTCTCGAAACCGGCGACGATCTCGATGCCCAGATCGTGCTGATGGCACTGCACGCCAAGCTGATCAACGCCGAGGTGGTTGAGCGCTTCGGGCTGGGCGCCGACTGAGCGCTGGCTGAGTGCTTTCGTGAAACGCTGAAACCGCTCTAAGCCCGGCTTATCTCCTGGAGATACCAGCCGATATAACGCAGCTCGTTGTACTCCATCGGCGCGATCGGTCCGGGCACGAAATAGTGCGAGCGTACGCCGCGCGCCGTATGCTCGATGATCTTCTTGTCCTCGTCCGTGGTGACCTTCCACAGCCAGGTCAGTTTCTCCAGATCGTAGTCCTGGCCTTCGACAGCGTCGCCGCGCACCAGCCAGATCAGTTCCATCTCGCAGGTCTGAGCCGTTTTCGGGATGAATCGGTAGATCATCCCGTGGTCGGGGTAGCAGACGAGGAAAGTCGTGCCGCCAAGATGGATGGAGGTGACGCCGCCGTCATAGTCGGTGAAGCGGCCCATCAGTGGCGCGACGGGGGAGCCGTCCCGGCTGCCGCTCGAAACGCCGTCATAGAGCGCATAGCGGAATGTGTGGATCGCCTCCTGGCCGGCGGCCGAATTCTGCCAGCGATCGCCGCTGCCGATCTCGATGCCGAGAGCGCAGGTCCGCTGTTCCATCGCGGCATTGAGCTGCTCGATCATTTCCGCGGGCTTTTCCAGCGCGTGCGTCTGCGAATATTCGGGATGCGCAGGTCCGCAATGGTAGCATTCGACGTAATTTTCGACGGCGAGCTTCCAGTTCGCGTCGAGCGGATAGCTTTGGCGATAGGCCACCTTGGCATCGCCCCAACCATATTGTCCGCAACTCGTGCGCAAAGATTGCTCGATCGGATCAAAATCGAGTGGCGTCTCGGCGAAGGAGATGAAGACAAGGCCGGTCGCGACGCGGACATGGAGCTTCTTCAGCCCGTGCGCGGTGCGGTCGAAATCCTTCGGCATCAGCCTGGCGGCGCGCAGCGAGCCGTCATTGGAATAGGTCCATGCATGGTACGGGCAGACGAACACTTTCGCGTTGCCCTTCTCTTTGGTGCAGACCTCGGCGCCGCGATGGCGGCAGACATTGAGCATGGCATGCACGGTGCCATCCATGCCACGCGACAGGATGACCGCCTCGTCACCGAGCTTGAACAGTTCGAAGTCGCCGGGGTTGGGAATGACGCTGGCATGCGCCAGGCAGTGCCAATGGCGGCGGAACAGACGTTCCATGTCCCGCTCGAAAATATCCTGGTCGTGGTAGAATGGGCGCGTCAGGCCGTAGCCTGGCCGGTGCGAGGCCACCAGCCGATCGATGGCATCTTCGGTATTTGCGGCTTGCTGGATAGGATAGACGCTCATTTGTCGTTCTGCCCAATGGTTGGTTCTGTCGGTGGCTATCTGTATGTCGGTCTTCTGGCTAGCCGCCCATGCTCGCGCGCGGCAAGTGGATCAGGTTGCCGAAGCGGGCGCGCAATCTGTCGTCGACCAGCTTGGGCACGTGCCGCGGAAATCGTTCCGCAAGGATGCGCTTCTTCTCGTCGATCGCCCGGGTCAATATATCAGGCCGGCCTTTTTCGTTCCATTCCTTCGGTGAGGAACGATCGCCGAAGGCGGGATAAAAACGCTCTGCCTGCGCCGACTTGAGCGTTTGCTCGTTGTCAAGATAATGGCCCGGACCCTTGAGGCAGACATCGGCGATGGTGTCGATCGATAGCGCTTCGTCCGTCACTTCGATGCCGCGTGCGCAGCGCAGGCAATGGCCAAGCATGTCATTGTCGATGATCAGGCTTTCCAGGCAGAAGCCGAGCAGCGAGGCATGCATGCCGGCCGATTCGTAGACGAGGTTGAGGCCCGAGAGACCGGCCATCACATTGGTGATGCCTTTCTCGTAGCCGGACTGGATATCGGGCAGTTTCGAGTCTGTCATGCCGGCGGCCGAGCCGCCGGGCAGGTCGTAGAATTGCGCCATCTGCGCGCAGGCCGCCGTTACCACCGCCTGTTCGGCCGAGCCACCGGCCATGGTGTTGGTGCGCAGGTCCGACATGAACGGCCAGGCGCCGAAGATCGCCGGATGTCCCGGCTTGAGCGCGTTAACATACACCAGGCCGGCCAGCACTTCGGCCACTGCCTGCGCGACCGCGCCGGCCATCGCCGCCGGAGCGGTTGTTCCGGACTGGCCGGTGGAGAGGAGAAGGATGGGGATGCCGCCTTCGACGCAGGCCTCGAGCACGCCGCAGGCATCCTCGGCGAACTTCATCGGTGGCACGACGAAGGAGTTGGAGTTGGAAACGAATGGCCGGGCGCGGAAATTCTCCTCGCCACCGGCGATGGCATAGAGCATTTCGAGCGCCGGCTTCACATTCTCGCGCACGGTGAAGGACGTGCCGACATGCTTCGATGTCCCCATCACGCAGGCGTAGAGCGTGTTGAAATCCATATCGAGCGGGTCGGCGATGTCGCGCGCCACCATCGGCCGCTGGAAAAAATGGATGTTGCTCAGTCCATCGACGATGCGGGCGGCGTCATAGATGTCCTGCAGCTTCGATTCGCGATACTCGCGCTTTTCGAGATCCACCAGATGCACGGCGATACCCGCCGTGCCGTAGTGGACACGCTTGCCTTGGATCACCATGTCGTGCTTGGGGTCCTGGCCATGCAATGTGAAATGCCGCGCGGCTCGCTTGATGGTGTCGAGTATGAGCGCACGGGGGAAACGGATGCGGCCATCGTCGCCATGGATGGCGCCAGCCTTGGTCAGGACTTTTATGCAGGACGGGATGGCGTTGGCGAAGCCGACCGTTTCCAGAAGCGTCAGCACGCCCTCATGAATGCGCTCGCAGTCGTTTCCGCGCAATGGCCCGTAACTGCCGCCTTCCATGGCTTGGTGTAGTGGCCCGTTTGGTGGAATGGCTGATTTCACCGCACGTCCCGTTTCGCGGTCGCCGGAGCGTTGTGGACGACGGTTCGCCGGCATGTCCTGCTTTTCGACAGCCACTGGCATGGAAGCACTCCACCTCTACCGGCAGGAGTTCGTGGCGGTTGGTCCACCATCAACCTGCTTCTTCTCTGACGCCGACTATGCCGCCGGCACTGGCCCATCCTATGAGCCAGCTGGCCCAGCTACATGTGCCAGACCTAAAACAAACCGGAGCCGCTGAGAAGCGGCTCCGGTCGAGAAATCGGCTTGATGGATCAGGCGGCGGCCGGCCTGCGTCCGGCTGCGGTGGCGAGTTCCCGGATGCCGGGCTCGATGTGCTGCAGAGCGATAGAGGAAATGCCCAACCGCATGAAACGCGAAGGCTTCTCGGTGCGGTCGAAGAAGCGGTCGCCGGGCTCGATGATGACGCTGCGCGAGGCCGCGGCTTCGGCCAAACCGCGGGAATCGGTGCCGCGGGGCCCTTCCAGCCACAGCGACGTGCCGCCGGCCGAGTCGGTCGAGCGCCATTCCGGCAGGAAGGCCGAAATCGCATGGACCAGCCGCTTGCGCCGCTCGTCGAAGGCGCTCGACAGCCGCCGCACCAGCGCTTCGTGATGGCCGAGCGACAGGAAGAGCGCCACGGCGCGCTGATTGTTGGCCGGCGGATGGCGCAGCATGAAGCGGCGCAGCGCCCTGAGTTCGGCGATCAGTCCAGCGGAAGCCACGATGTAGCCAAGCCGCAGCCCCGGGGCCAGCGTCTTCGACATCGAGCCGACATAGACGACGCGGCCGGAACGGTCGAGGCTCTTCAATGCCTGCTGCGGCGCCTCGTCGAGAAGCTGGCTGTCATAGCCGTCTTCGATGATGATCTGGTTGTGCCGGTTGGCGCGCGCCAGAAGATCCTGCCGCCGCTCCGCCGACAACGGCACCATGGTCGGGCAATGATGACTGGGGGTGACGAAGACGAAGCCGGAATCATTGGGAATAGAAGAGGTTACGATACCGGACTGGTCCACTGGCACCGGCTCGATGTCGGCGCCCGCGAGCCGGAAGATCGAGCGTGCGTCGGGATAGCCTGGATCCTCCATCGCCACTTTCGAGCCCTTGGTCATCAGCAGCGAGGCCAGCATATAGAGCGCGTTCTGGGCGCCCAGCGTGACGATGATCTCGTCGGGATTGGCGAAGATGCCGCGCCGGGGCAGCAGCCGTGCCTGGATTTGCTCGATCAGCAGCGGATCGTCGCGGTCGACCATGTCGGACGCCCAGTTGCGGATCTCCAGCACGGCCAGCGCCATGCGGTTGCACTCGCGCCACTCGGCGGTCGGGAACAGCGCCGGGTCGAACTGGCCGTACACGAAGGGGTAGGAGGACTTGATCCAGTTCTCGTGCTTGGCGGGCGGCGGCATGTCGCTTGCCGCGATCTGCCGGCGCGCCTTCCAGTCGATCTCGTTGGCCTGGTCGGGTGCTTTCTGGTGCGGCTTGGCGGGTGTCGCCAGCACGTCCGGATTGACGAAATGGCCGCGCCGCTCGCGCGCCACCAGGAAACCCTGGTCGACGAGCTGCTGGAATGCCAGCAC
Organism: Mesorhizobium sp. ESP6-5; assembly: GCF_020164695.1. NCBI lineage: Bacteria > Pseudomonadati > Pseudomonadota > Alphaproteobacteria > Hyphomicrobiales > Phyllobacteriaceae > Mesorhizobium > Mesorhizobium sp. ESP6-5. The sequence continues at coordinate 259,612 of NZ_JAIUGR010000003.1, forward strand.
CACCGTTCCGCGTGCGACGCCGAGTTTCTCGGCCAGGATACGGCAGGAAGGCAGCGGCATCGAAGCGGCGATCTGGCGGTCGAGAATCGCGGCCACGATGGCTTGGCGGATCTGCGCCTGCAGGGTCTGGCCGGATTCAGCCGAAATCCGGAACAGGCCGGACCATATCGCCGTGTCGTTTCTCTGTGGCATGGAAGATGTTCCTCGATGGCCAGCTTTTTTCGCTTGGCTGGACCAGCCGAACGTAACCGTGGCACAAGGGGTTGCGCCAATCAATTTTTCTGATCTTTGGGATTTATGCCAGTGATCCTTCAAGCTCGAAATAAGGTGCGGCCCCTCGCTCTCGACACCACCTCGCTCCTCGATACCCACCTCCTTGCTCGATACATTGTGTCATCGCATCGTGATGTGCTGCGTCATCGCCGCGTATTGACCGGATGGATTTCGGCTCAATAGTTGGGGCGCGACGACACGCGCCGGAAACATCCGGTCTGATATGGTGCGTCGAAAAAGCCAGGAGTCCCCGCCAGTGGATCAGTCAGCCTTCCAGAAACAGCTTGCCGCCCTGCGCGACCATCGCGCCGCGGCCCCGGGCGACATGCGCCAGGCCTTTGCCGCCGATCCACAGCGCTTCAAGACATTCTCCGCCGCTGACGGCGACCTCCTGCTCGACTGGTCGAAATGCGCCGTCGACGCGACGACCATGGATTTCCTTGAGAAGCTCGCCGCCGCAGCCGATCTCGAAGGCCGTCGCGCCGCCATGTTCGCCGGCAAGAAGATCAACATCACCGAAGACCGCGCCGTCCTGCACACGGCGCTGCGCAACCTGAGCGGCAAGGGCGTCACGGTTGACGGCCAGGACGTCAAGGCGGATGTCATATCCGTGCTCGACGCCATGGGCGCCTTCGCCGATGCCATTCGCTCCGGCAAGGCAACAGGCGCCACCGGCAAGAAGATCACCGATATCGTCAACATCGGCATTGGCGGCTCCGACCTTGGTCCGGCCATGGCGACGCTGGCGCTCGCCCCCTATCATGACGGCCCGCGCGCCCACTATGTCTCCAACATCGACGGCGCTCACATCCACGACACGCTGAAGGGGCTGTCCGCCGAAACCACGCTGTTCATCATTGCCTCCAAGACTTTCACCACGGTCGAGACGATGACCAATGCGCAGACGGCGCGCGACTGGGTGCAGAAGGCGCTCGGCAAGGAGGCCGTGGGCAAGCATTTCGCCGCCGTCTCGACCGCGCTCGACCTGGTGGCCAAGTTCGGCATCGAGCCGGATCGCGTCTTCGGCTTCTGGGACTGGGTCGGCGGCCGCTATTCGCTGTGGGGCGCGATCGGCCTGCCGGTCATGATCGCCGTCGGCCCAAGGAATTTTCGCGCTTTCCTCGACGGCGCGCACGAAATGGACGAACACTTCCGCACTGCGCCGCTCCAGAAAAACCTGCCGGCGCTCCTCGGGCTGGTCGGCTGGTGGCACCGCGTGGTCTGCGGCTATCCGGCCCGCGCGGTCATCCCCTACGATCAGCGCCTGTCCAGGCTGCCGGCCTATCTGCAGCAGCTCGACATGGAATCGAACGGCAAGAGCGTTACCCTTGACGGGACGCCGGTGACGACGCCGACCGGGCCGCTGGTCTGGGGCGAGCCAGGCACCAACGGCCAGCACGCCTTCTTCCAACTGCTGCACCAGGGCACCGATTTGATCCCCGTCGAGTTCCTGGCCGCCGCCGTCGGCCACGAGCCTGATCTCAAGCATCAGCATGACCTGCTGCTCGCCAACTGCCTGGCGCAGTCGGAAGCGCTGATGAAGGGCCGTACGCTGGAAGAGGCGCGCGCGCAGATGCTGGCCAAGGGCATGAAGCCGGCCGATGTCGACCGTATCGCGCCGCATCGTGTCTTCTCCGGCAACCGGCCCTCGGTGACCATTCTCTACCGCAAGCTCGACCCGCGCACCTTCGGCCGGCTGATCGCGCTTTACGAGCACCGCGTCTTCGTCGAGGGCACGCTGTTCAACATCAACTCCTTCGACCAGTGGGGCGTCGAACTCGGCAAGGAATTGGCCACCGGCCTCCTGCCTGTCGTGGAAGGCAAGGAAAGCGCCGCAAACCGGGACGCCTCGACCAGGGGCCTTGTGGAACGCATCCACCAATTGCGTGGTTCGGAGTGAAGCGCTTGGCTGACATCAAGGGGATATTGTTCGACAAGGACGGAACGCTTGTCGACTTCAACGCGACCTGGCTCGGCGTCGCCGACTTCATGGCCATGGACGCGGCCGACGGCGACCGCTGGAAAGCCGACAGGCTGCTCGCGGCCGCGGGCTTCGATTTCGCCAACCGGCGCTTCAAGCCCGATTCCATCTTTGCCTCCGGCACCAATCTCGACGTTGTCGAACTGTGGTTCCCGCGCCTGTCCAATGAAGACCAGATGCTGGCCGTTGCCCGTTTCAACGAGATCACCTCGGTGCAGGGCTCGACGATGGCGGTGGCGCTGCCGGGCATCGCCGACACGCTGGCTCTGCTGCACAGGCGATCCTACCGGCTTGGCGTCGCCACCAACGATTCGACCAGCGGCGCGGAAAAGACGCTTGTCACGCTGGGTGTCGCGCAACTGTTCGAAGCCGCCTATGGCTATGACGCGGTGGCCAACCCCAAGCCCGCTCCCGACACCATCCAGGCCTTTTGCGATCTTACGGGGCTCAAGCCGTCTGAGATCGCCATGGTCGGCGACAACAGGCACGATCTCGAAATGGCGCGTGCCGGCGGCTGCGGCCTGGCGGTGGGCGTGCTCTCCGGCACCGGCACGCGCGAATCGCTGGCCGAGATCGCCGATGTCATCCTGGATTCGGTTGCCGATCTGCCGGATTTCCTTTCGACGCGGGTCAAGGAGACGGTCTGATCGGCAGGGCGGCGTACTGTTCGGGCTGGAGGCGAAAGACAGCGCTCGGCTTCAGCGCGGCGTCTTTCGCCTCGCCGAAATCCGGCACCTTGTATTCGGCAAGCAGCCGCAGCCGCGAGCGCGGCAGATAGGCCCGGCCCGGATCGCCGACCAGCACCTCGATGCCGGCGGCGAGGCAGCGGTCGAGGAAAGGCATCATCCCCAAGGCGACACCTTGTCCGTAGAACACGTCGCCGGCGAGCACTAGGTCCACGGCGGGCGGTGGCCCGGTGGTGATGTCGTTCCCCATTATCGTGATCGTGACGCCATTGGCCGCTGCATTCAGCGCCAGCGCGGCAACGCCGTTCCGATCGACCTCGGTGGCCATCACCTCACACGCGCCGGCCTTTCCCGCGGCAATGCCGACAATGCCGGAGCCTGCTCCAAGGTCGAGCACGCGGCGGCCCGCCACGATCTCCGGATGGTCCAGCACATAGCGCGCCAGCACGGCGCCGCCTGCCCAAGCATAGGCCCAATAGGGCGGCTGCGGCTCCTGCGAATCGGCGTCATCGCCTTCGACAAGGCGCCTCAGCCCGCTGCTCGGGTGGGCGGTATAAAGCCGGATTTCGGGAAGCGCCGGCACCGATGTCAGGCGCATGTTCGCCTTGATGAATTCCGCCGGGTCGAGGCGCGGGCGCCGGACCGGCGTATCGTCGTTGGCGAGATCCACTATTCGCGCAGCGCCCGCCGCAGGATCTTGCCGACCGGCGTCTTCGGCAATTCGGTCCTGAACTCGATGTATCTGGGCCGCTTGTAGCCGGTCAGGTTCTCGCGGCAAAAGGCGGTGATGGCCTCGGCGGTCAGGGCCGGGTCTTTCTTGACGATGAACAGTTTCGGCACTTCGCCCGAATGCTCGTCCGGCACGCCGATCGCCGCCACTTCGAGCACGCCGGGATGCGCCGCCACGACTTCCTCGAGTTCGGTCGGATAGACGTTGAAGCCGGAGACGAGGATCATGTCCTTCTTGCGGTCGACGATCTTGGTGAAGCCGCGATCGTCCATGAAGCCCATGTCGCCGGACTTGAAGAAGCCGTCCTTGGTCATCACCCTGGCGGTCTCGTCCGGCCGGTTCCAGTAACCGGCCATCACCTGCGGTCCCCTGATGCAGATCTCACCGACTTCGCCGAGCGGTACGTTGTTGCCGTCGTCGTCGCGAATGGCGATTTCGGTCGAGGGCAGCGGCAGGCCGATAGTGCCGGTGAACTCGCCGGAGCTGAACTTGTTGGCCGTCGCCACCGGCGAGGTCTCCGAAAGACCGTAGCCTTCGCTGATGGGGCAACCGGTCAGCGCCTTCCAGCGCTCGGCGACACCCTTCTGTACCGCCATGCCGCCGCCAAGCGTCAAGAGCAGCGGCTTGAAGTCGAGCTTGCGAAAGTCCTCATTGTTGAGCAGCGCGTTGAACAGCGTGTTGAGGCCCGGAAAGATATGGATCGGATACTTGCCCATTTCCTTGACGAAGCCGGGAATGTCGCGCGGATTGGGGATCAGTATGTTCTGGCCGCCCATCTGCATGCCCATCAGTGCATTCACCGTCAGCGCGAAGATATGGTAGAGCGGCAGTGCGCAGACTAGGTTGAGATGCGCCGGCTTTGGCTTGACGGTGTAGGCGTCCTGCAGCCACAGCGCATTCTGCGCGACATTGGCCAGCACATTGCTGTGCGAGAGGGTCGCGCCTTTCGAGATTCCGGTGGTGCCGCCGGTATATTGCAGGAAGGCGACATCGCTGGCGGCCACCGTGGCCGGCTTGAAAGCCATGCCGCGGCCAGCCTTGAGGGCCGCGTTGAACTTGACATGGCCAGGCAATGACCAGACCGGCACCATCTTCTTGACGCGGCGCACGACCAGATTGACGATCGAGCCCTTCAGGCCGCCGAGCAGGTCGCCCATGGCCGCGACGACGACGTGCTTGACCGAGGTCCTGGCGACGACCGCCTGCAGGGTGTTGGCGAAGTTTTCGAGGATGACGATGGCCTGCGCCCCGGAATCCTTGAGCTGATGCTCCAGTTCGCGCGGCGTGTAGAGCGGATTGACGTTCACCACCGTAAAGCCGGCGCGGGCGACCGCCATCATCGCTATGGGATACTGCAGCACGTTCGGCATCATCAGGGCGACACGCGCGCCCTTCTGCAATCCTGTGGACTGTAGGTAGGCACCGAAGGCCGCCGAAGACTGTTCGAGCTGCGCGTAGGTGATGGACTTGCCCATGCACGTGAAAGCCGGCTGGCCGGCGAACTGCTTGCAGGCGCCAACGAGGAAGTCGCCGATGGAACCGTAGGGAAGGGCGCCGATCTCGGCCGGCATGTTCTTGGGATAGCTGTTGAGCCATGGCTTTTGCGGCAGGCCGGCGGCGAGTTCGGTGAGCGCCTTCGGCAGCCGTTGGCTGGCCGCTGTCGCTGGCTTGGAGACCGGTGCAGTCTTCGCCGGTGGCGAACTCTTCGTCGTCGCGGTTTTGCCCGTTCCGGCCTTGCCCGATCCGGGCTTGGTCGCGGGTGCCTTTGTCGGCGCGGCCTTCGACGCCGGCTTCGCGGCGGTCCTGGCGGTGGCCACGGTTTTTGCCGCGGGTGCTTTCTTGCCGGCCGCCGCCTTCGCGGTCGCGGCCTTGCCCGCGGCCTTGCCTTGCCCGTCGTCGCCTGCGGCTGGTCTAGGCCTCGCCTTAACGGACGCTTTCACCGGGGCCTTCGATGCTTTTGCCACCCGTTCCTCCTCGACAACCCTGGTCGCCTGTTCTCGCTGGGCCCTACCGCGCCGCCTCCAGATTGATGGAGACGTCCCTCCGCTGCCGCCAGCTGTCTATCTATGTATTGCCTCTATCGGCGGCGGTGCAAGTCTTGCCCTAGCGGCAGGATGCCGAAAGATTTGCCGCCGAAAACCTTTCCCGCCGGCCACGGCTGGAACGGCATCTTTCCGCACCGGCGGCGGATGAATACAGGGCGCGGCACCCTTGTCGCCGGACGTCTGATCAATAAAAAAATGCGGTCGTTAATAATATCGTGAATAGAAAAAAGTGCTAATTTTTTCTGCCATTTAACAAAATTGCGGATTTTTTTCCTGCTTCCCGCGGGGTAAGCAAACGGGGTGTTCCAAACCCGGAAAAACGGTGCTTATATGCGCGCTTCGCGAGCCTGATAGAGGGGCTTGGAAGAACATCAGGGAGTGCTCAATGAAGAAGAAATTGACTTTTGCAGCCGCGTTGCTGGCTGCAAGCGTCCTGGGCGGCGTGGCCAACGCGAAAACTCTGGTCTATTGCGCTGAAGCGTCGCCGGAGGGTTTCGACCCGGCGCCGTATACCGCGGGCCAGACATTCGACGCGTCCTCGCGTACCGTCTTCAATCGCCTTGTCGAATTCGATCACGGCAAGACCTCGGTTTCGCCCGGCCTGGCGGACAGCTGGACCATTTCCGACGACGGCAAGGAATATACCTTCAAGCTGCGCAAGGGCGTCAAGTTCGCGCCCACCGACTACTTCACCCCGACCCGCGACCTGAACGCCGACGACGTGGTGTTCTCTTTCGAGCGCCAGGTCGACAAGAACGGCCCCTGGTTCCAGTACATACCGGGCATTGCCTACCAGTATTACAATGACCAGTTCGGCGACAACATCACCAAGGTCGAGAAGGTCGACGACCTGACGGTGAAGTTCACCCTCAAGGAACCGGCGATCACCTTCATTCCGACGCTGGGCATGGATTTCGCCTCGATCGTCTCGAAGGAATATGCCGACAAGCTGCAGGCCGACAAGACGCCTGAACTGTTCAACCAAAAGCCGGTCGGCACTGGGCCGTTCATCTTCGTCGACTACCAGACCGATGCCGCCATCCGCTACAAGGCCAACCCGGACTATTGGGGCGGCAAGCAGAAGATCGACGATCTGGTCTTCGCCATCACCACCGATCCGGCGGTGCGCGCGCAGAAGCTGAAGGCCGGCGAATGCAACATCATGTCCTATCCGGCACCGGCCGACATTGCCGGCCTGCAGGCTGATGCGAACCTGACGGTCGCGGAGCAGGAAGGCCTCAACGTCGGCGCGCTGATGTACAACACCCAGCAGAAGCCGTTCGACGACGTGCGTGTCCGCAAGGCGCTCAACATGGCCATCAACAAGAAGGCCATCATCGACGCCGTGTTCCAGGGCGCCGGCCAGGTGGCGATCAACCCGATCCCGCCGACCATGTGGTCCTACAACAAGGACGTGAAGGACGATCCGTACGATCCGGACGCGGCCAAGAAGATGCTTGAAGAGGCCGGCGTCAAGGACCTCAAGATGAACGTCTGGGCGATGCCCGTCTCGCGCCCGTACATGCCGAACGCGCGCCGCACCGCCGAGCTGATTCAGGCGGACTTCGCAAAGGTCGGCGTCACGGTCAACATCGTCAGCTACGATTGGGGTGAATACCTCAAGCGCGCTTCCGCGGTCGATCACGACGGCGCCGTCATCGTCGGCTGGACCGGCGACAATGGCGATCCGGACAACTTCCTCGGCGTGCTCCTGAGCTGCGCTTCCGTCGGTTCGAACAACCGCGCGGAATGGTGCAACAAGGACTTCGATGCGCTCATCAACAAGGCCAAGACGGTTTCCGACCAGGCCGAGCGCACCAAGCTCTACGAACAGGCACAGGTCATCTTCAAGGAGCAGGCACCGTGGGCGACGCTCGCCCACTCCAAGGTGTTCATGCCGATGCAGAAAACCGTCTCCGGCTTTGCGATGGATCCGCTCGGTATCCATCGCTTTGACGGCGTCGATATCGCCGAATAAGGTTCGCGAAACGGGGCGGCGCCACAAGGCGCCGCCCCACCTCGCCCGCCATGCTGCGTTATATCCTCGGCAAGCTCGCCCTCATCATCCCGACCTTCATCGGGATAACCATCCTCGCTTTCGGCTTCGTGCGCATCCTGCCCGGCGATCCGGTGCTGGTGCTTGCGGGCGAACGTGGCCTGTCGCCCGAACGTCATACGGCGCTGATGCACCAGTTCGGGTTCGACCTGCCGATCTGGCAACAGTATCTGACCTATCTGACCAATATCCTCGGCGGCGATTTCGGCACCTCGTTTTCAACCAAGACGCCGGTGCTCAAGGATTTCCTGGTGCGGTTCCCGGCCACGGTCGAACTCGCCATCTTCGCCATGATCTTCGCCGTCATCTTCGGTGTTGCCTTCGGCATTTTTGCTGCCATCCGCCGCGGCTCCTGGTTCGACCAGCTGACCATGGGCACCGCGCTCGCCGGCTATTCCATGCCAATTTTCTGGTGGGGGCTGCTGCTGATCATCGTGTTTTCCGGCACGCTGCACTGGACGCCGGTCTCGGGCCGCATCGACCTTCTCTATTTCTTCAAGCCGGTGACCGGCTTCATGACCATCGATTCCCTCATCTCGGGCCAGAAGGGCGCCTTCCGCTCGGCGGTGTCGCACCTCATCTTGCCCACCATCGTGCTCGGCACCATTCCGCTGGCGGTCATCGCCAGGCAGACCCGCTCGGCCATGCTCGAAGTGCTGGGCGAGGATTATGTGCGCACCGCGCGCGCCAAGGGCCTGGCGCCGCGGCGCGTCATCGGCCTGCATGCCTTCCGCAACGCGCTGATCCCGGTCGTCACCACGATCGGCCTGCAGGTCGGCACGCTGTTGACCGGCGCCATCCTGACCGAGAGCATCTTTTCGTGGCCGGGCATCGGCAAGTGGATGATCGATGCCATTTCCAAGCGCGACTATTTCACCGTGCAGGGCGGGTTGCTTTTGATCGCGCTGATCGTCATGTCGGTGAACCTTATCGTCGACGTGCTCTATGCCGTCATCAACCCGCGCATCCGGGCGAATTGACATGACCAATGAAGGCCCAGCCACCATCGAAGCCGCAACCGTCGTCAAGCCGCAGGATGCGCGGCTGCAGATGTTCGCCGAATTCTGGCACTATTTCTCGATCAACAAGGGCGCGGTGATCGGCCTCTTCGTCTTCGCCCTGCTGATCCTGATCGCCATCTTCGCGCCGTTGCTCGCCCCGCATTCGCCTGATGACCAGTTCCGTGACTTCTTCCTGACGCCGCCGGCCTGGCAGGCGGGCGGCAACGCGCAATTCCTGCTCGGCACCGACGCCGTCGGCCGCGATATGCTTTCGCGCCTGATCTACGGCTCGCGATTCTCGCTCGCCATCGGCTTCGTCGTCGTCACCACGGCACTGATCTCCGGCGTCGTCCTCGGCCTGCTCGCCGGCTACTGCCGTGGCTGGGTCGACACGCTGATCATGCGCATCATGGACATCATCCTGGCTTTCCCGTCGTTGCTGCTGGCCTTGGTGCTGGTCGCGGTGCTCGGCCCTGGCCTCGTCAATGCCATGATCGCCATCGCCTTCGTGCTGCAGCCGCACTTCGCCCGGCTCACCCGCGCCGCCGTGATGGCGGAGAAGACCCGCGAATATGTAGTCTCGGCCAAGGTCGCCGGGGCCAGCCATCTCAGGCTGATGCTGGTCACCATCCTGCCCAACTGCATCGCTCCGCTGATCGTGCAGGCGACGCTGTCCTTCTCCAACGCCATCCTCGAGGCGGCCGCCCTCGGCTTCCTCGGCATGGGCGCGCAGCCGCCGACGCCGGAATGGGGCACCATGCTTGCCGAAGCACGCGAGTTCATCCTGCGCGCCTGGTGGGTGGTGACCTTTCCCGGCCTCGCCATCCTGATCACCGTCTTTGCCATCAACCTGATCGGCGACGGCCTGCGCGACGCGCTCGACCCCAAGCTGAAGAGGTCGTGAGCATGTCCCTGCTCGAGATCAAGAATCTCACCGTTTCCTTTGACACCGCCGCCGGACCGTTCATGGCCGTGCAAGGCATCGACCTTTCGGTCGAACCGCGCGAGGTGCTGGCGATCGTCGGCGAGTCCGGCTCCGGCAAGTCGGTCTCGATGCTGGCGGTGATGGGGCTGTTGCCCAACACCGCGACGGTCAAGGCCGACCGCATGGCTTTCGATGGCGTCGACCTGTTGAAGCTCAGCCCGTCCGAACGCCGCAAGATCGTCGGCAAGGACATCTCGATGATCTTCCAGGAGCCGATCGCCAGCCTCAATCCATGCTTCACCGTCGGCTTCCAGATCGAGGAAGTGTTGCGCTTTCACATGGGCATGGATCGCGCCCAGCGCCGCGCGCGCGCCATCGAGTTGATGAAGCTGGTCGGCATCGCCGATCCGGAAGAACGGCTGAGCTCGTTTCCGCACCAGATGTCGGGCGGCCAGTGCCAGCGCGTCATGATCGCGATTGCCATCGCCTGCAATCCGAAGCTCTTGATCGCCGACGAGCCGACCACCGCGCTCGACGTCACCATCCAGAAGCAGATCCTCGATCTCCTAGTCTCGCTGCAGGCCAAATACGGCATGGGCCTGATCATGATCACCCACAATATGGGCGTGGTGGCCGAGACCGCCGACCGCGTCATCGTCCAGTACAAGGGCCGCAAGATGGAGGAGGCCGACGTGCTGTCGCTGTTTGAATCGCCGAAAAGCAATTACACGCGCGCGCTGCTGTCGGCGCTGCCGGAAAACGCCGTCGGCGACCGGCTGCCGACTGTGTCCGACATGCTGTTCGAGCCTGCCCCTTCGGCAGCGGGAGCTTCGGCATGAGCACCACGGTCCTCGAAGGCAAGAACATCGTTCGCGACTACCATATCGGCGGCGGCCTGTTCACTGGGCCGCGCACCGTGCATGCCGTCAAGGGCGTCTCCTTCACGGTGGACAAGGGCAAGACGCTGGCCATCGTCGGCGAAAGCGGCTGCGGCAAGTCCACGCTCGCCCGCATCATCACCTTGATCGATCCCGCGACGTCGGGCGAGTTGTTCATCGACGGCAACAAGGTCGATATCGCCAAAGGCGGATTGACGAAGGAGATGCGCCGCAAGGTGCAGATCGTCTTCCAGAACCCTTACGGATCGCTCAATCCCCGCCAGAAGATCGGCGATGTGCTGGGCGAGCCGCTGCTCATCAACACCGACAAGCCAGCCGCCGAACGGCGTGACCTCGCCATGAAGATGCTGAAGAAGGTCGGCCTCGGTCACGAGCACTATAACCGCTACCCGCACATGTTCTCGGGCGGCCAGCGCCAGCGCATCGCCATTGCCCGTGCGCTGATGCTCAACCCCAGCCTGCTGGTGCTCGACGAGCCGGTTTCGGCGCTCGATCTCTCGGTGCAGGCGCAGGTGCTCAACCTGCTCGCCGACCTGCAGGACGAATTCCAGCTGACCTATGTCTTCATCAGCCACGATTTGTCGGTGGTGCGCTACATCGCCGACGATGTGATGGTGATGTATTTCGGCGAGGCGGTCGAATATGGCTCGCGCGACGAGGTCTTCTCCGACCCCAAGCACAGCTACACCAGGACGCTGTTCGCCGCGACACCGCGCGCCGACGTTGCCAGCATCAAGGCGAGGCTGGCGAAGAAGAAGGCGGCCTAAAGTCGCTTCCGGAGGTCGTCATCCTAGGGCGGAGCGATGCGAAGCGTCGCGCAGACCCTAGGATCCATGCCGTTACCTCAGCCGAAGAATGCAGCGGGGCAGAATTCTGCACCGTAAGCGGCGCTCGCATGTCGCGGCATCGATCCTCGGGTCTGCGCCGCGTCGCTTCGCTCCTTGCTTCGCCCGAGGATGACTACCCAGAAGTGGCCCCCTTGCGAAGAGCCCGGACGGCTTACGACAGCTTGGCGATAATAGCCCGCAAAGCCTCGCCGAACTTTTGCACCTCCTCGACCGTATTGTAGTGGACCAGCGAGGCGCGGATGGCGCCGCTGTCCATCGACAGGTCGAGGCGCTTCATCAGCCGCGGCGCGTACATGTGGCCGTCGCGGATGCCGATCTGCATCTCGGCCATTTCCTCGACGATCCGCTGCGGCGACAGCTTGCCGATATTGAAGCAGAAGGTCGGCACGCGCTCGTTGATGCGCGCCTCGTCGGCGACCCCGTAGATGGTCGCGCCGCAATCCTTCAGTACGCCCATCATCTCGCGCGCCAGCACCAGCTCATAATCGCGGATAGCGCCCATGCCGGCGACGATGTTTTCGCGTCGCGAGCGGTTGTTGGAGGGCGCCAGATTGCGGCCGATCAGTTCCAGATACTGCACGGCGGCATCCATGCCCGACACGTTCTCGTAGATGAAGGTGCCCGCCTCGACCTTGTATGGCGGCTCGTCCGGAATGAAATCCTCGCGGAAGGTCGGCAGCCGCTTCAGCGTCTCGAAGCGGCCCCACAGGAAGCCCATATGCGGCGAGAAATTCTTGTAGCCGGAGCAGACGAGATAATCGCAGCCCCAGGCCTGCACGTCGATCAGCCCATGCGGCCCGTAATGCACGCAGTCGAGGAACACTTCGGCGCCGGCGGCGTGGGCGATTTGCGCCACCGACGCGACATCGACGATCGAACCGATCGAGTGCGCCGTCACCGTGCAGGCGACCAGCCGAGTGCGGTCCGAAACCAGCGGCTTGAGATCGTCGACATGCAGATTGCCATCCTCACGCATGCGCCACCACTTGAATTTGGCGCCGGCCGATTCCAGCGCCAGCCAGGTGGCGATGTTGGCGTCGTGGTCCATGTCGGTGATGACGATCTCGTCGCGTTCTCCAAGCATCTGGCCGATGCCGAGGCTGACCAGGCGGATGAAGGAGGTGGCGTTCATGCCGAAGCAGATTTCCGCCGGGCTGTAAGCATTGATCAACAGTGCGACGCTTGTCCGCGCATCGGCGACCGACTGGTCGACGGCGACGCTGCGGCCATAGCGGCCGCCGCGCTGCACATTGTGCGAGACCAGATGGTTGGTCACCGCGTCGAGCACGCTCTGCGGAATCTGCGCCCCGGCGGCGTTGTCCATGAAGATGAAATCGCCAGCCCGCTGCAGGGCGGGAAACATGGCGCGGATGGTGTCGACGGGAAAGCCGCCGGTGGCCTGGGGATTGCTCAAGGATATCTCCTGCGAAGTGCTTGCGGGGTGGTGAGTGGTCAGCGGGTCTTCTCGGTCTTGAAGCGGGCTTCAAGCAGGCTGACGAGACGAACCATCGGCCAAAGGAAGATGAGATAGACCAGCGCCGCGCCGATCAGCGGCGAGGGATTGGCGTAGAGCGACTGTGCATTGGTCGCTTCCTTGAGCAATTCCGGCAGCGCCACGGTGGAGGCCAGCGACGTGTCCTTGAACATCGAGACGCAGTTGCTGGTCATCGGCGGGATGACGACGCGCACCGCCTGCGGCAGCACCACCTTGCGCAAGGTCAAAAGGAACGGCAGGCCAAGCGCCTGCGCCGCCTCGAACTGGCCGCGCGGAATGCTCTCTATGCCGGAACGGAACACCTCCGCCGAATAGGCCGACATGATAATGGCGAACGCGGTCACCGCCGACGCCCAGGACGATAGACGTATGCCGAGGAAAGGCAGCGCATAATAGATCAGGATCAGCACGACCAGGACCGGCAAGGCGCGGAAGATGTCGGTGTAACCGACCGCCAGCCAGCGCAGCGGCTTCGGCGCATAGAGCCGCAACAGGCTGATCACCAGGCCAATGGGAATGCCGATGCCGATGCTGAGCAGACCGAGCAGCAGCGTGTTCAGGAAGCCGCGCAGCAACGCCGGCAGGCTCGACGCGATGACGTCGGCGTTGAAGAAAGTGTCGATCAGCGACATCAGGGCATTCCCGAACGGTGTTGCGTCATCTGACGCCAGAGCCCGACCCGGAACATCGAGATCGGCTATGCCGAACGGATGCTGGTCCCGGGAAAGTCATGCGTGAAAAACGGGACGTGCCGACCCCTTTGGGGCCGGCACGCATTCCGTCTGGCCGCCGCTCAGGCCTTGGGCATAGGCATTTCCTTGACGGTCGAGGAATCGGCAGGGGCGTCGCTGCCGAACCACTTCTTGTGGATCGCGGCCAACGTGCCGTCCTTCTTCATCGCCGTCAGCGCGTCGTTGAGTTTGCCGAGCAGCGGATGATCCTTGGTCATCATCAGGCCGTACTGCTCGCCGGTCTTGATGCGCTGCTTGACCTTCAGGTCCTTCATCTTGGTGAAGGAATATTCCATGCCGGGAATGTCGCTGACGGCGGCGTCGACACGGCCGGCGCTGAGGTCGAGCAAAAGGTTCTGCTGCGTGTCATAGCCCTTCACATCGCTGAAGCCGTCGGCTTCCTGATGCGCCTTGACCCAGGTCTCGCCGGTCGAGCCCGAGAGCACGCCGACGATCTTGCCCTTGAGGTCCGCCTCGGCGTTGACCGCGCTGTCGGTCTTGGTCGCGATACCCATGTCGGAATCATAATAGGGCTGGGTGAACGACTGCGACTTCAGCCGCTCCGGTGTGATCGTGATCGAGGAGATGGCGACGTCGATGCGCTTCGAAGTGGTCGCGGCGAACAGTGCCTGAAAGCCGAGATCGGCGATGTCGGTGGTCATGCCGGCGCGCTTGGCCGCCTCGTTGACGATGTCGACTTCGAAACCCTCGAACGTGCCGCTCTCGTTCTTGTATTCAAAGGGCGGATTGGTCGGGTAGGCGCCGACATTGAGCACATCGGCGGCATAGGCGGTTGCCGGTCCGGCCGCGATGCCGATTGCCGCGGCGACAAGGATGAGATTGCGACGGTTGAGCTTCATTGGTGGTCCTCTGGGGTGTTCCCTCTGGTTGTTGATCGGGCGGGCTGGCCCGCACGGTTCTTGCCGTCCCGCCTCCCAGCGGGGCGTCAATTCATGATGGCGGCCATGCGCTCGAGCGCAGCCGCGATTTTGTCGCGGTCGCATACGCATTCACGCGCGAAAGGTTGGCGATGGTCTCGGTACGCAGGTCGTGGAGCTGAGCGCGCGCACCATCGAAAGCGTAGCGCGCCCTGGTCGATGATTGGGGCTGCACAAACGACAAGGACTGAAACCCCTCCCACCCGGAGCACCATGATGACTGCCCGTAAAGCCCTCCAGGCCGACAGTCGCCATCCATCCTGAATGCTTATCCAAAGCGCGGCGCTTTTCAAGGCAAAAGTTTTAAGCTTAAAAAGTTTCCTGGCTTGATCGCTTGCGCAACCGGGCGCTAGCGCGGGTCCTCCCGCGCCAGTTCGGCCCGGGCGGCGGCATAATTGGCCGCGGCGCCCGCACCCAGGTACATCGTGTCGCTGGCCAGGACGAAGAAGCTGACGCCGATTGCCGCCCATTGGCCGATGGCCTGCGGGCTGCCGCAGAATATGCCGGAGGTCTTGTCGTGCGCGATCGCCACGCCGATGATCCTGCGGATCGCGTCCGTGAGCTTGTCGGCGCCCTTCGGTCCGATCGCATCGATCGACACGGAGAGATCGCCGGGCCCGACGAAGATCACGTCGACGCCGTCGACATCAGCGATCGCCTCGATGTTGGCCAATCCCTCTGAAGTCTCGACCTGGACCGCCACGACGATCCGGTCATTGGCGCCGGCCAGATATTCGGGAATGCGATAGCCATAACCGGCCGCGCGGCCTGGTCCGACGCCGCGCTCGCCCCGTGGCGGATAGCGGGATGCTTTCACGGCCATTGCCGCCTGTGCGGATGTCGAGACGCGTGGCACCAGCACGCCTTGCGCGCCGCTGTCCAGCGCCGCCTGGATGGCTTCGGGCGCGTGGCCGGGAACGCGCACCATCGCCGGCACGCGGTGGACATCGGCGGCGCGCACCATGGTCTCGATGATGTCGCGCGGAATCTGGGCATGCTCCCAGTCGATGCAGAGGAAGTCGAGGCCGGACAGCGCCATCACTTCAACCGCGACGGGGTGAGGAATGGCAGCGAAGGAGCCGACGAGGTTGGCCTTGCCGATGCAATTCTGGCGGAACTCGCTCATGCCTAGTCCTTTTCTCATCCCGCCAAATTCATATCGGCAAACAGGCGCAGGGCGAAGCTATTTCATGCTTGAAATATTTTCGCGGAGCCGTAGCGTGCGATCTTCGCCGGGAGGTCGCGACATGAACAAAGCACATCCGCTGCACGGCTCCAACAAACTGAAGCTTGGCGTTTTCTCGACCAACGCCGATGGCGGCCTTGCCATATCGGATGTGCCGGAACGCTGGACGGCGAGCTGGCAGGACAATCTAACGGCCGCCCGGATCGCCGATCGCGCCGGGCTGGAGTTCATGTTGCCGATCGCGCGCTGGCGTGGCTTTGGCGGCCGCAACAAGGTGCGCGAGCGGTCCTTCGAGACCTTCACCTGGGCGGCGGCACTCAGCATGGCCACCGACCGGATCGGCCTGTTCATGACCGTGCACGTGCCGCTGGTGCATCCGCTCTATGCCGCCAAGGCGCTGGCGACGGTCGATCACATCAGCCAAGGCCGGGCCGGCCTGAACATCGTCTGCGGCTGGAACCCGAAGGAATTCGGCATGTTCGGCACGCCGCTGGTCGAGAAGGGCTACGACCAGGCGGCCGAATGGATCGAGATCCTCGAGAAGCTCTATGCATCGGCGGAGCCGCTGGACTACGAAGGCACCTATTATCACCTCAAGGAGGCGGTCAGCCGGCCGGCCAGCCTGCAGGTTCCGCGCCCCGTGACCATGAACGCCGCTTTCGGCGGCCCCGGCCGCGATTTCGCCGCGGCCCATTGCGACTACCTGTTCACGACCTTTTCCGAGATGGCCGATGCCGGCAAGCATGTCGCCGACATCAGCGAGCGAGCCGACAAGGTTGGCCGGCAGGTCGGCGTCTACACCGTGGCCCATGTCGTCTGCCGTCCGACCATGGAAGAGGCGCAGGCCTATTACAACAGATATGCCGTCGATCTGGCCGATCACGAGGCGGTCGATGCGCATATGGCCGGCAAGAAGGAATTCTCGCAGTCGCACGACCCGCATGCCTATGACCGCTACCGGCAGCGTTTCGCCGGCGGCGCCGGCACCTATCCGCTGGTTGGAACGCCGCAGACGATCGTCGCCGAAATGGCCGCCATTGCGGAGCACGGCTATCAAGGCATCGCCCTGTCCTTCGTCAACTACACCAGGGAATTGCCCTATTTCTGCGACCACGCACTGCCGTTGCTCAGGCAGGCCGGGCTTCGCGGGTAGCAGCGATGCCAAGGGGATGATCGGTGGCCTAGCCAGGATTTCAACGTCGTCATCCCTGGGCGGAGCAGGAGCGAAGCTCCGTCGCGGAGACCCTGGGATCCATGCCGCGATCTTAGCCACGGAGTGCGGCGGAGCAGAATTCCGGACCGCTGCAACGCTTTGATTTCACGGCATGGATCCTGGGGTCTGCGCCGCGTCGCTGCGCTCCTTGCTTCGCCCCAGGATGACGAAGCGATGGGCGTTTATTCCGGAATAACGGCGGTCGCCTGGATCTCCACCTTGGCGCGGTCCTCGACCAGCGCCACCACCTGCATGGCGGCCATCGCTGGAAAATGCCGGCCGATCACCTCGCGATAGGCCTCGCCGATCCCCTTGAGGTTGCCGAGATATTCGGCCTTGTCGGTAAAATACCAGGTCATCGAGGTGATGTGCCGTGGCTCCGCGCCGGCCTCGGCCAGCACCGCGACGATGTTCTGAAGCGTCTGCCGCACCTGGCCGGCGAAATCGTCGGTCTCGAACTGGCATTGCCCGTTCCAGCCGACCTGTCCGCCCACGAAGACGAGCCTGCCGCGCGCGGCCACGCCGTTGGCGTAGCCGACCGGTTTTGCCCAGCCTTCCGGCTGCAGGATCTCGTGCATGTCGTCTCTCCGCCTGTCCAATATCGGGTCCGCAATATCCGTCTCGAAAACATTTCAGTCCGTGGTCACGACCTGTTCAGGCCGCGCCCATTACTTGCCGTGCGATCACAACCTTCTGCACGTCCGATGCGCCCTCGTAGATTCGCAGCGCGCGGATCTCGCGATACAGGCTCTCGACGATATGGCCCTTGCGGACACCATCGCCGCCATGCAGCTGCACCGCTTTGTCGATCACCTCCTGCGCCTTGTCGGTGGCGAACAGTTTGGCCATCGCCGCCTCGCGCGTCACCCGCGCAGCGCCCATGTCCTTGGTCCAGGCGGCGCGATAGACCAGAAGCGCCGCGGCATCGACGTCGAGCGCCATGTCGGCGACATGGCCCTGCACCATCTGCAACTCGGCCATCGGCGCGCCGAACAATTTGCGTTCGGCCACCCGCTTGATGCTTTCATCGAGCGCGCGTCGGGCAAAGCCGAGCGCCGCCGCGCCGACGGTCGAGCGGAACACGTCGAGCACCGACATGGCGATGCGAAAACCGTCGCCCGGCTTGCCGATCAGCGCCGAGGTCGGCAACCGCACCCCGTCGAAAGACAAGCGCGCCAGTGGATGCGGCGCGATCACTTCCAGGCGTTCGGCGATACCGAGCCCCTTTGCATCGCCCGGCACCAGGAAGGCAGAGAGCCCCTTGGCTCCGGGCGCCTCGCCGGTGCAGGCGAAGACGACATAGATGTCCGCAATGCCGCCATTCGATATCCAGGTTTTTTCGCCCGTGAGAACATAGCTGTCGCCGTCACGGGTCGCCGCCATCTCCATGTTGGCGACATCAGATCCCGAACGCGGTTCCGATAGGGCGAAGGCTGATATCGCCTTGCCAGCGCGTGTCCTCGCAAGCCATTGCTGCTGCTCCGACGTGCCGAACAGGCTGAGCGCGCCGGTGCCGAGACCTTGCATGGCGAAAGCGAAATCGGCGAGGCCATCGTGGCGGGCCAGCGTCTCGCGCGTGATGCACAGGGCGCGCACGTCGAGTGGTGCGGGGTTGTCCGTATCGAGCGCCGTCGGCTTCAGCCAGCCGTCCCTGCCCAGTTTCGCGACCAGCTCGCGGCAGGCGGCGTCGACGTCATGGTGGTCGACCGGTAGGTTTTTCGCGCACCAGGCGTCCAGGTCCCCGGCGAGTTCGCGATGGCGGCTTTCGAAGAAGGGCCAGCTGAGGAAGGAGCGGTCAGGCATGGATATCTCCCGTTACGCCTCGTTCCGTCACACCCCCCTCTGGCCTGCCGCTAATCTCCCCCGCAAGGGGGGAGATTAGCGGTTTCACCGATGCCGCCCCTTCCTCAGAGCTGGTAATTGGCGAAAGCCAGAGTGACATCTGATCTCCCCCCTTGCGGGGGAGATGGCCGGCAGGCCAGAGGGGGGTGCCTACGCAACAAGCCATCCTCAATTCCCCTCGAACACCGGCTTTTCCTTGGCCACGAAAGCCCGATACGCCCGTTCGAAATCGCGCGTCTGCATGCAGATCGCCTGCGCCTGTGCTTCCGCCTCGATCGCCTGGTCGAGACCCATCGACCATTCCTGGTTGAGCTGCGTCTTGGTGATGCCGTGGGCGAAGGTCGGGCCGGAGACGATGCGGGCGGCCATGTCGAGCGCGTCGGCCTCAAGTACGTCTGCCGCTACCAGCCTGTTATAGAACCCCCAGCGCTCGCCTTCCGTCGCTGTCATGGTTCGGCCGGTGTAGAGCAGTTCGGCGGCGCGGCCTTGGCCGATGATGCGCGGCAGGATCGCGCAGGCGCCCATGTCGCAGCCGGCTAGGCCGACGCGGGTAAACAGGAACGCCGTCTTGGCTTCCGGCGTGGCGATGCGGATATCCGAACTCATCGCGATGATGGCGCCGGCGCCGACCGCCACGCCGTCGACCGCGGCGATGATCGGCTTGCCGCAATTCAGCATCGCCTTGACGAAATCGCCAGTCATGCGGGTGAAGGCCAAGAGCTGCTTAATGTCCATCTTGACCAGCGGGCCGATGATGTCGTGGACATCGCCGCCGGAGCAGAAATTGCCGCCATTGGAGAGGAACACCACGGCGTCGACGTCGTCGGCATAGACGAGATCGCGGAACGTGTCGCGCAGCTCGGCATAGCTGTCGAAGGTCAGCGGGTTCTTGCGCTCCGGCCGGTCGAGCCGGACCTTGGCGATCCTGCCCTCGACCTCCCACAGGAAATGCTTCGGCTTGAGGCCGGCCATTGCGGTCATTCGCGTCCCTCCCAGTTGCTGCGGAACGAGGTCAGCATGCCGGTCAGCCGGCGCGCATCCTCCTCGCTGACCTTGCCCAGCAATTCGCCGATCCAGCCCTCATGCGCGGCGGCGATGGTGGCAAAGGACTTCGTACCTTCCTCGGTCAGCCGGACCATCGAGGTGCGGCGGTCGCCATTGCGGCGCGCGCGCGCCACCAGCCCTTCCGAAACCAGCCGGTCGACAATACCGGTGACATTGCCGTTGGACACCAGCAGGAAGCGCGACAGGTCGCTCATCAGCATGCCTTCCGGCGCGCGGTAAAGTGCTGCCATGACGTCGAAACGCGGCAACGTCGTGTCGAATTCCTTCTTCAGGCGCTCGCGCAGTTCGGCCTCGATCGTGCGCGACGCGCGCAGCAGCCTGATCCACAGGCGCAGCCGGTCCTTGCCGGGTCCCGATGGCAGGGGCAGGGGGCCGGCTACCATGTTTCACCTCCCGAGATCGAAATCGCCTGTCCGGTGATCGATTGCGCCGCGTTGCCACACAGCCAAAGCACGGCTTCGGCAATTTCCCGGGGCTGGATGAAACGGCCTTGCGGATTGGTCGAGGCAAGACTGGCCCGCGCCTGTTCTGCCGAGCGGCCGGTCTTTTCGACGATGCGCTGGATGGACTCCTCCAGCATGTCGGTCTCGACGAAGCCTGGGCACACGGCGTTGACGGTGACACCGGATTTCGCCGTCTCGGCGGCCAGCGCCCGCATCAGGCCGACGACGCCATGCTTGGCCGCGACGTAGGGCGCGACATAGGCGTAGCCCCTCAGACCTGCCGTGGAGGCGATGAACACGATGCGGCCTGCCTTGCGCGCGGCCATGCCGGCCAGCGCCGGTTTCACCGTCAGGAAGGCGCCGGTCAGATTGACGTCGAGCGTCCGCTGCCAGTCGGCCAGCGGGATCTTGTGCGCCGGCGTGCTGCCGGCCATGCCGGCATTGGCGACGACGATGTCGAACGGTCCGCGCGCGGCCTCCGCTTGCGCGTAGAGCGCCGCCATCGCCGCCTCATTGGTGACGTCTGCGGCAATGCCATGGATGCGACCGTTTTCGCGGGCAACCTTGGCGAGCTCAGCTTCGCGGCGCCCACATATGGTCACATCGACACCAGCCCTAGCCAAGGTGAGCGCGATGGCCCGGCCGACGCCGGAGCCGCCGCCGGTGACCAGTGCGTGCTTGCCCGCGATCATGTGGCAATCCTGGAAGGTCGGCGCTGCCTCTTGCGCCAGATCGAAGCCATGGCATGCACAGACATTCTGGGACTGGCGATTGGCTCGATGCTTGGTTGCCAGGTGGTTCCCCCAATCCGTCGTTGCTTCGCAACGCCACCTTTCCCCCCTCCGGAGGGAAAGGAAGGGAGCCTCATGAGACGAGCATTGGCGGCAGAGGGGGCGCGCCGTTCCTCTCCCCCGTCGATCGAGGGAGAGGTGGATCGGCGAAGCCGAGACGGAGTGGGGGTCGACCAGCGCAGTGCAAGACCATGCATGCGCGACGCCCCCCTGCATGCTGCGGAAAGGTGCCGGCAGGCGGATGAGGGGCAGCGTGGCGAACGAAAAACACTCATACTTTCAGCCCCGCCGCCGCATCGCGCTCGGCCAGCCGGTAGATCTGGTCGCGGCCGGGCAGATAGGGATCCGGCCATTTGACGCCACGGTCGCCGAGCGTCACCGCCGCATGCAGCGTCCAGTAGGGATCGGCGAGATGCGGCCGTGCCAGCGCCACCAGATCGGCGCGGCCGGCCATCAGGATCGAATTGACATGGTCCGGCTCGTAGATGTTGCCGACCGCCATCGTCGCCATGCCGACCTCGTTGCGGATGCGGTCGGAAAACGGCGTCTGGAACATGCGGCCATAGACCGGCTTTGCCAGCACCGAAGTTTGTCCTGCCGAGACGTCGCAAATGTCGACGCCGGCCTCATGCAACAGCCGCGCGATCTCGACCGCGTCGGCGGGTGTCACGCCTTCGATGCCGACCCAGTCATTGGCAGAAATACGCATCGAGATCGGCTTGTGCGCCGGCCAGGCGGCGCGCACCGCGTGGAAAACCTCGAGGGGATAGCGCATGCGGTTTTCCAGCGAACCGCCATAGGCGTCCGTGCGGCGGTTGGTGACCGGCGTGATGAAGGACGACAGGAGATAGCCATGGGCGGCGTGGATCTCCAACATGTCGAAGCCGCAGCGATCGGCCATCTGCGCCGAAGCCACGAACTCGTCGCGCACTCTGTCCATGTCGGGGCGGTCCATCGCCTTCGGCACTTGATTCTGCGGCGACCACGCCACGGCGGATGCCGCCATGACTGGCCAGTTGCCTGATGCCAGCGGCACGTCTGTTCCTTCCCAGCCGAGCCGGGTCGAACCCTTGGCGCCGGAATGGCCGATCTGCGCGCAGATCTTCGCTTCGGTCTCGGTATGGACGAAGTCGACCAGTCGCCTCCACGCCACCTCATGCTCGGGCGCGTAGAAACCGGGGCAGCCGGGCGTGATGCGCCCTTCCGGGCTGACGCAGGTCATCTCGATATAGACGAGCCCGGCGCCGCCCTTGGCGCGCTCGGCATAATGCGTGAAATGCCAGTCAGTCGGGCAGCCGTCGACAGCCTTGTACTGCGCCATCGGCGAGACGACGACGCGGTTTTGCAGCCGCATGTCGCGCAGCTTGAACGGCGCGAACATCGGCGCCCGGCGCAGCCTGTTGCCACCGGCACCCGCCTGGCGCTGGAACCATTCTTCGGCGCCGCCCAGCCATTCGGCATCGCGCAGCCGCAGATTCTCGTGGCTGATGCGTTGCGAGCGGGTCAAAAGCGAATAGTTGAACTGCACCGGATCGAGGCCGAGATAGCGCTCGACCTCCTCGAACCATTCCAGCGAATTGCGCGCCGCCGACTGCAGCTTCAGCACCTCGGTGCGGCGGGCGTCCTCATATTTACGGAAGGCGGCCTCGAGGTCCTGTTCGGTCTCGACATAATCGGCCAGCGCCACCGCGCTTTCCAGCGCCAGTTTGGTGCCGGAGCCGATCGAGAAATGCGCCGAGGCCGCCGCGTCGCCCATCAGCGCCAGATTCTTGTAGGACCAGCGCTCGCACAGCACGCGCGGGAAGTTGATCCAGGCCGAGCCACGGATATGGTTGGCGTTGGTCATCAGCGCGTGGCCGCCAAGATGCTTGGCAAAGATGCGCTCGCACACCGCGATGGACTCCTGCTGCGACATCGCGCCGAAGCCGAAGGCGGCCCAGGTCTGTTCGCTGCATTCGACGATGAAGGTCGCGGTCTCGCTGTCGAACTGATAGGCGTGCGCCCACACCCAGCCATGCTCGGTCTTCTCGAAGATGAAGGTGAAGGCGTCGTCGAATTTCTGGTTGGTACCGAGCCAGACGAATTTGCATTTGCGTGTGTCGATGTCGGGTTTGAAGATATCGACGAACGTGTTGCGCGCCCTGGAATTCAGTCCGTCGGCGGCGACGACCAGGTCATGCGTCTCCATATAAGGGCGGGGATCGGCGATGTCGGTTTCGAACATCAGCTTGACGCCGAGTTCGCGCGCACGGCGCTGCAAGAGGACCAGCAGCCGCTTGCGGCCGATGCCGCAGAAGCCGTGCCCCGACGAGACCGTGCGCACGCCGTCATGGATGACGGCGATGTCGTCCCAATAGGCAAAATGCTTCTTGATCCAGACGGCGCTGACCGGATCATTCTCAGCAAGATTGTCGAGCGTCTCGGCCGACAGGACCACGCCCCAGCCGAACGTGTCGTCGGCGCGATTGCGCTCGAAAACCGTCACGTCGTGCGCGGCGTCCCTCAGCTTCATCGAAATGGCAAAGTAGAGGCCGGCTGGTCCGCCGCCGAGAACCGCAACCTTCATCCGTGCGATCTCCTCTTCGCTTGCTATGCCTCAGTATCGCGCCGGAGGTAGGATATTTCAAGCTTAAAGTTTTATATCGAAATGATTATGCGAGCGTGGGTGGCGCGCTTGCCGGGACATCCTGCAAGCGCGCCGCGAGAGATCATTTCTCCGGATTCTTCGGGCTCCACAGCACGGTCTCGGCATCCTTCTCATAGGCCATGCCCGAGGGATAGCTGATCGCCTCGAGTTGCAGTCCCCACGGCGCCTGGAAATAAAGGATGGTCTGGCCGGCGGCGGGTCCTTCCTTGACCGGCAGCGGCCCCATCCTGGTCTTGACGCCCTTGCCATCGAGATAGGCCTTGGCCGCGGCGACATCGTCGACATAGAAGGCGATGTGGAAGCCGCCAATGTCGCTGTTCTTCGGTGTCAGATCCTTCTGGTCGGGCGCGGTATATTTGAACAGCTCGACGTTCGATCCATAGCCGCAACGCACCATGGTGACCTGCTCGATGACAGCCTTCGGATCGACGCCGAGCAGGTCCTGCATGAAGGTGCCCTTGTCGTCGGCGAACGGGCCGAACGACATCGCCTTCTTGCAGCCGACGACCTCGGTGAAGAAGTCGACCGCCTGCTTCATGTCGGGAACCGTGATGCCGGTGTGGTCGTGCCCGCGCATGCCGGGGATCGAGCTCGCCGAGGCCATGCCTGCGCTGCCGAGAATAGCGGCCGCGAGCGTTGCATTTCGGATTATCATCTTCATGTCAGTTTCTCCTCCATTGGCGGGGCTTTGTCATTAGCCAGCCGCACGTCCGAGCCCGCTTTCGGCGTGCGTATGCATTCATGTCTGAGCCTTGGCAGCGGAAGGAATGTCCAGCCAGCCCTCGTCGATTTCGGGCAGCGGGATCGCCGAAATCAGGTCGCGCGTGTAGTTCTGTCGGGGATTCTGGAATAGAGCGTCCGTCGCGCTCGCTTCGACGATCCTACCTTCGCGCATGACGATGACCTGCCGGCACAGCCGCCGGATGACCGACAGATCGTGACTGATGAAGGCGACCGTCAGCCCCATCTCCGCCGCCAGTCTCTCCAGAAGGATGAGGATCTGGGCCTGCGTCGAGACGTCGAGCCCGGAGACGATCTCGTCGGCCAGCACGAATTTCGGCGACAGCGCCAGCGCGCGCGCTATGCCGACGCGCTGGCGTTGGCCGCCCGACAGTTCGTGGCGATAGCGGCTGGCGAAGCTTTGCGGCAACCCAACCCGCTGCAGCGCCTCGGCGACGCGATCCCTGAGATTGTCGCCAAGTCCATTTTGCTTGAGCGGCGCGGCGATGATGCTGGCAATGGTACGGCGCGGGTTGAGCGACGACATCGGATCCTGGAAGATCATCTGCAGGTCGCGGCGTAGTGGCCGCAGTTCCGCTTGCGGCAGATGGGTGATGTCGCGGCCTTCGAAACGGATGCTGCCGGCGCTCGGCTCCAGCAGCCGCACCAGCGCACGGCCAAGCGTCGACTTTCCCGAACCGGATTCGCCGACGATGCCCGTCACAGAGCCGCCGGACAGGTCGAAATCCAGACCTTTCAGAATCTCGGCCAAAGGTGCGCGGCCGATCAGCGGCTTGCGCGTCATGTCGGGCAGGGCGACCTTCAGCCCGCGCACGGAGAACAGCGGCTCAGCCATGCTGACGCCTCCAGGCCTGGTCGGCGGCAGCGATCTCTGCGGCGAGCCCGGCCAGTACCGCCTCGTCCACCGGCTTCAGCGAAGCATATGGATCGGTATAGCGCGGCGTCGCCGCCATCAGCGCTCGGGTGTACGGATGCCGAGGTGCCGCGAAAAGCGCCGCGGTCTCTGCCTCTTCCACCACCTTGCCGGCATAGAGCACCGACACTTTCTGGCTGATCTTGGCGACGACGCCGAGATCGTGGGTGACGAACAGGATCGCGGTGCCATGTTCGCGCTGCAACGCAGCGATGAGCCGCAGGATCTGCTTCTGCACGGTGACGTCGAGGGCCGTGGTCGGCTCGTCGGCGACGATCAGCCGTGGCTCGGCTGCGAAGGCGGCGGCAATCAGCACGCGTTGGCGCATGCCGCCGGACAATTCGTGCGGATAGCTCTTCAGCACGCGGTCGGGGTCGCGGATCTGCACCTCATCAAGCAACTGCCGGATACGCCGATCGGCCTTGTCTCCGCTCCAGCCGAGAATGCGCACCAGACGGTCGGTCATCTGGGGGCCGATGCGGCGCGAGGGGTTGAGTGCGGTCAGCGGATCCTGCGGGATCAGCGCCGTGCGCGCGCCGATCAGCGTGCGCCGCGCTTTTGGCGGGAGTTTGCCGAGGTCTTCGCCCTCGAGTCTCATGTAGCCTTCGACGATGCCCACGCTCGACGGCAACACACCAAGCACCGCCTTGCCGATCATCGTCTTGCCGGCGCCGCTTTCGCCGACAAGCGCGCGCACTTCACCGGGTTGTACCGAGAGCGAAACAGAGCGTAGCACGCGCTGGCCGTTGGCCAGCACCGCGCTTAGATTGTTTATCTCGAGACAGGCGCTCATCGCAGCACCGGATCGAAACGCGTCTTCAGCGCTTCGCCGAACTGGCTGAATGACAGCACGGTGAGGATCAGCGTGATTAGCGGAAACACCAGCACCCACCAGGCCTGATGGATCGACAGCCGGCCCTCGGCGATGATGCCGCCCCAGGTCGGGTCGTCGGTCGAGATCGACAGATTGACGAAGGACAGGATCGCCTCGACGATGACGGCGATGCCCATCTCCAGCGACAGCAGCGCCATGACCGACGGCACCACATTGGGCAGCACTTCGCGCAGCATGATGCCGACGCGGCCATAGCCGGCGATACGGGCATTCTCGACGTAGTCCATGCGCGACTGGCCCATCGCCTCGGCGCGGATGACCCGGCAGAAACGCGTCCAGTCGATGATGGCGATGGCGAGGATGACGGAGCTCAAGCCGGTGCCGAGCACGGCGACCAGGAGGATGGCGAACAGCACCGGCGGGAAGGCCATCCAGATGTCGACGATGCGCGAGATGATGCGGTCCGCCCAGCCGCCGAAATAGCCCGCGACCAGCCCTAATGTGGAGCCCACCACGCAGGCGGCGATGGCCGCCGCGAAAGCAACGATGAAGGCGATGCGGCCGCCGAAGATCAGGCGCGAGAGCAGGTCGCGGCCGAGGCTGTCGGTGCCGAGCCAATAGCCCGGCTCGGCGCCATCGAGCCAGAACGGCGGCAGACGTTCCAGCATCAAATCCTGCGCCAGCGGATCCTGCGGCGCGACCAGCGGCGCGAAGATCGCGGCCAGCAGCGCCAGCAGCAGCCAGCCGCCGGCGAGCCACAGCCTCGGGCTCGATCCGCGCCTGATGATGCGTGCCTCATCCATGGCGCAGCCTCGGATTGAGCAGCGCATACATCATGTCGACGGCGAGGTTGATCAGCACGAACAGCAGCGCGAAGACCAGCACGATGCCCTGGATCAGCGGCAGGTCGCGGTTGATGACGGCGTCGATCGCCATGTTGCCGAGGCCCTCATAGGAGAACAGCCGCTCGACGATGACGGTGCCGCCGATAAGGAAGGTGAATTGCACGCCGATGAGCGTCAGCGTCGGCAGCGCGGCGTTCTTCAGCGCCTCGCGCAAGATGACCTGCGTTTCCGAAAACCCCTTGACCCGCGCCAGCACGACATAGTCGAGGTCGAGCACCTCCTTCAGCGACTGCTTCAGGAGCTGCGCGATGATGGCCGCGAGCGGCAGCGCCAGCGCCACGGCTGGCATCAGCATGTGTTTCAGCAGGTCCCAGGTGAGGTCGAAGCGCAGCCGAAGCAGGCTCTCGAAGAAGTAGAACTGGGTGACGAAGGGCAGGTCTAGCTGCGGCGACACGCGGCCGGAAATGTCGAAGATCGGCACCAGCACGCCGAACAGCAGGATCAGCACCAGGCCCCAGAGAAAATCGGGGATGGAAAGCGCGGCACCGCTGGCGATGTCGATGCCGGCCTCGACCGCCGTGCCGCGCTCGCGCGCGCCCAGGATCGCCGTCGTGCCGCCGATCGCCACCGCCATGATGAGCGCGACGATGGCAAGCTCCAGCGTTGCCGGCAGCCGGTTGAAGACGAGGCCAAGCACGTCTTGCCGCAGCGAGATCGAGGTGCCGAAATCGCCTTTGACGACGCCGGACAGCCAGATGAAGAACTGCTGTACGATCGTCTTGTCGAGCCCATAGAGTGCACGCAGACGGGCGATGTCGTCATTGGTGGCGCCAGGCGGCAGCATCATGGCGATCGGATCGCCGGGCGCGACGCGGATGACCACGAATACGACGACGGCCACGCCGAACAGCGTGATCAGCATCGTCAGCAGACGGATCAGGAATCGTTGCAGGAGCATGTAAATCTTTGCAGGAGCCCGCAGGCTCATATGCCGATAGAAGATGCGCGCCGTCGCTACGGACGGCGCGCGGCAAGCCCAGGCGGGTATCAGGCCGGGGTCATCAGGGCCGGCAGCAGCGCGCCGGACACGTGCTGGACGACGTTGACGCCCTTCGCGTGCACGATCGGCTGCGCATACTGCATCAGCGGCAGCACATAGGCCTGCTCGGCGATGTATTTGTCCACCGCCTTCCAGCCGGCGATGCGCTTAGCCTCGTCCTTCTCGCCCCACAGCGGGTTGATCATGTCGATCAGGTCCTGGCTGTCCCAGACCGAATGCGGGCTCGGCCCATACATGGCAAAGCCGGTCGACGTGGTCGGGTCGCCAATGGCGTTGCCCCAATTGTAGAAGGCCGCCGGCGCGAGCTTGTCGGCGGCGCGCAGTTCGTAGTGCTTGGCGATCTCGTAGACCTCGATCGTCGCCTCGATGCCGACCTTGCGCCACATGCCGACGATCGCCTGGATCATCTCATAGTCCTTGGGCTTGAAGCCCTTGGTCGTCTGGATGGTGAACTTGACCGGCTTTTCCGGCGAATAGCCTGAAGCCGCCAGCAGCTCCTTGGCCTTTTCCGGATTGTGCTCGACCTTGATCGAGGCATCGTAGGCCGCGTATTCCGGCGTTTCCAGCGTGGCGAGCGGCTGGCCGTAGCCGCGCAGCAGCCGCTTGACCAGAAGCTCCTTGTCGACCGCCATGACGGCTGCCTGGCGCACGTTCTTGTCCAGCATCGCTTCGATGTCGTTGAAGAAGATCATGCCGATATCGGAAACATTCTTGATCGACCCGGCAAGCCCGTCCTTGGCGATCAGCCGGTCGTACTCTTCATAGGGGATTTCGAGCGTCACCTGCGAGGAACCGGATTCGATCTCGGCGACACGGCTCGCCGCGTCGGTGACGAATTTGATCGTCACGTTCTCGAATGCCGGCTTGCCGCCCCAGTATTTCGGATTGGCCTTGAGCCGCAGGAAGGCGTTGCGTTCGAACTTCTCGACCATGTAGGGGCCGGTTCCGATCGGAGCCTTCTCGAAACCTTCGGCACCGACCTTCTCGTAATAGGCCTTCGGCATGATGTAGCCGGTGAGGAACGACATCCATTTGAAATAGACCGGGTCGAACTGCACGACATCGCCCGTGATCTTGTTGCCGTCGATCTTGAAATTGTTGACGTTCTTCCACACGAACTGGATCGGGTTGCCGGTCTTTTCATCGCCCGCCCGCTGCAACGACCAGACCACGTCCTCGGGCGTGAACGGCGAGCCGTCATGCCAGGTTACACCCTCGCGCACCGTCATCATGATCTTGGTGCGGTCCTCGTTCCAGCCCCATTCGGTGAGCAGGCCCGGCGCGAAGGACAGGTCCGGCTTCTGCGGGATGAACTGGTCGAACACCGACTGGTAGAGGCCCTGGATGGTCGGGTTGACGGCCGACGGTCCGGTGGTCGGGTCCCAGGACGGCAGGTTGACATTATAGGCGATGGTCAACTCGCCGGCGGCGGCATTGGCCATCTTGGGCAGGCCGACAGCGGCCACACCAAGTGCCGCGGCACTGTATCCCAGTAATTCGCGTCTGTTGATTGTCATGGTCGTTCCCCTTGTTGGTTTATTTGTCTTTTGCGCGGCTTCGTCCGGTCATTGGTTCGGGCTTCGTCGGCAGCAGCGCTTGCCTCTCGTCGCCTTCATGAAATCGTCTGGCCTACCTCCCGCCAAGCTGTTGCGCGAGCATGAAGCCCGAGGCGGCACCCGTGCCGGCACCGGGCCATGTCGCGGCGCCGGTGAGATGCAGATTGCTGATCGGCGTGTCCCAGCCGGCATAGCCGCGCGCCGGACGGAACAAGAAGTTCTGCGCCAGATGATGGCTGCCGCAGACCTGGTCGCCGCCGACGAGGTTCGGGTTCTCGCGCTCGAGGTCGATCGGCGAAAACACGGCGCGGCCGAGGATCTTCGCACGCAGCCTAGGTGCGTAGGTCTCGATGATGTCGAGCACGCGGTCGGCATAGGCCTCCTTGACCTGGTCCCAATGCGCTGGTGCGATCCTGGCCGAGGCGTCGCCCGCGATTTCGGCGGGCAGCATGCGCACCTGCACCCACAGAACATGTTTGCCTTGAGGCGCGCGCGACGGATCGACCGCCGTCGGTTGGCCGACGACCAGCACCGGCTCGTCCGGCAGCACGCCCGCCATCGCCTGCTGATAGGTGCGCGACATCTGCTCGAGCGATGGCGCCAGATGCACATAGGCGAACTGTCGAAGCTCTGCCCCGGCGCGCCAGTCCGGCAGGTCGTCCAGCGCCAGGTGGATCATCATCGTGCCCGGCGCATGGCGGAATTTTTGCATCGCCATGTCGAAGCCGGCGTCGCCCGAACCGACCGGCAGCAACTTGCCGGCCAGCGCCTTGGGCGTGACGCCGGCAATCACCGCCTTGGTGGCCGTATGCGTCTCGCCGGAAGCAAGCCGCACACCGGTCGCCTTGCCACCGGAGACGGTTATCTCGGCGACATCGGCGCCGGTGACGATCCTGCCGCCGGCCGATGTGATAATGCCGGCCAGCGCCCGGATGATCGTGTCGGCGCCACCCTTGCCCAGCACCATGCCAAAACTCTGGTTGGCCATCGATTCCAGATAGGGGAACACCGCGCCGCCGGCGATGTCGGGCGCGAAGTCGAGATGCATGCCCCAGGTGGCGAGCGTCGCCCTGATGTGCGGAGACTCGAAATTTTCCTCCAGCCAGGCACGCGGCGACGACAGCAGCAGCCGGCCGGTGTCGAGCGCGCCGGAAACACCTTTTTTGCGCCACAGGTTCCAGGCGGTGCTTGCAAGCGCCCGGGCGCTCATCGGCGAGCCCAGCAGCTTGAACAAATGCTCCGCCTCGGCCGGGAAGGCGGCGACCAGCCTGCGCCACGTCGCGGCATCGGCGGCTGAAAAGGCCGCGATGCGGCCGGCGGTCTTTTCCAGGTCGTTGCTGACCCCGAACCAGCGACCATCCGGAAAGGCGCTGGCGAAACAGTCGGCGACAGGTGCGAATTCCAGCCCCTGCGCTTTCAATTCATTTGCATATTTCCGATGGAAGGCGGAGCCGGCGAACAGGCTCAGATTCATCGCGCCGAAATCGTGGCGGAAGCCCGGAAGCGTGAATTCGCGGGTCTGGACGGCTCCACCGATTGTCGTATTGCGCTCGAAAACCCCGGTTTTCCAGCCCTTGAGCGCCAGATGCGCGGCGCATGCCAGAGTGTTGTGGCCCGCCCCGACAAAGATGGCGTCGAACTCGCTCACGCCCCGTTCCCATTTCCTTTATGCTTAAAGATAATTGCAGATGCATATGTTTTCGTCTAGTAGGATATTAAGGGCCGAGACGAGCCTTGATCATGTCAGACAAGAGGGAACAGAGACCATGGATACCCAGAAACTCCTCGGCGAAGTTGCCGGCCAGCTCCTTTCCGGCGCCATCAAGGTGGTCGACCTGACGGCGCCGCTCGGGCCCGACACACCGCTGATCAAGCTGCCGCCGGAGCTTGCCGTCGACACGCCGAAGGTCGAGATCCACTCGATCTCTCGCTATGACAAGAACGGTCCATGGTGGGCGTGGAACTGGCTGAAGCTCGGCGAGCATTCTGGCACGCATTTCGACGCGCCACAGCATTGGATCAGCGGCAAGGATTATCCGGACGGCGCCACCGATACCATTCCGGCGCAGAATTTCATCGGGCCGGTGAATGTCATCGACTGTTCGAAAGAGGCCGCCGCCGATCACGATTTCCTGCTCACCGTCGACCACATCAAGGCCTGGGAGGCCAAGCATGGAGCGATCAATGCCGGCGAGTGGGTGGTGATGCGCACCGACTGGTACAAGCGCAACGGCTCGGAAGCCGAGTTCCTCAACGCCAACGAGACCGGCCCGCACACACCCGGCCCGACGGCGGAAGCCATCCAGTTCCTGATCGGCAAGGACATCAAGGGCTGGGGCTCGGAGACGATCGGCACCGATGCCGGCAAGGCCGGCGGCATGGAGCCGCCATTCCCGGCGCACACGCTGATGCACAAGGCCAACCGCTATGGCCTCGCCAGCCTCTGCAATCTCGACCAGCTGCCGCCGAAAGGCGCCATCCTGATCGCGGCGCCGCTCAAGATCGAGCACGGCACCGGCAGCCCGATCCGCGCGCTGGCGCTGGTGCCGGGGAAATAGAGCGAGGCGGTCTTCGGGAGAAGATCATGGCTGCAAATGGTACCGCGATGACGAAGTGGGCGCGGCGACCTCGTGAGGTTGCCGCTCTACGCCAAGGAACGCTACCGCGCGCAATTGAACATCATCCACCAAAGCGGGGGAGCACCCCTCGATGACCGCCCCCGATCACATCATCGTCGGCAGCGGCATCAACGCGCTGGTCTGCGCGGCGATGCTCGGCGGCAAGGGCGCCAAGGTGCTCGTGCTGGAGCGCAACGACCGTATCGGCGGTTGCATGCGCACCGAGGAGATCACCGCGCCGGGCTTCGTCCATGACGTGATGGCGACCACCTTCGTGCTGTTCATCACCTCGCCGGCCTTTGCAGCATTGGGCGGCGACCTCGCCCGGCACGGGCTGGAGTTCTGCCACACCGGCACGCCGACCGGCGTGCTCATGCCCGACGGCAGCCATGCCGTGCTCAGCACCGGCCGCGCCGCCAATGTCGCTGCGCTGAACGCGATCGCGGCCGGCGACGGTGACCGGCATGCGGAAGATGTCGGCGGCATTGAGCGCAATGCCGGCTTGCTGTTCGGTCTGCTCGGCGGCGCGCTTTGGTCATACCCGACGGCGAAGCTGCTGGCCGGCGATACCTGGCGGCGTGGTCCGCGTGGCCTAGCCGCCTTTCTTGGCGAAGCGCTGGTGCCGGCGCGCGGCTGGCTGGAGAGCAGCTATCGGTCCGAGACCGTCAGGGCGCTCTGGGCGCCCTGGGTGCTGCATGCCGGGCTTGGCCCGGAAGATGCGTTTTCCGGCCAGATCGCCAAGGTGATCGCCTTCGCGCTGGAGGCTGCCGGTGCGCCGATCGTCAAGGGCGGGGCGAAGAACCTGCTTGCCGCCTTCGAAGCGCTGATCAGGGAACGCGGCGGCGACATCCGCACCGGCGCCGACGTCGCTTCGGTCGTCCAGGCGGGTGGCCGCGCAGCCGGTGTGCGGCTGGCGTCGGGCGAAACGATCACGGCGAACAAGAGCGTCATCTGCTCGGTCACGCCGACGCAGCTTTACGGCCGTCTGCTCGGCAAGGACGCTTCGAAGGACGACGTCGAAGCGACGCGGAAATACCGCTATGGCAAGGGCAATTTTCAGATCCATTACGCGCTGACCAAGCCGCCGTCCTGGCGCGGCGAGGGCCTCGACAAGGTGGCGCTGCTGCATCTGACGCCCGGACTGGATGGCGTTTCGAAAGCCTGCAACGAGGCGGCGCGCGGCATGCTGCCGGAGGTGCCGACCATCTGCGTCGGCCAGCCGCACGCGCTCGACCCATCACGCTGTCCGGAAGGCCAGGCGATCCTGTGGCTGCAACTCCCCGAGGCGCCCCGCTACATCAAGGGCGACGCCGCCGGCAAGCTCGATGCGCCTGCCGACGGACTATGGACCGAGGCGCTGCGCAAGGCCTATGCCGATCGCGCTGAAGCGATACTCGCCGGCCATATCGACGGCTTCAAGGACAGCGTGATCGCGCGCCGCGCCTATTCGCCGGCCGATCTCGAGGCGATGAACATCAACCTCGTCGGCGGCGACCCTTACGGCGGCTCCTCTGTTGTCGACCAGTCGTTCCTGTGGCGGCCGTTCAAGACCAGCCGCAACCATCAGACCGGCGTCAAGGGCCTCTACCATATCGGCGCCTCGACCCATCCCGGTGCGGGCCTCGGCGGTGGCTCCGGCTTCCTGCTGGCAGGGAAGCTCTGATGGAACAGAAGGTCGCCGAAAAACGCCAGCGCATTTCCACCCTCGGCCAGATCGGCCTGCAGCAATTCGCTCCCTATCTGATGAACCGCATCATGGGCCGCTACAACGCTACCTTGCGCGACGATCTCCGCAAGCAGGGCCTGACCATTTCGCAGGTGCGCACGCTGGCGGTGCTGTCGGTCACCGACGGCGTCACCGTCAACGACCTCTCGGTCTATACTGTCATCGAGCAATCGACCCTGAGCCGCACGCTGGACACGCTAGAGGGGCAAGGCTTCGTGCGGCGCGAGCAAGGCGTCACCGACAGCCGCATCCGCCACGTGTTCCTGACCGACGACGGCCGCGCCGAGTTCACCCGCGCCTGGCCGGCCATGCATGACGCCTTCGAGGCGATGTTCGACGATATCGACGACGCCGAATATGCAGCACTCATCGCAACGCTTTTGAAGATGCTCAAAAACATTCGCAAGCACGACATCTAGATATAGGCGCCGCCAGCTGTCGGCGGCAACGGAAGGAGGCAGACATGGCCGAACGGTCTTTTGCCAAGGAAGTCGAAAAACTCAGGCTCGGCGCCGGCGAGGAATTCGCCGGCGAGGGCATCCTCGCCATCACCAAGGCGCTGCTGCAGTGCGGGGTCGGCTATGTCGGCGGCTATCAGGGCGCGCCGATCAGCCATCTGATGGACGTGCTGGCCGACGCGCAGGACATTCTGGGCGAACTCGGCGTGCATTTCGAGGCGAGCGCCTCGGAAGCCACCGCCACCGCCATGCTCGCCGCTTCGGTGCATTACCCGATCCGGGGCGCGGCGACGTTCAAGTCGACCGTCGGCACCAATGTGGCTTCAGACGCGCTGGCCAACCTCGCTTCCGGCGGCGTCACCGGCGGAGCGCTGATCATCGTCGGCGAGGATTATGGCGAGGGCTCCTCGATCATGCAGGAGCGCAGCCATGCCTTCGCCATGAAGAGCCAGGTCTGGCTGCTCGATCCCCGTCCCAACCTGCCGTCCATCGTCAAGGCGGTGGAGGATGGCTTCGAACTGTCGGAAATCTCCAACACGCCGGTCATGCTGCAGGTGCGGATCCGCTGCTGCCACGTGCATGGCCATTTCATCGCC
Source organism: Mesorhizobium sp. ESP6-5 (assembly GCF_020164695.1). Taxonomy (NCBI): domain Bacteria; kingdom Pseudomonadati; phylum Pseudomonadota; class Alphaproteobacteria; order Hyphomicrobiales; family Phyllobacteriaceae; genus Mesorhizobium; species Mesorhizobium sp. ESP6-5. Next base: position 294,755 of record NZ_JAIUGR010000003.1, read on the forward strand.
AAGGACAACAAGCGTCCGCCGATGACGGTCGCCGATGCGCTCGAAGCACCGCGCCGCGACACCGGCCGTATCGTTCTGCCGCCCGCCTCCTTCCTGCACGAAAAGGAGAAAGTGCAAAAGCGCTGGCCGGCGGCGGTGGATTTCATCGCCAGGAACAAGATCAACGAGTTCTTCGGCTCGGACCATGGCTCCGTCGGCATCGTCATGCAGGGCGGCATGTACAATTCAGTCATCCGTGCGCTGCAGCGGCTCGGCCTTGCCGACACCTATGGCGAGACGGATGTGCCGCTCTATGTGCTCAACGCCGTCTATCCCTTGATCGACGACGAATTCCTCGTCTTCTGCGAGGGCAAGCAGGCGGTGCTCGTCGTCGAGGAGGGCCAGCCCAACTACATCGAACAGGCCTTTGCCGCGATGCTGCACAAGGCCGGGCGCGGCACCAGGCTGGTCGGCAAGGAGCACCTGCCGATGGCTGGGGAATATACCGGCCAGATCATGCTCGACGGTATCGGCGCCTTCCTGCGCGCCGAGGCCCCGCATCTGCTGCCGGGCGAAGTGCGCGCACCCAACAAGGTCGGCGACGGCGTCGACACGGCGGACCTGATCAATGTCGTTCCAGGACGACCGCCCGGTTTCTGCATCGGCTGCCCGGAGCGGCCGATCTTCGCCGCGACCAAGCTGGTCGAGCAGGCGCTCGGCAAGCACCACATCGCTTCCGACATCGGCTGCCATCTGTTCTCGATCATGCCGCCCTTCGAACTCGGCGCCACCACCATGGGCTACGGGCTCGGACCAGCCTCGGCCTCGGCGTTCAACGCGCCCGATGCCAAGCGCCGCTCGATCTCCTTCGTCGGCGACGGCGGCTTCTGGCACAACGGCCTGACCTCATCGATCGGCAATGCGGTGTTCAACAAGAATGATGGCGTCATCGTCATCGTCGATAATTTTTACTCGGCCGCCACTGGCGGGCAAGACATCCTGTCGTCGCGCGCGGGCAACAAGACCAAGTCGACCAAGCATCCGATCACCGAGGCGGTGAAAGGCATGGGCGTAAAATGGCTGCGCCATGTCGACCGCACCTACGATGTCGGCAAGATGCAGGACACGCTGCGCGAGGCGCTGACGACGGACGAGAAGGGGCCAAAAGTCATCGTCGCTTCGTCGGAATGCATGCTCAATCGCCAGCGCCGTGAAAAGCCGCTGGTCGACAAGGCGATCAAAGGCGGCGAGCGTGTCGTCAAGCCGAAATTTGGCGTCGACGAGGACATCTGCACCGGCGACCATGCTTGCATGCGGCTCTCCGGCTGCCCATCGCTGTCGGTCAAGTCGCTCGACGATCCGCTGCGCGACGATCCGGTCGCGTCGATCGACCAGAACTGCGTCGGCTGCGGCAATTGCGGCGAGGTCGCCGATGCGGCGGTGCTGTGCCCGTCCTTCTACCGCGCCGACGTCGTGCACAATCCAAGCCGCTGGGACCGTTTCCTGGAGACGGCGCGCCGCGCGACGATCGGTTTCCTGCAGAGGCGGCGCGAAGGCCGGCGCCTGATATTCGCCGATGCTTGATCCCGTTCCTTCCTCGCGCCCCCGGTCCGGTGCTGCCGATGAGCCGGTGATCAAGCTCGCCGTTCTGGCCGTCGGCGGCCAGGGCGGCGGCGTGCTCGCCGACTGGATCACCGACGTCGCCGAGCGCAATGGCTTTGTCGCGCAATCGACCTCGGTCGCCGGCGTCGCGCAGCGCACCGGCGCCACCATCTACTATATCGAAATGGCCCGCGACACCGGCCGCCTGCCGGTCTTCGCGCTGTCGCCCTCGCAGGGCGATGTCGATATCCTGATCGCCGCCGAATTGATGGAAGCCGGCCGAGCCATCATCAGGGGCTTCGTCACCCCCAACCGCACGACGCTGATCGCTTCCTCGCACCGCATCGCCGCCGTGTCGGAAAAGATCGAACCGGGTGATGGCCGCGCTTCGTCGTCCAAAGTCCACGCCACGGCGGAGGCCGCGTCGAAGCGCTTCATCGCTTTCGACATGGAAAAGATCGCCGCCGACAACGGCTCGATGATCTCGGCCAGCCTGCTTGGCGCGCTGGCCGGCTCCGACGCGCTGCCGTTTACCCGTGAAAGCTACGAGCAGGCGATTGGCACCGGCGGCCGTGGCGTCAAGGCCAGCCTCGCCGCTTTCGCGGCCGCGTATGATCGTGCGCGCGGCACGGCGGCGCCGACGGCGAAACCGGCGATTGTCGGATCTGCCTTGGGTTCGGGACATGTGAGTGGCCCGCGAAACTTGTTGCAGGGATGGCAGGCGCTTGCCGCTCGCATCGACCTGCTGCCGGTTGCCGTGCGCGACATGGCGCTCAGGGGCCTGAGAAAGGTCGTCGACTACCAGGACATCGCCTATGGGCGCGAATATCTCGACCGGCTGGACAAGGCCGTCGCGATTGACAGCTTGGATCCAACCCATGCGCTGTCAATCGCGGCCGCCAAGCATCTGGCCAACGCCATGTGCTATGATGACATGATCCGCGTCGCCGATCTGAAGACGCGCTCGACCCGCGCCAGGCGGGTGCGCAAGGAGGTTGGCGTCAAGGATGGTTCGGTCCTGCAAGTGACCGAGTACTTCCATCCGCGCATCGAGGAGTTCTGCGGCACGCTGCCGGCGAGGCTGGGCAGCTACATCGAGGACCGGCCGAAATTGGCAGCCTTCCTCGACCGCCGCATCAACCGGGGCCGCCGCATCCGCACCGACAGCTTTGCCGGCTTCGCCGCTTTGTGGTTCATCGGCGGCCTGCGCCGCTGGCGCCGCCGCCTGCTGCGCCACAAGGTCGAGACCGCGCATCTTGACCAATGGTACACGCTCGCGCTTGGTTACGTGCCGGCGGATTACGCGCTTGCCGTCGAAATCCTCAATTGCCGCCGGCTGATCAAGGGCTACAGCGACACGCATGTGCGCGCCCAGTCGAAATTCGACCGCGTGCTGTCGGCGCTTGATCTGCTCGAGGGCAGGGACGACGCCGCCGACTGGATCCGCCGCCTGCGCGAGGCGGCGCTGAAGGACGAGAAGGGCGACATGCTCGACGGCGCGCTGAAGACCGTGGCGACCTTGGGTCCGGCAACGGGCAACTGAGCCGCACGTCCCGACAGACTTCACCGGGGCACCGGCCCCGTTGGTATGCTCGAAGCCTCGGAGGGTCACCCCGTGGCGCCCTCGGTCCTGCGAGGGCTGGTTTCGACATTCGGACCATCAACCGGTTTGGTGAACGCTGTTCATTTTTCCTCTTGAACGATGTTCAAAGCGTGATAGAGTGCGATTGTGAACGACGTTCATTTCGCAGCGGCCGAAAGCCGCGGATGGGCAACAGCGCAGCAAGGAAGTTTAACAGCTCAGGACTATCACTCAAACTGAACAGCGCCTGCAACCCGCAGGGCCTATCGGCACACTGTCGAAGGGTTCCGCCAAATGGAAATCGCCATGAACACGCATCTCATGCTTTCGCGGCGCTTCGCGCCACTTTTCTGGACGCAGTTCCTGTCCGCCTTCAACGACAATTTCCTCAAGAACACGCTGGTGTTCCTGATCCTCTTCACACTGGCCGCCGATCAGGCGGCCTCGCTGGTCACTTTGGCCGGCGCGGTGTTCATGGCTCCATTCCTGCTCCTGTCGGCGCTGGGCGGCGAGATCGCCGATCGCTTCGACAAGGCGCTCATCGCCCGCCGGCTGAAATTTGCCGAGATCGGCGCCGCTGCCGTCGCGGTCGTCGGCATCGCGCTGTCCTCCATCCCCGTGCTGATGACCGCGCTGTTGATGTTCGGCATCATCTCGGCGCTGTTCGGGCCGATCAAATACGGCATCCTGCCCGATCACCTCGAACGCAAGGAATTGCCGGGCGCCAACGCCTGGATCGAGTCGGCGACTTTCGCCGCCATCCTCGGCGGCACCATCGCCGGGGGCGTCGTCTCGGCCGATGGCATCGGCGTCTCGGTCTTCGGGCCGATCATGATGATCCTCGCCGTCGGCTGCTGGGCCGTCAGCCGCCACATCCCTTCAACCGGTTCCGCGGCGCCCGACCTCGTCATCGACAGGAATGTCTTTCGCTCGACCTGGCGCCAGGTCAGCGAACTGCGCACGGACTCACGGATCTGGCGCGCCGGCCTGATGACGTCCTGGTTCTGGCTGATCGGCGCCATTGTGCTTTCGATCCTGCCGACGCTGGTCAAGAATCAGCTCGGCGGTGGCGAGATCGCGGTCACCGCCTATCTCGCGGTGTTCGCTATCTCGATCGCCATTGGCTCGGCAATCGCCGCGTGGATGTCGCAGGGACGCATCGTGCTCTTGCCCGCACCGGTCGGCACGGCGCTGCTGGCGCTGTTCGGCCTCGACCTCGCATGGACCATCTGGAGCATGCAGCCTTCGCCCAGATCCGAAACCCTTGGCCTCTTCTTCGCCGGGCCAAACACGATCCGTGTTGCGATCGACCTCGCCGGCATGGCCATTTCCAGCGCCTTCCTCGTGGTGCCGACCTTTGCCGCCGTGCAGGCCTGGTCGCCCGAGGCGCGCCGCGCCCGGGTCGTCGCCGCGGTCAGTATCGTCAACGCCGGCTTCATGACCGTCGGTGGCTTGCTCGTCGCCATCATCCAGGCAGCCGGCGTCTCGACGGGAGGCATCCTGTTCGGCCTCGCCCTGGCCAATGCCATCGCCGCCTGGCTGATGCTGAAATACCTGCCGACCAATGCCTTCCGCGATTTTGTCTCCATTCTTTTCCGCGCCTTCCATCGGCTGGAAGTCGAAGGCCTGGACAATCTCAAGGCCGCGGGCCCGGCGCCCATCCTGGCACTGAACCATGTCAGCTTCCTCGATGGACCGCTGGCTCTGACGCTGACCAATGAGGAGCCGGTCTTCGCCATCGACTACACCATTGCGCAGGCCTGGTGGATGAAGCCGTTCCTGAAACTGACCCGCGCGCTGCCGCTCAATCCATCCAAGCCGATGTCGACACGCACGCTGATCAAGATCGTGCAGAACGGCGACCCACTGGTTATCTTCCCCGAGGGCCGCATTACCGTCACGGGCGGGCTGATGAAGGTCTATGACGGTGCCGCCATGGTGGCCGACAAGACCGGCTCGATGGTGGTGCCGATCCGCATCGAAGGGCTGGAGAAAAGCCCCTTCTCGCGGCTGACGGCGCAGCACGTGCGCCGCCGCCTGTTCGCGAAGGTCAAGGTGACCATACTGCCGCCGGTCAGGCTCAAGGTCGACGACGAGCTGAAGGGACGCAAGCGGCGCGCCGCCGCCGGCGCCGCGCTCTACCAGGTGATGTCCGCCCTCGTCTTCCGCACCCAGCATATCGACAAGACCGTGCTCGAAAGGATCATCGAGACGGCGACCGAGCGCGGCATGAAGCAACTTGCCGTGCAGGATCCGGTCGCCGGTTCGCTGAGCTACGGCAAGCTGCTCACGGCTGTCGCCGTGCTCGGCGAGAAGTTCGAGACACTCTATGCCGGACAGGACACGCTCGGCATCATGCTGCCCAACGCCAATGGCGCCTGTGCAGCGCTGCTCGGCGTCATCTCCGCCGGCAAGGTCCCCGCGATGATCAACTTCACCGCCGGTGCCGCCAACATCCTGTCCGCTTGCAAGGCGGCGCAGGTAACCACCATTCTGACCTCGCGGGCCTTTGTCGAGCAGGCCAAGCTTGGCGCGATCGTCGAGGAGATCGGCCACTCGGTCGATACCGTCTGGCTCGATGATCTGCGCGCGACCATCGGCCTCAAGGACAAGCTGCTCGGCCTGCTGCGCAAGAGTACGCCCAGGGTTGCCCGCAAGGCCACCGACCCGGCCGTGATCCTGTTCACCTCGGGCTCCGAAGGGACGCCGAAGGGCGTCGTGCTCACCCACCGCAACATCCTGGCCAACGCCGCGCAAGCCGCCTCGCGCATCGATTTCCATTCGGGCGACAAGGTGTTCAACGTTCTGCCGATCTTCCATTCCTTCGGCCTGACGGCGGGCACGGTGCTGCCGCTGGTGTCCGGCGTTCCGGTCTATTTCTATCCGTCACCGCTGCACTACCGCATCGTGCCGGAACTGGTCTATGCCTCGAACGCGACGATCATCTTCGGCACCGACACCTTCCTCAGCGGCTATGCGCGTACGGCGCATCCTTATGATTTCCGCTCGGTGCGCTATTGCTTTTCCGGTGCGGAGCCGGTCAAGGCCTCGACCCGCGAAACCTACATGGAGAAGTTCGGCCTCCGCATTCTCGAAGGCTACGGCGTTACCGAGACGGCACCGGTGATCTCCATCAACACGCCGATGTACAACAAATCGGGCACGGTCGGAAAAATCATGCCCGGCATGGAATATCGTCTGGAACCGGTGATCGGCGTCGAGGGCGGTGGACGGCTGTTCGTGCGCGGTCCCAACGTCATGGCGGGCTATCTCAGGGCCGAAAAGCCGGGTGTGCTCGAACCGCTGCAAGATGGCTGGCACGACACTGGCGACATCGTCAGCATCGACGATGCCGGTTTCGTCAGCATTCGCGGCCGCGCCAAACGCTTCGCCAAGATCGGCGGCGAGATGATTTCGCTGGCTGCGGTGGAAGCGCTGGCGGGCGAGCTGTGGAAAGGTTCGCTCTCGGCGGTCGCGACCGTACCAGACCCGCGCAAGGGCGAAAAACTGGTGCTCGTCACCGAGGCCGAGAAAGCGACACGCGCCGAGTTTCTGGCGTTCGCCAAGGCAAACGGCGCCATGGACCTGATGGTGCCGGCTGAAGTGCGCGTCGTGGCGCATGTGCCGGTGCTTGGCTCGGGCAAGATCGACTTCGTCGGCGTGACCAGGCTGGTACGCGGCGAAGCCTTGCAGGCAGCCAAGGTCGAGGCCGCCTGATCGCCGGCGACAGCGAGACGGCGCCACGGTAGGAGACGCGGCGCCGCCAGACCTTCAGGCGATCAGGTTCGTCATCGGCTTCACCGCACCTGAGTCCGGAAACACTTTCTCGCCGAGCACCGAGGCCGAAAGTCCGAACTGGTCGGCGAGCAGGCATTTCAGCACCGCCCTGACGTCGCTGGTCGGCGCTAGGTCGCGCTGCTGGTAAAGTTGCGCGGGCTTCAGCCCCGGCCAGTCGGCGATGACGCGGCCGCCCTTGATGGCGCCGCCGGCGAGCAGCACCACGGTTCCGGTGCCGTGGTCGGTGCCGACGGTGCCGTTGATCCGCGCGGTGCGGCCGAATTCGGTGATGGCGACGATCGCCGTATCCTTCCAGCGCTCGCCGAGGCCTTTTTCGAATTCCTCGAAGGCGCCGTCGAGGCCGCCGAGCAGGCTGGCGAGACGGCCGGTCGCGCCGCCTTCGTTGACATGCGTGTCCCAGCCGTCGAAGGCGAGTGCCGCGACACGCGGCCCGTCATCGGCCGCGATCAGCCTGGCGGCGCCTTGCGCGGCCTGCCGCATGCCGGCGGCGCTGTCGAGGCCGCCTTTCGGCTTCATCGTCTTGGCGCCCATCTGGTCGTCAAGCGCCATGCGATCGGCGTCGAGACCTTTTTGCAGCGCGACGGCCAGAACCGGATCGCGATGCTGGTAGAGATCGAGAACGCGCGCCGCGAGGTCGCCGGCCGGCGCCGGCAGCGATTGCGGCGCCCAGCCGAGCACGGGAGCCGCGCCACGGATCACCAGCGGCGTCGACGGTCCGACGGCCAGGCCGCCGAGCGTCGCCACGCGGTCGCCCGCCGGCAGGTTCTCCAGCGCCCGATTGAGCCAGCCGGTGGCGACATGGCCGGGACCGGCAAAGCCGCTTTCCAGCACATCCTGGCCATCGAAATGCGAGCGCTCGCGATAGCCGGTCGCGGCGGCGTGCACGACAGCCGCCTGCTTGTTCTTGAACAGCCGCGCAAACACCGGCATCGCCGGATTGACCGCGAAGAAAGCATCGAGCGGCAGCGCCGCGTGGGGGCCGGTGAGCGACAGGGCGATGTCGCCATGCAGGCCGGCATAGTCGGGATCGCCGACCGGACCGACGGTCGACAGGCCGTCCAGCGCACCGCGCAGCACGATGACGATCAGGCGCGGGTCGCGGTTGTCGGCGGCACGGGCGAAGCGCGGCAGATAGGCCCAGGCAAACAGCGCGCCGCCGGTCATCAGCACGGCGCGACGGGACGGGTGAGGGGTTTCGCACAGCAGGCTCATGACTTCATCTCCATGGGAGTTGTCGGCGCCGGACCTATCGTTCGATCTATCGTCGCTGGAACTCGGGCGCCATCAGCAGCAGCGCCAGGCCTTGCTGCTTGGACTCCGCGCGGGCGATCGCCTGGCGTGTTTCGGGCGAGGCGGAGGGACCGATGACCGCGTCGAGCATGTCGTTGGGATTGCCGATGTCCTCCACTTGCCGGGCGACCTGCCATGCGATGTCGAGGCGGATCTTCATGCCTTCCGCCGATGCCCAGCTGTCCGCCTGGTCGGAAAAGCCGTTCGGTCCCGGCGGCCGCCAGAGCGGCTCGCCCAGGGCGTTGAGCCAGTTGAGCGACTGGCCAGGGTCGTTCGTCGGGCCGGGACCGGCTGATCGGCGGATGGCCGCGACATAGTCGAAGGGGGAGCGCATCTTGGCCAATGGCGTCGACCACGCTTCCGGCATGTCGACGAGCGCCGCCGCCAATGCCCTGAGATTGCCGTCGCTCTTGGCGAACACCTTGGCGAGGCGGGCGATCGCCGCCGCCGGCGGGTCGTCGGCTATGAAATGGCGGGCAAGTCGCGTCGCGATGTGTTGCGCGGTGGCGGGATGACGGGCGATGTCATTGAGCGCGGCCTCGGCTTGGCCCATGCCGCCAGCCGGATAGGTCTTGCCCAGCAGCACCTCATCGCCAGGTTCATGCGCATTGGCGTTGAAGACGGAACTGCCGGGTTCGCCCAGCCGTCCTTCCCGTCCGGCCATCATCCAGCCGGTCAGGATGCGCGCGAAGCTGGTGACGTCGGCTTGGCTGTAGCCGGCGTCGACACCCAGCGTGTGCAGTTCCAGAATCTCGCGGGCAAGGTTCTCGTTGAGGCCACGTTGGCGGTTCTTGCCGGCGCGGGAGTCCGGGCCGATCGACTGCTGGTTGTCGAGATAGAACAGCATGGCCGGATGCCGCTCCACCGCCATGAGCATGTCGGCGAAGCGCCCGAGCACGAAAGGCCGGATCGCCTCCCGTTCGAACGCCCCGGCGCTGGCGCGCACGATGTTGTCCTTGGCGACGGAGACGCAGAAATGGTTCGACCAGAAATAGACCAGGCGCTCGACGAAGCCGGCCTCTGCCTGCATCGCCTTGTCGAAGCGCGCCTGTGCCTCCGCCCGGAACAACACAACTTCGACAGGCGGCACGGCCGGTTTGGCCTTGGCCGCGGCCGGGGCGACGGACGGCGACATGGCCGGTGCGGCGGGTGGCGGCATAACCGAGGCCGCGGCTGGCCTGCCCGCTGGCGGCTGCTCCGTCGCCATCCGCTGCCGGTCCCGCTTGCGCTGGAGATTTGCCGCCATGCTGGCCTGGATGGCCGGCGTGCTCCCCTTGAGGTCGGCATAGGCGGGATCGTCGAGCGATATCATGGCGACGTCGGGCCGCCGCAGCTCCGCCTTGAGATAACCGCGAGGGTCGCCGGCCAGTCTTTCGCGATCACCCGGCCGGGCTCCAAGGCCGAAGCGATTGAAGACTATCAAGGCGGGATCTGGCAGGGCGGGATCTGGCGCCATGGGCACTTTGGTCACGACAGCCATGTCAACGCTCCATCGTTGGATCTCACGCGAGGCGCGCGACGCCCGATCGGCTGTTTCCCCAGCTCAAACGAGGACAGGCGGCCGGGCAGGCGGATGCCGCTCGGCCCCCCCGCGCTTACCAGCGGTGCCAGCGGTGCCAGTGGCGGTGCGGATGCCAGCCGTAGTAGGCCGGGCCGTGCCAATAGCGGTAGCGCGGATACACCACGACACGGTTGGGAACGCAGCGCCCCCAGTGATTGGGATGCCATCCAGGCCCGCAACCCCAGGCCACGTGCTCGATCAGCGCCGGGGCGGCCGGCTGCGCCACCAGCGGGATGGCGGCGGAGGTCGCGACGGTCGCGACGGTTCCGGTGAAGGCGAGGACGGCTGCCGCCGCATACTGTGTCAGACGGTTCATGATGTTACTCCGAATGTTCTCCGAGAATGAAAACCTGTGCGTACCGATTGGTCCGGAAGGCTGCCCTTCCTCTGGTTAAACGGCCTTGCGGTCGTTTTCCGTCGGCGGTCACGGCGATTTTTTTGGCTCTGCCGTCGGTGGCGGCCCGGCCCGCCTGGCCAGCCCGTCCGCGAGCACGGCGCGATCCGCGGCCGAACCCGCCGTCGCGAACTCGACGATGCGCTGCTCAAGCCGTGTGCGCACGGCGATATCGGCATTGCGCGCCCTTTCCAGCGCGGCCGACAGGGCCGTCGTGTCGAGGACGGGCTGGCGCAGCAGGTCGGCTGCCTCGCGCCTGGCCTGCTGGCCATCGAGGATGACCTGGCGGGATTCGCGCCGCACGTCGCGCAGCGCCTTTCGAAACAGCACGCGTTCCTGGTGGGGAAGCCGGCTCCCGGCGGCTTCCAGCGAATAACCCTGGCCGGGCTTGCCGCTTCTTATCCAGACGGCTCCGCCCGCAAGCGCGCCGGCCAGGAAGACATTCAGCGCCACGGATGCGATCACGAGGTTGCGGCGCGTGCTCATAGGTCCTCCTCGATCGTCTCGCCATCGGACCCGGCATCGCCGAATGCCGTCGCATTGGCATCGAGCACATAGCGGTCGGGCTGAAACTCTGGCGTGACGACGCTCACCAGGGCCAATCCGGCGATGGCGCCGGCCAGGCCGATGCCGGCGAGTCCAAGACCCAGCCACCAGGCCCGTCGGCGCCGGCGCTGGACGAGCAGCCGGTCGGCCATTCGCAGGATGCCGCCGTGCAGTGCCGCGCCAGGCGCCATGACGCCATAGCTGTCGAGCAAGGCGTCGAGTTTGCCTGCCTGCCCCAATATGGCCGCGCCCATCTCGGTCCTTGCGAACGTCGCGCCGGTCGTGCGGTTGGCCTGCGGCCACCGCCGCAAGTCGCCGCCATAGGCCGCCGCCAGAGCCGCAAAGCGCTCGGCATCCATTGCCGGTTCGTTCCTGGACCCATCAGACATCGGTCTGTCCTTTGATCGCGGCTTTCTCATTCATCGACACTATCCTTGGCCAGGATCACCTGCAGCGCCCGCCGGCCGCGCGAAAGCAGGCTTTCCAGGGCATCGACGCTGATCTCCAGGGTCGCGGCCGCCTCTATGTTGGACATCTCCTGATAGTAGACCAGGAGGATCGCCTCGCGCTGACGCGGCGCGATTGCCTGCAAGGCCTGCTCGACCCGATGCGCCTCCTTGCCGGGATGGGCATCGGGAAGCGGGGCGGGATCGACAATGTCCGGCACCTGGTCGGTCACCTGTTCGCGGCGCCGGCGCAACCGGTCGTAACAAAGGTTGAGCGTCACCCGGTGGATCCAGCTGTCGAAGCGTGCATTGCCGCGCCGCCAGCCCGATGCGTGACGCCAGATGCGCATAAAGGTTTCCTGCGCGACGTCCTCGGCCTCCGCCGCATCGCCGAGCATGCGCGCGGCCAACGAAAGGATGCGCGGCAGCTTGCGCGCGACGAGCGTCCGCACCGCCGCGGGGTCGCCGGTGCCGACCCGGCGAACCAGCTCCTCGTCCGGGTCGGGGCTCATGGGTTGGCGCACACCCAATGTCCATCATGCGTCATGGCCTCTTGGTCATTGCTCCGGCTTGGGAGCGGATTTGTGGCCCAGCATCTCGTCGCCCGTCAGAATGCCGTCGCCATTCTTGTCCAGCCTGGCAAAGCGCTTGGCGAATAACGCATCGAGCTCGGCCCGGTCGATGAAGCCGTCATGGTTGGAATCAATGCGCGCGAAGGATTTGGCGGGATCGCCCTTGACGTTGCGCTTGGCCTGAAAGGCCTCCCATTCCAGCAGGCTGATCTTGCCGTCGCCGTCCGTGTCGGCGGCCATGATCGCCTTCTCTCGCCGTTTCTGGAACTTGGCCAGCGTGATGTCGGACTTGGCGGCCGACGATGTCGCGGGGGGCGGTGTGGCGGCCGGTGGCTGTGTCCCTGTCTGGGCCAGAGCCGCGGTGGTCAGCAGGCTCAGGGCAGCGGCAAGGATCGAACGGCGTATCATGCTTCACGTCTCCGGTTGGCGCATTGCCATGGCCCGATGCCATGGTCATGCTTCAACCGTTAAACGTCGTGATCGCAGAAATCCGTCGGTCGCCATGCCTATCACGCCGCTTGCCGGCGATGATGGACTTTGGCGGCCCAGGGTACGGCAGAACACCTCGTCCGGCGCATCTGAATTGCGCCGGGCCGGCCCGCTCGTTGGCGAAGGCGGGAATTACGTCGATTGGTCGGCGGCTATCAACTGATCCGATTTGAAGCCGGCATGCTGGGGGGTCCACACATCGCCGTCTTTGTTGAACCAGTGGCACAGATACATGCCGGAAGCGGCGCCGTCGCTGACCGTCATTTTCGGGCCTCCCGACCTCAGCTTGACGACGTCTCCGGTCTTGAAAGTGTTGGGCATTTGGACCTCCCATGCTGACACCCGACATTTCATACCAAAACCGGGGTCCCGACAATGGCATATGGGTCTTCTGGGCTACTGTCTTATGCGGCAACGCGGAGACATCGCTGACGCGCCATCGGGGCGAACCGGGCAACCCCCCGACAGGTCAGTCCACCTCGATCACACGCCTGGCCGGCTTCCCGGTCGGCTCCCGTCGGCGCGCAGGCGGGGCCTTGTCCGCCAATGCCTCCTGCTGCAGTCTCTGCTCCCTCAGGCGGGTTGTCTTGGCGTCCCTTGCGTGACGCTCGGCATCCAGCACCAGCCTCGCCTCGCGGTCCGCTCTTGCCAGCTTTTCCTTGTCGACACGCCTTGGCAATTCAAAACCTCCTGTCATGGAACTGTCGGCAGGAAATGTGCAACCCAAGTGTCTGTTCCAAAAAAATAGAAATGCGCGGTCCATCATTTGTTATTGAGATTTGAAAATCCCGGATTGCTCGCTTTCGCGAGTTTTCCAAGCCCGGAGCAAGTCGCGACTTGCCTCGCGGGTCTTCGGCCAGATCTGCACCGCTCCCGAGTTGTTGTCGATCGACGGGCAGATCCTTGCATCCATGGCAAACGCAAACGGCCGGGGATTCGGGCCTCTTCCGCGCGTCCAGGCAGCTTCGACCATCGGTTTGAAAAACTGGTGCCGCTTAGGTGACTCGAACACCTGACCCCATCATTACGAATGATGTGCTCTACCAACTGAGCTAAAGCGGCCCGGGAGGCCAAGGCCTCCAAGATGGGCAGGGTGATAGACTCAACCGGCCGCGAATTCAAGATGCGACTTGGCAAATCATGCAAGAGCCGCGCCCCGATCGAAACCGGCGTTCTGGCGTCCCTGCATGCCCGGAATCGCCGACATGTTCCGATTTTGTTTGCCGGAACATCGTGAAAATAGACTTTGGACGGTCTGTCGAGGCAGAATGCGGCTGCCCGCCCGTTGATTGATTGGTCGCCTGCGGCTAACCATCATGAAAGCTTGGGACAATTTGCAGAGGGATCTCGCTTGGACGCGATCGAAAAAGCGATCCGGAACGCCCTGGAAAAGGGCAATGCCGAAGACCGTGCGTTCCGCGAGAGGGTCTATCGTTCGGCCTTCGCCGCGCTCGACCGCGCGCTCCAGGCCAATCCCGGCGTGACCGTGGAAGTCGCCATCAAGCGCCGCAAGGCAATCCAGGCAAAGATCACCGAAATCGAATCCGAGTACCTGCCGGCGGTGCCCGGTGTTGCCCCGCAGATCGACGCGCCGGCGGTCGAGGCCGCGGCCGGCGCGGCGCCCGCGGTCGAGGCGGGCCCAAGGGCGTCATCGCCCGCTGTCGCCGTCGACGGTCCCGGGCAGCCCGCTTCCGACGCACCGCGCTCGCGCGTGCTGCCGGTGGTTCCCGACATCATGCCGGATGCGACCCTGCCCGGTGCGCCAGCCATCGACATGTCGGTTCCAGCCTCTTCCGGTGCCGCCACGGAAGTCGCGCCCAATCGCGATGAGCGGCGCATTCGAGGCCGGCGGCTGCCGCTGACCGCCATTTTCTTCACGGTGACGCTGCTTGCGGCGATTGGCATCGGACTGTACTTCGCCATGCAGACCGGTGTGTTCAAGACCGCCGCGCAGCTCAATACCGCGCCGCCGGAAGCGCCGCCGACCGTAGAGGACGACGATTTCACCCCGGCCGATGGCGCCAACGCGCCGGCAAAGCCCGGTGCCGCGGACCAGTCGCGCGACTGGATCAATGTGTTTTCACCGACCGACCCGACGCATGTCGCCGCTCCGTCCGACGCCAAGGCCGAGGTGATGAAGGACGACAGTGGGCCGTTCCTGCGCATCCAGTCCGGCGCCTCCGGCTCGGCGATCGCCTTCGATGTCGGACAGGGCGTGCTGGAAAAACTCGCCGGCAAGCACGCCGTGTTCGACATCATCGCCCGGGCCGAGGACGGCAAGGACACGCAGATATCCGTCGACTGCAATTTTGGCGAACTCGGCGATTGCGGCCGCAAGCGTTACGCGGTCGGCCAGCAGAAGAACGAATATCTGTTCGACGTGAAGTTTCCCGACAAGCATCCGGGCTCGGCCGGAACCATCGCCATCAATTCCGATTTCGACAAGCAGGGCAAGGCGGTCGACGTCTACGAGATCCGTGTCTCGGTCGAACCCTGAACTGAATTCGTTGCGACTGACACATCGACGGTCCCTAGCGGTCGAGCAGCGCCTGCAGGGTTTCTATGCGATCGGCCTCGTTGGCCGGCTTGTCCCAGCGCAATCGTGAAATCCTGGGGAAACGCATGGCCACACCCGATTTGTGCCGGGTCGAACGGTTGAGTCCCTCGAAGGCGACTTCCAGCACCAGGCCATTGTCGCGGTCGGCGCGCACCGAGCGCACCGGTCCAAAACGCTCGACGGTGTTGTCACGGACATATTTGTCGATCTGCTTCAGCTCTTCATCGGTGAATCCGAAATAGGCCTTGCCGACCGGCACGAGTTCCTCCTCGCCCTCGGCTCCGGACCAGACGCCGAACGTGTAGTCGGAATAGAAGCTCGAGCGCTTGCCGTGGCCCCGCTGGGCATACATCAGCACCGCGTCCACCGTGTGCGGATCGCGCTTCCATTTGAACCATGGACCCTTCGGCCGGCCGGCGACATAGGGCGAATCCCAGCGCTTCAGCATCACGCCTTCGATGATCGGATGCGGCGGCGCGCGGCGCAGGTCCTCGAGCGACTGCCAATCCGTGAACGCGACGAAGGGGGAGAGATCGAAGCGGCTCGGGTCGAGCGTCCCGATGAAGGCTTCGAGCCGGCCGCGTCGCTCGCGGAAGGACAGTCCGCGCAGATCCTCCGTGCCGATCTGCAGCACGTCGTAACAGCGCATGAAGGCTGGATATTGCTGCTGCATCTTCGGCGTCACCATCTTGCGGTTCAGCCGCTGCTGCAGGTCCGAGAAGGTTCCCGTCGCTTCTCGCGGATCGCCGACAAGCAATTCGCCATCGAGCGCGGCGGAAAAATGCATGGCGTTGGCGAGGTCTGGAAACGCCCCTGAGACATCGTCGCCGGTGCGCGAATAGAGCCGGCGGATGCCGCCTTCGGCTACCGCCTGGACCCGGATCCCGTCCCATTTCCATTCCGCCGCGTAGTCGGCGGGATCGAGCTTTTCGAGGTCGCCGTCACCGACCGGGTTCGACAGCATGACTGGGCGAAACAGCGCCATCGCCGTGTTGCGCGGTTTTTCGGCCTTGCCTTCCAGCCAGGCGAAAAGCGCCGTGTAGGGCGGCGATAGCCCATGCCAGAGTTCCTCGATCTCGGCGACGTCGACCTTGCCGAAATCGGCCAGCGCCTGTTTGGCCAGCCGCGCCGAGACGCCGATACGCAGGCCGCCGGTGACCAGCTTGATGATGGCAAAGCGTGCCGAGATGCCGGCGCTGTCGAGCAGCCCCGTCAGCACCTTCGGTCCATCGGAGCGGCTTGCCGCCTGCAGCTTGGCCACCACCTCGCCAAGCGTCGGCTCGCGGTTGGCGATCCTGCCAGGCGTTTGCGGCCAGACCAGCGACACCGTCTCGGCGAGGTCGCCGACATAATCGTAGGAATAGCCGAACAGCACCGGGTCCATGCGTTCGGTGACCAGCGTGCGCAGCATGGCCGGCTTGACCGCGGCAATCTTGAGATCGCCGGTGATGGCCGCCAGCGCCAGGCCGCGATCAGGATCCTCGACGCTGCGGAAATAGTCGATCAAAAGGGTCAGCTTGCCGTTGCGCGACGGCGTCAGCACCAGGCGGTCGAGAAGCTCGGCGAAGCGGTTCATGCCGTCAATCGCCCTCATCCTCATAGCCTACCAGATGCAGCGGGCGGGCGGCGATGCCTTCCAGTTCGCACCAGCGCACCAGGGCTTCCTCGCGGCCGTGCGTGACCCAGATTTCGGCGGCGCCGGTCTCCTTGATGGTGGCGGTGAGTTCGTCCCAGTCGGCATGGTCCGAGATGATCAGCGGCAGTTCGACGCCGCCTTGCTTGGCGCGCTGGCGGATGCGCATCCAGCCCGACGCGAAGCACGAGATCGGATCGGGAAAGCGCCGCGCCCAGCGGTCGGCGAAGGCCGATGGCGGGCCGACCACGATGGCGCCGGCGAAATCTTGCTTGGCCCCGCTCTCCACCGTCGCCGGCTCGAGATCGCCGAGATCGATGCCCTGGCTCTGGTAATACGCGCTGAGCCTGGCCAGCGCGCCATGGATGTAGAGCGGCTTGTCGTAACCGGCGTCGCGCAACAGCCGCATCACGCGTTGCGCCTTGCCCAGCGCGTAAGCCCCGACCAGATGCGAGCGCTCCGGGAATTGCGCCGCCGATTTCAGCAGCCGGGCGATCTCTTGTGTGTCTGGCGGATGGCGAAACACCGGCAGGCCGAAAGTCGCCTCAGTGATGAAGATGTCGCAGCGGATCGGCTCGAAGGGCGCGCAGGTCGCATCCTTCTGCCGCTTGTAGTCGCCGGAGGCGACGATGCGCCTGCCCTGGTGCTCGACCGATATCTGCGCCGAACCCAGCACATGGCCGGCCGGATGAAAGCTGACATCGACGCCGTTAACGGCAATCGTCTCGCCGAGCTTGGCTGTCTGCGTCGTCCCCGCGAAATCCTCGCCGTAGCGAAGTCCCATGATGTCGAGCGTCTGCTGTGTCGCAAGCACCGAGCCGTGGCCGGAACGCGCATGGTCGGAATGGCCGTGCGTGATCAGCGCCCGGTTCACCGGCCGCACCGGGTCGATGAAGAAATCGCCCGGCGGGCAGTAGAGGCCTTCGGGCCGGGGATGAAGCAGGTCGCTGGCGCGCATGATGCCAAGATAGGATATAATTCCGCTGCGGAAAGCCTGTTGCCCGAGACTGCTGACTCCCGGACAAAGCCTGTCCAATTCGGTTCAGCTTCGGCATTCCATGCTCTACAGAGATGGGCGGCCGGCTCCCTGCAGGTGGAAACCATCATCATGAAACCGCTTCAGACCTCGTCGGGCGACCCGAACGCCGATCGCCGTGCGGACTATGCCGAAATGCTCGTTGCCTCCGGCGATCATGCCGCTGCCGCCGAGTTGCTGCTCGGCGGGCTGGAACTGGCGCCGCAATGGGCAATGGGCTGGTTTCGCCTGGGCGAGATGCAGGAGGCATCAGGCAGGCTCGACCTAGCGGCGCAGGCCTGGAGGACGGCGTTGAAATTGGATCCGGCCGATCGTCAGGGCGCGGCTCTCAAATTGCAGCTGATCGGCAAAGGTCCGGTCTTTATGGCGCCGCCCAGCGCCTTTGTCGAAACGCTGTTCGACCACTATGCCGAGACCTTCGAGGCGATGCTGGTCGGCAAACTCGACTACCGGCTGCCCGAGGTGCTCGACGCGGCCATCCGCAAGGCAACGCCGGGCCGCTTCCGCCTGGCGCTCGACCTGGGTTGCGGCACTGGGCTGATGGGCGAGAAGCTGAGGCCGATCGTCGACCGGCTGGAGGGGTTCGACATCTCGGCAAGGATGCTGAAGAAGGCGCGGGCAAAAGGCATCTACGACGCGCTGACGAAAGCGGATTTGCAGGATTTTTCCTATTCAGGCGACAAGGCCGATCTAGTGACGTCAGCCGACGTGCTGATCTACATCGGCGGCCTCGAAGGTCTCGTGGGAACGGTTGCCGGCCTGCTCGCCGAGGGTGGCCTGTTTGTCTTTTCAGTCGAGAGCCTGGCGGAAGGCGGCGGCGAGTTCGCGCTGCAGCCCTCCCGGCGCTACGCCCATTCGGATGACTATGTCGTACGGACCCTCGAGGCCAACGGCCTCTCGGTCCTCGCGCTGGAGCCGACAACCATCCGCTGGGATCGCCGCGAGCCTGTCAAAGGCCTGGCCGTCGTGGCATGGAAAGCCGGTCCCCTGTGAGGGCAACTCTTTGCGCTGCTGCGAAAAAGTCCGATTTGCGTGCGCGACTGATATTTGCGATCTGGTCGCATCAGGGCGGTATATCAGGAGGAGCATTTCGATGCGCTGGAACGTGATGATTTTGGCGTCTTGCCTCGTAACCACCGGCTGCGTGGGCAATTCAGCGTCCGAGCGGCAGGACGCCAACGTCGAGTCCTCGCTGCAATATGACAGCGTGCCATGCGATCAGTTGCTGACGCAGCGCAACGCATTGGCGCAGCAATATAATCTCCCCACGACCGCCAAGCCGACCTTTTCCAATCCCGCCATGGGTTTTGGCCCGTTCACGCCCGACATGCGTTCCAAGGCTCAGCGCGACAGCGACAAGGCGTCAGGCGAAATCGATGCCATGAACCGGTCGATCGATCGCCGCGACTGCGGCAAACCGGACAAGCAGAAGAAGTTCGCGCTGCCTGGCTGATGCGTGTTGCCCAAATGAAGCTCTCGGACCTCGGCGACCGCATCTGTATCCTGGGCCCGTCGAACAGCGGCAAGTCGACGCTTGCCGACGCGATCGCGCGCAAGCGTGGCCTTACACCCATTCATCTTGATCTGCTCTTTCACCTGCCTAACACAGATTGGGTGCAGCGTCCGAGGGACGAATTCATTGCCTTGCATGACGCAGCGATCGCCGGCGAACGGTGGGTGATGGACGGAAATTACTCGGTTTGCATGCCGCAACGCTTCCAGCGCGCGACCGGATTGATCCTGCTGGACATTTCCACCCCGGCAAGTCTGCTGCGCTATTTCAGGCGTACCTTGTTCGAGAAGGAGAGACGCGGAGCCTTGGAGGGTGGGCGCGACAGCATCAAATGGGACATGATCCACCACATTGCCGTAACCACGCCGAAAAACCGCTCAAGATACCGGGTGACGTTCGACCAAGTCAACCTGCCGAAGCTGCAACTGTCGTCCGTCCGGGCGATCAAGAAATGTTTTCAGGACTGGGATTTGGCCAGGTGACGAGGACGTCTGGCTAGTATCCTGCTTTGCGGTCCACCAGATTGTCGAGCCTTTCGCCGCGTTCGAAAGCGTCCATCTGGCGCAGCATGAGCGGCGCCAGATGGGCTGGATCGGAAGTCGCCGCGGCATGCGGCGTCACGAACACCTTCGGGTGGTTCCACAACGGGCTGGTCTTCGGCAGTGGTTCCACCTCGAACACGTCGAGGCTCGCCTCCTTCAGCGTGCCGTCATCCAGCGCGCGCACGATGTCGGCGTCCTTCTGCAGGCGGCCGCGTCCGGCATTGATCAGCACCGAGCCGCCGAGGCCGTTGCGTTTCCTCAATTCCTTCAGCACGCCGTAGTTGATGATGCCTTGCGTGTCCGGCGTCAGCGGCAGAAGCACGACCAGAATGTCGGTGGCGTTGAGGAATGGGATCAGCCCGGCTTCGCCGCCATACGTCGCCACCCCTTCCATTGGCCGGTCCGTGCGCGACCAGCCATTGACCGCAAAGCCCAGCGACAGCAGCGCCGAGGCTGCCGCGCGGCCGAGACTGCCAAGTCCCATGATGCCGACGGAAATGTCACCGGCCGGCCTCTGCTGTGGCTCGTGCCAGATCTTCTTTGGCTGCTGCGACCGGTAGAGCAGGCCCTGGCGATGGTGATCGAGCACCCGCCAGACGACGTACTCGGTCATGTACTGGGTGAGGTTGTCGGCGACGACCTTGACGATCGGCACGTCGGGCAGGCCGGGATCGGCGAAGATATGGTCGACGCCGGCGCCGATCGAGAAGATGGCGCGCAGATTGGGCAGCGACGACATCAAATTGGGCTTCTGCTTCCACACCACCGCATAGGTGATCGAGGGATCCTTGGGGCCGTCCGGTTCCAGCACCACCTCGCGCTCGGCCGACAGCAGGTCGCGCCAGCGCTGCGGATGAAAGCCGGTGACGGCAAGCAGGATGCGGCCTTTTTCCATCGCGGTTCGTTCAGTCCTTCCTTGTGCGGATCACTCGCTGACCACGCCTGTCGGCGCTGTCTCGATCTTGAAAGCGGCCGAGATCAGAGCCCGAGTATAGTCGGTTTGCGGATTTCCAAAAATCTGTTCGGAAGGGCCGGCTTCGACGATCTGGCCGTTGCGCATGACGATGACGTCGTTGGCCAGCGCCCGGATGACCTTGAGGTCGTGGCTGATGAAAAGATAGGCGAGGTCGTGCTTGGCCTGCAAATTGCGCAGGAGATCGACGACCTGTGCCTGCACGCTCATGTCGAGCGCCGATGTCGGCTCGTCCAGCATGACGAAGCGCGGGTTGAGCACCATGGCGCGGGCGATGGCGACACGTTGGCGCTGGCCGCCGGAAAACTCGTGCGGATAGCGGTTGCGGGTCGCCGGATCGAGCCCGACTTCCTTCAGCACGGCGGCCACCTTGTCGTCGCGCTCGTCGGGCGACAGCTTCGGCTCGTGGATCTTCAGGCCTTCCTCGATGATCTCGGCGATCGACATGCGCGGGCTGAGCGAGCCGAACGGATCCTGGAAGACGATCTGCAATTCGCGCCTGAGCGGTCGCATGGCGTTGAAGGTGAGCTGGTTGATGTCGCGGCCGTTGAACTGGATCGTCCCGGTCGACGAGATCATGCGCGCCAGCGCCAGGCCGAGCGTCGTCTTGCCCGAACCGGATTCGCCGACCACGCCCAGCGTCTGGCCGGCGCGCACGGTGACGTCGATGCCGTCGACCGCCTTCACATGATCGATCGTGCGCCGGAAGAACCCCTGCTTGATCGGAAACCACACCTTGATGTCCTTGCCGGTCATGACAGGCTTGGCGTCGGCATTGGCGGCCGGCGGCTTGCCTTTCGGCTCGGCGGCCAGAAGATGGCGCGTATAGGGGTGCTGCGGGTTGGCGAAGATGTCCTTGGTCGGTCCGGTCTCGACGATCTTGCCCTTGGTCATCACGCAGACCCGGTCGGCGATCTTGCGCACGATGCCGAGGTCATGGGTGATGAACAGCATCGACATGCCCTTGCGGCTTTTGAGGCCCGCGAGCAGTTCGAGGATCTGTGCCTGCACCGTGACGTCGAGCGCGGTCGTCGGCTCGTCCGCGATTAACAGTTCCGGCTCGTTGGCGAGCGCCATGGCGATCATGACGCGCTGGCGCTGGCCGCCGGACAGCTGATGCGGATAGGCGTCCAGACGCTTCTGCGGATCGCGGATGCCGACCTCGTTGAGCAGGGCCAGCGTGCGCGCCTTGGCCGGACGGTCGCCCATGCCTTGATGCAGCTTCAGGATTTCGACGACCTGGTGCTCGATCGTGTGCAACGGATTGAGCGAGGTCATCGGCTCCTGGAAGATCATGGTGATCTTGTTGCCGCGCACCTGGCGCAATTGCTTCTCGCTCATGGCGAGCAGGTCGGCACCCTGAAACAGGATCTTGCCCGAGGGGTGGCTGGCGCTGGGATAGGGCAAGAGCTTCAGCACCGACAGCGCCGAGACCGATTTGCCGGAGCCGGATTCGCCGACCAGCGCCACCGTCTCGCCCCTGGCGATGTCGAACGAAATGTGGTCGACGGCGACTGACTGGCCGCCGCCCTGGCTGAAGGCGACGCTGAGGTCCTGCACGCTGAGCAAGGGAGCATCGCTCATTTGAACGTCTTGCGCGGATCGAAGGCGTCGCGCGTCGCCTCGCCGACAAATACCAGCAGCGACAGCATCAGCGAGATGACGACGAAGCCGGAAATGCCGAGCCAAGGCGCGTTGAGATTGCGCTGCGCCTGCTTGAGCAGTTCACCGAGCGAGGCGGAGCCGGGCGGCAGGCCGAAGCCGAGATAGTCTAGCGAGGTCAGCGTCGAGATCGAGCCGCTCAGCAAAAAGGGCAGGAAGGTCAATGTCGCCACCATGGCGTTGGGCAGCAGATGCCGGAACATGATGGTGCGGTTGGGCACGCCGAGCGCGCGCGCCGCGTTGACATATTCGAAGTTGCGGGCGCGCAGGAACTCCGCCCGCACCACCCCGACCAGCGCCACCCAGGAAAACAGCAGCATCAGGCCGAGCAGGATGAAGAAGCCCGGCGGCAGGATGGCGGCGACGATGAGCAGCAGATAGAGCACGGGAATGGCCGACCAGATCTCGATGAAGCGCTGGAACAGCAGATCCGTCCAGCCGCCGAAATAGCCCTGCAAGGCACCGGCGCCGACGCCGATCAGCGCCGAACCCGCGGTCAGGATCAGGCCGAACAGCACCGAAATGCGGAAGCCGTAAATGACGCGCGCCAGCACGTCGCGCGCCTGGTCGTCGGTGCCGAACCAGTTCCAGTTGCCGACATTGCAGGCCGGGTCATCGGCTCCTCGTGGATATTGGTTGCAGCGCGTCTTGGCGTCATATTCCCATGATGGCTTGGCCGGCGCTGCTTCCGGAATGGCGTTATTGACGGTCTGGTAGGAATAGCGGATCGGCGGCCAGATCATCCAGCCATGGGCGTTGATCTCGTCCTGGATGACCGGGTCGCGATAATCCGTGACGGCATAGAAACCGCCGAATTTTTCCTCGGGATACGCAACCATCACCGGGAAAAGGATCTCGCCCTTGTAGGAAGCGATGATCGGTTTGTCGTTGGCGATGAATTCGGCAAACAGCGACAGCACGAACAGGACGAGGAAAATCCACAGCGACCAGTAGCCGCGCCGGTTGGCTTTGAAATTCTGCAAGCGGCGCTTGTTGAGCGGCGACAGGAACGGCCGTGGGAGCCGCTCCGGCAAGACACCGGCGGTTACGCTTGCCTCCGACATCAGATGTCTCTCCGCTCGAAATCGATGCGCGGATCGACCCAGGTGTACATCAGGTCGGACAGGAGCCCGACGAACAGGCCAAGCAGCGAGAAGATATAAAGGTTGGCGAACACCACGGGATAGTCGCGCTCGACCACGGACCGGAAGCCGAGCAGGCCGAGCCCGTCGAGCGAAAAGATGTTCTCGATCAGCAGCGATCCCGTGAAGAAGGCCGAGATGAAGGCACCCGGGAAGCCGGCGATGACGATCAGCATGGCGTTGCGGAAAACGTGGCCATAAAGCACCTGCCGTTCCGACAGGCCCTTGGCGCGCGCCGTCACCACATACTGCTTGCGGATTTCCTCCAGGAAGGAGTTCTTGGTCAAAAGCGTGGTCGTTGCGAAGGCCGACAACACCAGCGCCGTCAGCGGCAGCGTCATGTGCCAGAAATAATCGACGATCTTGGCCGGCCACGACAATTGGTCCCAATTGTCCGAGACGATGCCGCGCAAGGGGAACCAGTCCCAGAACGAGCCGCCGGCGAACAGCACCATCAAAAGGATGCCGAACAGGAAGCCTGGAATGGCATAGCCGACGATGACGACCCCACTGGTCCAGACGTCGAAGGGCGTGCCGTCCTTCACCGCCTTGCGAATGCCGAGCGGGATCGAGATCAGATAGGACAACAAGGTGATCCAGAGCCCGATCGAAATCGATACGGGCATCTTTTCCAGGATCAGGTCGAGCACCGAGATATCGCGGAAATAGCTGTTGCCGAAATCGAACCTGGCATAATTCCACAGCATCATGCCGAAGCGCTCGAGCGGCGGCTTGTCGAAACCGAACTGCTTCTCCAGCTTCTTGATGAATTCCGGATCGAGGCCCTGGGCGCCGCGATATTTCGAGCTGACATCGCCGGCGACATCGAAATTGGAGCCGCCTGCATCGCCGCCACCACCGCCGAGGCGGTCGCTGCCGCCCTGGTTGGTCAGTTTGGCGATGACCTGCTCGACCGGCCCGCCAGGCGCGAACTGGATAACGGCGAACGATATCGCCATGATGCCGAACAGGGTCGGGATCATCAAAAGGATGCGGCGCAGTATATAGGCGCCCATCAGGTGTCATCCTCCTCGAGGAGAGCCACCGCGCCTTGCGGCACCCGCAAGGCAATCGCTCCGGGCCAAATGTCGACGCGGGCGCCGCCCCTCATTGTCCTGCCGGACATTTCTCCCCGTATAGTGACGGGGAGAAAGGGGCTGGCCGCAGTCTCGGCGTTCTTAATGCGACTCTCGTAGTTGGCGAAACCGTTGGTGAGAGCGCCCCTCGCCCCGTCGCTATACGGGGAGAGGATGCCGGCAGGCAGGTGAGGGGCAGCGCCAACACCCCCAAGGAATTCAGCCTTTGCCAATTTTTGCCGCCTTGCCTTTATCGAACCACCACAGCGTCTCGACCGGAAAGCCGAAATCGGGCTTTTGTTCGGGAAAGCCGAACATGTCCCAATAGGCAACGCGATGATTCGCCAGGAACCAACTAGGAATCCAATCGCATCGCGCACGCAAGACCCGGTCGAGCGCCCGCATCGCCACGGTCAGGTTTTCACGGTCCTTTGCCGCGCCCACGGCATTGATCAGCGTGTCGACAGCGGGATCGGAGATACCCGGCAAGTTGCGGGAGCCGGAGACGCCGGCGGTGCTCGAATGGAAGAAGACTTCGAGATCATCCCGAGTCGGCGTCGCGCTGAACGAAAAGGCAGCAGACAAGAGGTCGAAGTCGAAACTCGCCTGCCTGGACTGGTATTGCGCCGAATCCACCAACCGTATCGTGGCGTCGATGCCGATCGCCTTCATGTTGGCGACCCAAGGCGAATAGACCTGGACGAAGGTGTCGTCATCGACCATGAACTCGGCTGAAAGCCGGCCCCCCTTGTCGTTAACGACAAAGTCGCCTGATCGCTTCCACCCAGCGGCGGACAGAAGCTTTGCCGCTTGGCCAAGCAGCTTGCGGTCGCGACCGGAGCCGTCGGATGCGGGCTGGGTCACTGCCTCGCCGAAGACCTCTGCCGGCAACTGGCTTCGCAGCGGCTCCAGCAGAGCCAGTTCTTGCTGCGACGGTGTCCCTTCGGCGCGAAAGTCCGATTTCTCGAAGCAGGATTGCGAACGCTCGTACGAGCCGTAGAAGAAGTTGCGGCGCGTCCACTCGAAATCGAAACATAGCGCGAGCGCCCGCCTCACCCTAGGGTCGCGAAACTGCTCTCGCCGCTGATTGACCGCGGTGGCCTGCATCGAGGGTCGCTTTTCGGCCGGGAATTCATGCTTGGCCACTTTGCCCGCGGTCATTGCAGGGAAGTCATAGGCGGTGGCCCAAACGCGTGACACGAATTCCTCGCGATAAGTGATCTCACCTTTCTTGAAGGCTTCGAATCCGGCGTTGCGGTTCTGGTAGAACTCGATGCGGATACGATCGAAATTGTTCTGTCCGCGATTGAACGCGAGGTCACGACCCCAATAGTCCGCCACCCGATCGTACTCGATCCATGCGCCGGCCGAGAAACGCCCGACCTTGTAGGCGCCGGACCCGAGCGGCGGGTTCAATTGCGAGGAATCGAAGGGATTTGCCGTGTAGAAGGCCTTGGACAGGATCGGGAATTCCACCACGTTGAGCACGGTCCGGGCGGATTGCTTGCCGGAAAAAGTAAGCCGCAGTGTGCGGTCATCGACGGCAACGGCATCGATCATGTGCGTCAGCGACAGCGATAGGTCGGGATGGCCCTTCTCCTTGTAGAGCTTGAAGGTGAAGGCAGCATCCTGCGCCGTCAGCGGCGTGCCGTCATGGAAACGCGCCTCGGGTCGAAGCGAGAAGGTGAAGCCATTGCGGTCGTCGGAGAGCGTCACGCCATCCGCGATCTGGCCATATACCGCGTCGGGTTCATCGAGCGCCCGCACCATCAGCGCGTCGAAACACATCTCCATGCGTGGCGGCGCATCGCCCTTGTTGGCGAAGGAGTTCAGCGTGTTGAAAGTCTGCGTATCCTGGTTGTAACCCCAATTCGGCGGCGAGAAATTGAAGATGCCGCCCTTGGGCGCATCGACTTTGACATAGTCGAAATGCGGGAAATCAGGCTTGTATTTGAGGTCGCCGAAGGCGGAAAGGCCGTGCAGCTTGGTGCCGGTCGCAACGTTTGCAAAGGCTTTGCCCGGCATCAGCGCTGCTGCAGCGGCAGCGCCACCCAAAGCCAGGAAATCGCGGCGGGGCAGGGCCGCCATCAATTGCCGCCCCATCAATTGCCGCCCTTGTATTTGGCCGCCAGCGTTTTTTCCTTGTCCGGGTCGATCCACCATGAATCGATGTCGGCGCCGACATAGGCAGGCTGTTTGTCGGGGAACTTGAACTTGTTCCAATAGGCCAGCCATACCGCTGAACGGTAATATTGCGGCACGACGTAGAAGTTCCACAGCAGGATGCGGTCGAGTGCGTGGGTGGCGGCGACGAGATCATCGCGATCGGTGGCGAAGATGATGCGATCGACAAGCGCGTCGACGACTGGATCCTTGATACCCATCAGGTTGCGCGAACCAGGCGCATCGGCGGCCTTGGAACTCCAGAAATCGCGCTGCTCGTTGCCGGGCGACTCCGACTGGCCGAACAGACCCGTCACGACATCGAAATCGAAATTGTTGACGCGGTTGATATACTGCGTCTGGTCGATGATACGCAGGGTAGCGTCGACGCCGATCTTGCGCAGGTTGGCGATGTAGGGGCTGGCGATCACCTGGTCTGTGTCGTTCCAGCCGAGGATCTCGAACTTGAACGGTGCGCCTGTCTTGGCGTTGAGCATCTTGCCGCCCTTGATGATCCATCCGGCCTTGGCGAAGAGATCGACGGCCTGCTTCAGATACTTTCGTTCCGCTTGCGGCGAGTCGTAGACGGGCAGCTTGAACTCCTGAGAGAAGAGTTCTGGCGGCAGCTTGTCGCGATACTTTTCCAGGATTTCCAGTTCCTTGCCCTGCGGCAATCCGCTGGACGCCAGTTCGGTACCTTGGAAATAGCTCGATGTGCGTGTGTTGAAGCCGAAGAACAAGGTGCGATTCATGCTCTCGAAATCGAAGGGTATGGTCAATGCCTCGCGGACCAGTCGGTCCTGGAACAGCGGCCGCCTCTGATTTAGCACAAAGCCCTGCATCGGCTGCGGCGACCGGGTCTGGAAGTCCTTCTTGATGACGTCGCCAGCCTGAATGGCCGGGAAATTATAGGCTGTAGCCCATTTGCGGGAGCTGTATTCGCGGTTGATGTCTTCCAGCCCACCCTTGGTGAAGGCAAGCCAGGCGGCATTGTCGTCGAGAATGTAGGTGTATCGGCGCGTGTTGAAATTCTCGCGGCCGATCTTCACCGGCAGCTTGGCCGCCCAGTAGTCGGGCACGCGCTGCCAGACGATCTCCGAGCCCGGCTTGAAGCTGGCGATCTTGTAGGCAGCCGAACCGAGCGGAATTTCCAGCGTCGGCCTGGTGACGTCGCGCTTCTTGCCATTGGCGTCCGTGCCTTCCCACCAATGCTTCGGCAGCACGGCGAGATCCCCAAGGATCTTCGGCAGTTCGCGGTTGCCCTTCTGGTTGAAATGGAACTCGACCTCGCGGTCGGAGATCGCCACCGCATCGGTGACGTTCTCGAAATAACGGCTGTATTGCGGGCTGTTCGCCTTCAGCATCTGGAACGACCAGATCACGTCGTCGACGGTGATCGGCTGATCGTCATGCCATTTGGCGCGGGGGTCGAGCCGGTAAGTCGCCGAGGAATAGTCGGCCGGGAATTTGTAGGCGTCGGCGATCAGAGGATGGCTGACGCTGCCCTCATCGGTCGCCTGCTCCATCAGCGTGTCATAGAGCAGGCCGCCGCCGAAGCCGACCAGGCCGGCGGCCGGCGAACCCTGCACGATATAGGGATTGAAGCTGTCGAAAGTGCCCAGCACCACCGAATTCAGCGTGCCGCCTTTGGGCGCGTTCGGATTGACGTAATCATAGTGCTGGAAGTTGTCGCCATATTTGGATTCGCCGATCAGCGATGATGTCGTGCGCCACTCGTCGGCCAGGGCCGCCTGCAACCCCGCGGCCAGCAGGGCCGCCGCCAGCAATGATTTGAGAAGCACCCGGCCAAGCGTCATCCACTGTCCTCTTCGCGATGCGTGCCATCATCCAGAAAGGCAATCTAGATGATTTGTCGCGCGTGAAAACCGCCATGCGCGGCTTTGTCGCCGCATATGCGATTTTCCTAACGAAAAAGCCGGGCTGAACCCGGCTTTTTCAAGGTCGTCGAGACGATATTTGGGTTATTGAGCAGGCGCCGGTGCTGGGGCGGCCGGAGCTGGTGCGGCGGGAGCCGCAGGTGCCGCCGGCTTGGCGGGAGCAGCCCCTTCGGCCGGCTTGGCCGGTGCGGCACCTTCAGCCGGCTTGGCCGGCGCCGTCGCGTCGGCGGCAGCGCCCGGCGCGGGCAGCGGCTTGGGATTGTCCGACAGCGTGCGCAGATAGGCGATGACGTTGGCGCGGTCCTCTTCCTTGGGCAGGCCGGCGAAGCCCATCGCCGTGCCTTTCACGAATTTCTTTGGCGAGGTGATGAAGTGGTTGATGTTGTCATAGGTCCACTTCTCCGTGCCGCCCTTGGAGAATTCCTTCATGCCGGCCGAATAGGCGAAGCCTTCATGTTCGGCGACCGGGCGGTCGACGAGGTCCCACAGATCGGGGCCGACCTTGTTTGGGCCGCCCTTTTCGCCGGAATGGCAGGCCTGGCACTTCTTGAACACGGCGGCACCCGCCTCGACATTGGCGGTGGCCAGCAGATCGGCGATCGGCTTGGCCGCGGCGGCCGGCGTTGCAGGGCCGCCCTCTGCCGGCTCGGCGGCCTCGATGGCGAAGCCTGGTTTTTCCGGAGCGGGCGAGGCAAACAGCGCGTCAGACACCAGGCCGACGGAGAAAACGACGAAAACGGTTCCGAGCAATCCGGCGAGCAGCTTGTTGACTTCGTTGGAATCCATACGCCCCTTGCTCCCTTTTCCGGCGGACTGATCCGTCCACTCCGTCCGTCGGTATCGAGACCAGCCCTCCAGAGCCGGTCAAATCGGGCGGAAACTAGGTCTTTTGCTCGGGCGTTGCAACACCTATAAGGGCGCTTCCAGTGAGACCTTTTGCCACTTTTCCCCTCCTCTTTTCGAACGCCTTGCCAGACCGATGTCCACCTTGATCCTGATCCCGGCCCGCATGGCCTCGACACGCCTGCCGGGCAAGCCGCTGGCCGACATATCGGGCGCGCCGATGATCGTTCATGTGGCGCGCCGCGCGGCCGAGGCCGGGCTTGGCCGGGTGGTGGTGGCGACCGACACGCAAAGCGTGGCCGAAGCGGTGCGGGCGCATGGTTTCGAGGCCGTGATGACGCGCTTGGATCATGAGTCGGGTTCGGATCGCATCCACGAGGCGTTGATCGCTCTTGATCCCTTGGGCAAGGTCGAAACGATCGTCAATGTGCAGGGCGACCTGCCGACCATCGATCCCGGCATCATCGCCGCTTCGCTCAGGCCGTTCGACGACCCCTTGGTGGATATCGCCACGCTCGGCGTCGAGATCGTCCGCGAGGGGGAAAAGACCAATCCTAACGTCGTCAAGATCGTCGGGTCGCCGCTCACCGGCACGCGGTTGCGGGCGCTTTACTTCACCCGCGCCACGGCACCCTGGGGTGAGGGGCCGCTCTATCACCACGTCGGCCTATACGCCTATCGACGCGCGGCACTCGAGCGTTTCGTCGCGCTGAAGCCGTCGCCGCTTGAGCGCCGCGAGCGGCTGGAGCAGCTGCGGGCCCTGGAAGCCGGCATGCGCATCGACGCCGAGATCGTGCAGTCGCTGCCGCTTGGTGTCGACACCCCTGAAGACCTGGACCGTGCCAGGCAAATCCTTTCCAACTGAGATATCAGCATGCCTGAAAAGACCAATAGAATATCCTTCCAGGGCGAGCCCGGCGCCAATTCCGACACCGCCAGCCGCAACGTCTATCCCTCTATGGAGCCATTGCCGTGCCCGACCTTCGAGGACGCGTTCAATGCCGTGGAGACCGGCAAGGCCGATCTTGCCATGATCCCGATCGAGAACACCATCGCCGGGCGCGTCGCCGACATCCACCACCTTCTGCCGGAATCGAAGCTGCACATCGTCGGCGAATATTTCCTGCCGATCCATTTCCAGCTGATGGTGCTGCCGGGCGTCAGGCGCGACGAGATCAAGACCGTGCACACCCACATCCACGCCCTCGGCCAATGCCGCAAATACATCCGCAAGAACGGGTGGAAGGGAGTGGTCGCCGGCGACACGGCGGGCGCCGCCAAGATGGTCTCCGAGGTCAAGGACCGCACCATGGCCGCGTTGTCGCCGGCGCTGGCAGCGACGCTCTACGGGCTCGACATCATCGAGGAGAATGTCGAGGACACCGACAGCAACGTCACCCGCTTCGTCGTCCTGACCAAAAGCAAGCAATGGGCCGAGCGCCCGTCACCCGACGTCAAGATGATGACGACCTTCATCTTTCGCGTCCGTAACGTGCCGGCCGCGCTCTACAAGGCCATGGGCGGCTTCGCCACCAACGGCATCAACATGACCAAGCTCGAAAGCTACCAGCTCGGTGCCTTCACGGCGACGCTGTTCTACGCCGACATCGAGGGCCACCCCGACGATCCGCTGGTCAAGCTGGCGCTCGACGAGCTGCGGTTCTTCTCGCGCGAAGTGCGGATCCTCGGCGTCTATCCAGCCAGCGAGTCACGCGAGCAGTGGAAGGTCGCGGATTGAGCTACCAGCCCAACGGCACGTAATCGATCTCCATGAAGGCCTCGACCTCCGGCACCCAGCGGTCGCGCACGAAGGCGACATGGTCGGGATGGTCGTTGTACCTGGTGTAGGCGGCCTGGTCGGCGAACTCCATCGAGAAGCCGAACTGATAGTCGTTCTTCGGGCTGATCTGCCGCAATTGCTCGAAATGCGTGACGCCCCGGATCGCCGACAGGATTTTCCTGGCGTCGACGAGGAACCGCTTTTCCTCCAGCGAATGCGGTGGGTGCTTCAGCGTGAAGACGACGGTGTGACGGATCATTTGTCTCTCCTGCAATGACTTCGATATTCGTTATTCGCTGTCGACCCAGGCGCGGATGAGGTGGTGCGCAATGGCGCCTTTCGGCGGCGTGACCAGATTGTCGGGATGCGTTCGGTCCAGCATCAGGCGCACCTCGTCGCGCAAAAACCAGCGGCAGTCCTCCAGTTCGTTGAGATCGGCCTGGATGTCCTCGTTGAGCGGCTCGCCGAAGCATCCGATCATCAGCGAATAGGGGAACGGCCAGGGCTGGCTGGCGTGGTAGACGACGCGGCCGAGCCGGATGCCCGCCTCCTCCAGCGTTTCGCGGCGCACCGCCGCCTCGATCGTCTCGCCCGGCTCGATGAAGCCGGCAAGCGCCGAATACATGCCCGGCGCGAAATGCCGGCCGCGCCCGAGCAGGCATTTCTCCCGCGTCGTGGTCAGCATGATCGCTACCGGGTCGGTGCGCGGAAAATGCTCGGTGCCACAATTGGGGCAATGCCGTTTGTAGCCGCCGGCCCGCATCTGCGATTGCGTGCCGCATTTGCTGCAGAAGCGGTGACTGGCGTGCCAGGCAAGCAGGGCGGCGCCCTGCGCCATCGCGCCGGCGGCGGCCTCGTCGATCAGCCCTTGCATATAGACCGAGCGGTAATCGATCGCCTTAATGGTTTCAGGCAGCTGTTCGGCATCGACGCCCGCCAGCACCGCCAGCACCGGCCCCTGTTCGGAAAAGCCGAGCAGCACGCCCTGGTCGACCGAAGGGCTGAAGGGCTCGCTTTCGGCGATGCCGAACCATGGGTCGAGGCGGCCGCCCTCGCCGGGCTTCAGCAGGAGCCTGCCGCCATTCATCAACAGCAGCCGCGTCGTCGGGTCGGCCAGCGCCTTGTCGACCGAATCGTCGGCGCGGTTCTCGGATTGCCGGTCGATCGTGTTGCCGGCAAAGCCGACGAACTGGCTCGGCTCGCGCACGGGCGCGTCAAACAGGCGGAAGGTCATATGGACTCTGGTGTTTTGGGATGGACATGCTTGGGATGGACACGGCAAGGCTTATAGCGCTGCCCTTATCGTTTCGGCAAACCGGCGCAGGTCGGAACGCTGATAGGGCTCGCGCAGCCCGTGCCCCCAGACCGGGCCGGGCCAGCCGGGATCGCCCTCGGACCGTGCGATGATGTGGACATGCAGTTGGCGCACGATGTTGCCGAGCGCACCGGTGTTGATCTTGGTGCAGCCGCTCACCTTCTTCAGCGCCTGCGCCACCATATTGGTCTCGAAGGTCAGCATCGCCTGGTCGAGCGGCGTCATGTCGTGGATCTCCTCCGCGCCCGGCCGCTGCGGCACCAGGAGCAGCCATGGCCAACGGCGGTCGTTCATCACCCGCAATTCGCACAGCCCCAGCCACATCAATTGCTCGCTGTCGGCCTCCAGCCGGGCATCCAGCGTGAATCCGGCCTTCAGGCCCGGCAGCATCGGCGTTTCCCTTGCTTTTCTTGGTTTCCTCAAACCATGAACGCTAAAGCGGCTGCACCGGTGCTGCAAGCGAATCTGGTGGTTCGCGGTGCCGATTTGCCTGCGCACTTGCATTTCGTCGCGCAATTGCCGATATGGACAGCGGGAGGTTGGTGGTGGACGATCCACTCGCCAACCGGGTCAGGTCCGGAAGGAAGCAGCCCTAACGAGCCCGGAACGGGTCATTGTTCCAGCCTCCCACCTCATCGGCCCTCCTCGCGACATTGACGACGCATTGCAGCGCGGGCGAGACTATGCGCAGGAATCGGCGCCTGTGGGCGCGGCCTTTTGGAGCTTAACGGGCGAATGAGCGAAGCCGGAAATTCGGGCCCCGATAGTCTGGCGACGGGCAAGGCCGCTGCCTACCGCGTGCTGGCGCGCAAATACCGTCCGTCGAATTTTTCCGAACTCGTCGGCCAGGAGCCGATGGTGCGCACCCTCACCAATGCCTTTGCCACCGGCCGCATTGCCCAGGCCTGGATGCTGACCGGTGTGCGCGGCGTCGGCAAGACCACCACCGCGCGCATTTTGGCGCGTGCCCTGAATTATAAAACCGCCACCACGGATCAGCCCTCGGTCGACCTCGCCGTGCTTGGCGAGCACTGCCAGGCGATCATGGAAGGCCGCCATGTCGACGTCATCGAGATGGACGCCGCTTCGCACACCGGCATCGACGACATCAGGGACATCATCGAGCGCGTGCGCTACGCGCCGGTCTCGGCCCGCTACAAGGTCTACATCATCGACGAAGTGCACATGCTGTCGACGCAGGCCTTCAATGGCCTGCTGAAGACGCTGGAAGAGCCGCCGCCGCACGTCAAGTTCATCTTCGCCACCACCGAGATCCGCAAGGTTCCGATCACCGTCCTGTCTCGCTGCCAGCGATTCGACCTGAGGCGCATCGACGCCGGCGCGCTCGTCTCGCATCTCTCCTCGATCGCCGGCAAGGAAGGCATTTCGGTCGACGACGACGCGCTGGCGATGATCGCGCGCGCTGCGGAAGGTTCCGCCCGCGATTCGCTCTCCATTCTCGACCAGGCGATCGCCCATGGCGCCGGCTCGGTCAGCGCCGAGGCCGTGCGCGCCATGCTGGGGCTGGCCGACCGCGCCCGCATCGTCGATCTGTTCGAACATGTGATGAAGGGCGATGTGGCGGCAGCCCTTGGGGAGTTTCGCGCGCAATACGATACCGGCGCCGATCCGGCCGCCGTGCTCACCGATCTTGCCGAGTTCAACCATCTCGTCACCAGACTGCGCTTCGTGCCGACCGCGATGGACGATGCCTCGCTGTCGCAGGACGAGCGTCAGCGCGGTGCCGATTTCGCCCGGGCGTTGTCGGTCAGGGTGCTGTCGCGGACCTGGCAGATGCTGCTCAAGGGTATTCCCGAGGTGCAGTCCTCCAACCGGCCGGTCAGTGCCGCCGAAATGGTGTTGATCCGGCTGGCGCATGCCGCCGACCTGCCGACATTGGACGAGGCGCTGAGATCGCTGGAGAGCGGCGCCTCGGCAACTGGCGCCGCGCCGCGCCCGAACGGCGCGCCGATGAGCCCCGGCCCCGTGAATCCCGGCAATGGCGCCAGCGCCGTGGCGCAGGCGCGCATGCCTGGCGGCTCGGGCGGCGCGCAGACCATGCGGCTGGTCGAGGCCACGCCTACTCCGACTGCCTTCGTCGCGCCTCCGCAACCGGCGCCGGAGGTGCAAACCGTACCGCTGAAATCGCTGGCCGACATCGTTGCCCTTGCCGACGCGAAACGCGACATCGCCTTCAAGGTGCTGATCAAGAGCTGCATTCGTCTTGTGCGCATCGAACCGGGCCGCATCGACGTAAGCCTGACCGACGATGCGCCCAAGATGCTGCTCAACGACCTGACGACCAAGCTGCGCGCCTGGACCGGCCGCCACTGGCTGGTGTCGCTGTCGAAGGAGGAGGGCGGCCAGACGCTGGCCGAGATGGAATCAACGAAGCGTGAAAACGCTTTCCTCGATGCCAGGAACGACCCGACCGTGGCCTCCATCCTGGCCCGCTTTCCCGGCGCCAAGATCATCGATGTGCGCATTCCCGACACGCCCGACGCCGACGCGAGCGAGGCCGAAATGCCGGTCGAGCCGCCGGCCGATGACGACGAACCCTGATATCCAGCACTAATCCGCAAAGGATCGGACCATGAAAGATCTTCTCGGCCTGATGGGCAAGGCGAAGGAAATGCAGGCCAAGTTCCAGGCCATGCAGGATGAGATTGCGACGGTCGAAGCCCTCGGTCAGGCCGGCGGCGGCCTGGTCAGCGTCACGCTGAGCGGAAAATTCGATATCAAGTCGCTGAAGATCGACCCGTCCTTGTTCAAGGAGGACGACGTCGAAATCCTCGAGGATTTGATTCTTGCCGCGCACAATGACGCCAAGGCCAAGGTCGAGCAGATCATGCAGGAAAAGACCAAGGCGCTGACCGCCGGCCTGCCCATTCCCCCGGGAATGAAACTGCCTTTCTGATGCATGTCGCCCAAAAGCATGCCCACGGGCTCGGCCCTGAGGTGCGCAGGCAACGATATGCATGAAAGCTGAGACCGGCGCCCATGATCGACGAGCCGTCCGAAAGACTGATCGAGCAGCGTATCCGCAACAGGATCTACGAGATTCTGGAAATCCTCGCCGATTGCGATGCCGGTGTCGATCTCGTCGGCATCAAGGGCTACTTCAACCTGTTCGAGGATTTCGTGCATCGGCCGTCGATCGAGGCCGGCACGTCGGCGCTTTCAAGAGATGAACGCGCGATCGTGCTGGAAATCGCCGAATTCCTGGAGGCGGCCTCCGAAACAAATCCTGATTTCACCAAGGCCGAGTTCATCGACAGCGACTGGCCGGGCAAGATCGCGCCGACGGCCAGGGAGGCGCGGGCGCTGTTTCTCAGGCGCGGCCTGTTTTCAGAGAAGATCGAAGAGATCGAGCCCGGCCGGCCGGCAGCAATCGCCGCCGGGCAATAGGCCGTTTTGGAACGCATGGCGCGGTCTTGCCGGGAAAAGCACTTGGCGTTTCCCCAAGGGAATTGCGGCAAAACGAAGAGAGAACGGTCATCATCCATGTGAAACGATGGCTCGATCTATCTGGAAAGCCTCGATTTTGTGTCAATTCGGCAACAGTATGCCGTTAATAACGTTTTGGCCATCATTTTGCCCGAAAGTGTCTCATTCTTGCCGCAGCCTGGGGGCGGGCGTTGAAGTGAGAGGGTTACCTGTTGATCGCGATGCGATGGAAGACGCCGCTGTTGCTCGGCGTCATTACGTCTCCCCTTTTCTTGGCCGCTTGCAGCCAGACAACCTCGCACGGCATGTCCGTCGCCAACCTGACCGACGCCATCACGCCGAGCTTTCTGAGTTCGCGCGCCTACAGTCACACGCCGAAGGACAGGGAATGCCTGGAACGGGCGATGTTCTTCGAATCCAACCGGTCGAGCCGCGACGGCATGATCGCGGTCGGCACGGTGGTGATGAACCGGCTGCGCTCGGGCAACCATGGCAGCACCATCTGCCAAGTGGTCGGTGAGCCCGGGCAATTCGCGCCGGGCGTCATGACCAGATCGATGAATTCGCGCGCAATGCCCGATGTCGAAAAGGCCGCCGACGCCGTGCTCAAGGGCGAGCGCAAGACCAAGCTCAAGAACACGATGTATTTCCACACCGCCGGCCTGCGCTTCCCCTACAAGAACATGCACTACACCATGGTAGCCGGCGGCAACGCCTTCTACGAGAAGCGCGGCCGCAACTGGCAGCCGCTGCCGGATGAGCCGATGATTGCCTCGGCCGAGCAGCCGGCGGCGTTGCCGGGGGTACCCGCGACACGGGTCGCATCCATCGAGACAGTGCGCCCGGCCAAGGCATCAGTTCGCAACGCTCCAGCCCAGCAAGTCTACATGACCGCCGCGGCGGAACCGGCGGCCAAGCCGGAGCCCGTCCGTACCGCCCCCGCGCAGCAGACCTATCTGACCGCGGCCGCGGCGCCGACGGCAAAATCCGCGCGGGTCTCGGCGAAGCCGGTGGAAGTTGCCATGCAGGAGCCGATGGAAGAGCCGGATGCCGCCCGTTTTGGCGGAACCCTGAACAGCGGAACCTCGAACAAACGGGTCATCTCCTCGATCCAGGACGCTCCACAGGAAGCCTCGATGGGATTCCAGTCGACGCCTGAAAACACCGATGCCATAGGCGCGATGATTGTCAGCCAGGGCCGCCCGCTTGAAACAAACTAATTCTCGCATGGCAGCATGGCGAACCGTGCGTCGACGGGGGATGTTTCAAAGCGCTCTGAAAAATCCTAGATCAGAGCGATGTCCAAGCGAATCGCCGGTCCCGAGATCGAACGCCTGATCCAGCTCCTGGCCAAGGTGCCGGGGCTTGGCCCCCGTTCGGCCAGGCGCGCCGCGCTGCACCTGATCAAGAAGAAGGAACAGCTGCTTTCGCCGCTGGCCGCCGCCATGGGCGAGGCCGCCGACAAGGTGCGCATCTGCTCGACCTGCGGCAATGTCGACACCTCGGACCCCTGCATGATCTGCACGGACCCACGCCGCGATGCCGCCACCCTGATCATCGTCGAGGACGTCTCTGATCTCTGGGCGCTGGAGCGGGCGGCGGCGATGAACGTGCGCTACCATGTGCTCGGCGGCACGCTGTCGCCGCTCGACGGCATCGGCCCGGACCAGCTCAACATCCGCTCGCTGATCGATCGCGTCGCCGGCGGCGAAATCAAGGAAATCATCCTCGCCGTCAACGCGACGGTCGAGGGCCAGACCACCGCGCACTACCTCACCGATCAGCTCTCCGGTTTCGAGGTCAAGATAACGCGGCTGGCGCACGGCGTGCCGGTCGGCGGTGAGCTCGACTATCTCGACGAGGGAACGCTTGCCGCGGCGCTGCGGTCCAGGACGGCGTTTTAACGTTATTGGTGGGGAAGGTGCATTCTATGGCCGTCATTCACCTGTCTGTGCCAGGCACCCCCCTCTGTCCTGCCGGACATCTCCCCCGCAAGGGGGGAGATTGGCAGCTTCGGCGTCGGCGAACTCCTTTCAACGTTGGTGATTGGCGAAAGCCGAGCCGACAGCCGATCTCCCCCCTTGCGGGGGAGATGTCCGGCAGGACAGAGGGGGGTGCGACGGAACGCGACCTTCGCAAATTTAGTCTTGCATTCTTTCTAGCCGCACTCCTCGCCGTCTTCCTCACCATCCCCGCTTCCGCCGCCAAGATCGACGACCAGTTCCGTGCCTGGCTTCAAACCGACCTCTGGCCGGACGCCAAGGCGAAAGGCGTCTCCAAGCAGACTTTCGACGCCGCCTTCAGCGGCGTGAAGCCGAACCTCAAACTCCCCGACCTTGTCATGCCGGGCGAGAAGCCGAAGACGCCGCAGAAGCAGCATCAGGCCGAGTTCGGATCGCCCGGCGCCTATTTCGCCGAGAAGACGGTTCGTGCGGTGACATCAGGTGGACGCGCCCGCGAAGCCGCCAACGCCCGCACGCTTGCCTCGATCGAGAAGCGCTATGGCGTGCCGGGCGAAATCCTTCTGGCGATCTGGGGCCGCGAAACCGGCTTCGGCGCGGCGAAGATGCCCTACGACGCCTTCGAGGTGCTGGGCACCAAGGCATTCATGTCGACGAAAAAGGAT
Source organism: Mesorhizobium sp. ESP6-5 (assembly GCF_020164695.1). Taxonomy (NCBI): domain Bacteria; kingdom Pseudomonadati; phylum Pseudomonadota; class Alphaproteobacteria; order Hyphomicrobiales; family Phyllobacteriaceae; genus Mesorhizobium; species Mesorhizobium sp. ESP6-5. The sequence goes on from NZ_JAIUGR010000003.1 coordinate 333,220, forward strand.
TTCTTCCGCACAGAACTGCTGGCGGCGCTGGAAATCGTCGAGCGTGGGCTGGCGCCGGTCGGCGCGATGAAATCGTCCTGGGCCGGCGCGCTCGGGCAGCCGCAATTCATGCCGACCTCTTTCCTCAAGCATGCCGTCGATTTCGACGGCGACGGCCGCGTCGACATCTGGAATTCGACGCCCGATGTGCTGGCTTCGATCGCCAATTATCTTGTCCACTACGGCTGGGTGAGGGGACGCAGCTGGGGTTTCGAGGTGATGGTGCCCCAGAGCGTCTCCTGTTCGCTGGAGGGTCCGGACCAGGGCAAAAAGATTGCGCAATGGGCCGCCATGGGCATCGAGCGCGTCGGCGGCAAAGCGTTCCCGGCAAGCGAGCTGAAGGCGGAAGGTTTCCTGCTGATGCCGGCCGGGCGCAGCGGTCCGACCTTCATCGCGACCCCCAATTTCTACGTGCTGAAGGAATACAACACCAGCGACCTCTATGCGCTGTTCATCGGCCATGGCGCCGACCGCATCGCCCATGGCGACCAGAATTTTACCGGTGACTGGGGTCCGGTCGGCGATCTCCACCGCTCCGATATCGCCGCCCTGCAGCGTGCCTTGGAAGCCAAGGGCTATGATGTCGGCAGCGCCGACGGCCTGCCTGGCTTCAAGACCCGCCGCTCGATCGGCAGATGGCAGGAAAAGAATGGCCAGGCCGCCACCTGTTTTCCCGATGCCGGCCTCGTCGCGGCGCTGAAATAGCTTCGAATCTAGCAGATTTTTTCTCGATCGGTGCCTCGATTGGCTGATGTATGCGTCGACACGCCCGCCCGCCATTCTGGTCCAATGAACCGTCGCATAAATGCTCGTTGCCCACCGCTGGGCCGCCGGATATGCTGTTGACCAACTGGACAAAAACCACGACGTTAGTGGGGCAGAGGCTCTCGTCGAGCCTTGAAAGAACACCGTAACCCTGAGCCGGGAACTCAGGTCAACAAACAACAAAACAGGGAACAATCATCATGATGATGGAAAAGCTTGCTCTACGATCCCGTATCCTGCTTGCGGGCGCAGCCATGTCGGCGCTGCTTCTGGCCGGAGCGCCGGCTGGCGCGGTCACCCCCGCCGATACGCTTGTCGAAGGTTTTGCCATCGACGACATCATCTCGATGGATCCGGGCGAGGCGTTCGAGCTGTCGACCGCCGAAGTCACCGGCAACACCTATGATCTTCTTGTCCGCCTCGACCTCAGCGACACTTCCAAGGTCAAGCCCGATCTCGCCGAAAGCTGGACCGTCTCCGACGATGGCCTGACCTATACGTTCAAGCTCAAGCCGGGCCTGAAATTTGCCTCCGGCAACCCGATCACCGCCGCCGATGTCGCCTGGTCGTTCGAGCGCGCCGTCAAGCTGGACAAGAGCCCGGCCTTCATCATCGATCAGTTCGGCATCAGCGGCGACAACGTCACCGAGAAGGCCAAGGCGGTCGACGACACAACCTTCCAGTTCACCGTCGACAAGGCCTATGCGCCAAGTTTCGTGCTGAACTGCCTGTCGGCCACCGTCGCTTCCATCGTCGACGCCAAGCTGGTCAAGGAACATGTCGCGGCGGTGACGCCGAGCGCCGACTACAAATGGGACAACGACTTCGGCAACGCCTGGCTGAAGACGGGCTACGCCGGCTCGGGCGTCTACAAGCTGCGTGAATGGCGTGCCAACGAGGCGGTCGTCATGGAGCGCAACGACAATTATTACGGCGAAAAGGCCAAGCTCGCCCGCGTCATCTACCGCAACATGAAGGAAAGCTCGGCGCAGCGCCTGGCGCTCGAAGCCGGCGACATCGACGTTGCCCGCAACCTCGAGCCGAACGACCTCGACGCCATCGCCAAGAATGCCGACCTCACCACCACCAGCGCGCCGAAAGGCACCGTCTACTACATCAGCCTCAACCAGAAGAACCCGAACCTCGCCAAGCCCGAGGTCCGCCAGGCCTTCAAATACCTGGTCGACTATGATGCGTTGAGCACGACCATCCTCAAGGGCATCGGCGAGATCCACCAGACCTTCCTGCCCAAGGGCGTTCTGGGCGAACTGGACGAGAACCCGTTCAAGCTCGATGTCGCCAAGGCCAAGGAACTGCTGGCCAAGGCCGGCCTGCCCGACGGCTTCAGCGTCACCATGGACGTGCGCACCGGCCAGCCGACCACCGGCATGGCGGAATCCATCCAGCAGACGCTCGGCCAGGCCGGCATCAAGCTGGAGATCATCCCCGGCGACGGCAAGCAGACGCTGACCAAATACCGTGCCCGCAACCACGACATCTATATCGGCCAGTGGGGCCAGGACTATTTCGATCCGAACTCCAATGCCCAGACCTTTGCCTCGAACCCGGACAATTCGGATGCTGGCAAGTCGAAGACGCTGGCATGGCGCAATGCCTGGGACATTCCGGACCTGACCAAGCAGACGGAAGCAGCCCTGCTCGAGAAGGATTCTGGCAAGCGCGCCGACATGTACAAGGATCTCGAAAAGAAGATCCTCGACACCAGCCCCTTCGTCGTCATCCACCAGCAGCTGGAAGTCGCTGGTCTGCGCAAGAACCTCAAGGGCTTCGCGCTTGGTCCGAGCTTCGACACCAACTTCGTCGGGCCGGTCTCTAAGGAATAGCGTTCGCGGACACGCCCGCATGAGCGCGATTGAAAACGAGGGCGGGCGCGGCAGCGCCCGCGCCGTAGCCCTTGCATCTTCCCTTGGCCGATTCCTGGTCATTGCGGTGACGACCTATCTTGGTCTTCTCGCGGTCACCTTCTTCATTGGCCGTGTCATCCCGATCGACCCGGTGCTGGCCGTTCTCGGCGACCGGGCACCCGCCAATGTCGTGGAGCGCACGCGCCGCGAGATGGGCCTCGACCTGCCGTTGATCGAGCAGTTCTACATCTATGTGAAACATGCGCTGAGCGGCGATTTCGGCACCTCGGTGCTGACCACCAACCCTGTCATGACCGATATCCGCCGCGCTCTTCCGGCAACCACGGAACTGGCGACATTGGGGACACTGATCGGCGCGCTGTTCGGTGTGCCGCTCGGGGTGCTGGCCGCGGTCAAACGCGGCAGCTTCGTCGATCAGGTCGTGCGCATCATCGGCCTGATCGGCTATTCTGTACCCATCTTCTGGCTGGGTCTGCTGGCGCTGGTGCTGTTCTACGCCAAGCTGCAATGGGTGGCCTTCCCTGCACGGCTCGATGTCGTCTACGAATATACGTTCACGCCGATCACCGGTTTCTACCTGCTCGACTCCGCGATGCAGGGACAGTGGGACGTCTTTTACGACGCCTTCCGTCACATCATCCTGCCGGCCTCGCTGCTCGGCTATTTCTCGCTGGCCTACATCAGCCGCATGACGCGCTCGTTCATGCTCAACGAACTCGCCCAGGAATATGTCGTCGCCGCGCGCGCCAAGGGCCTGTCGGAAACCCGCATCATCTGGGGCCACGCGCTGCGCAATGCCGCCGTGCCGATGGTGACCGTGATCGCGTTGTCCTATGCCGGGCTGCTCGAGGGCTCGGTGCTGACCGAGACCGTCTTCTCCTGGCCGGGCATCGGCCTCTACATCACCAACTCGCTGCAGAACGCCGACATGAACGCCGTTCTCGGCGGTACCATCGTCATCGGCTCGGTGTTCATCGCCATCAATCTTCTGTCCGACCTGCTCTACCGTGTGCTCGACCCGAGGACGAAGACAGGATGAGTAGAGGTACTGCACTTTCGGGCTTGGCTGCCGCTAATCACCCCCACTCCGGCCCTTCGGGCCACCTCTCCCCCTGCCCGGGGGAGAGGAAAACGCGGTCGCACGCTTGGCGCCTTTCCTCTCCCCCGTCGAACGGGGGAGAGGTGGTCTGCGAAGCAGACCGGAGTGGGGGTCGACAGCTTAAAGAGGCATCGTCATGACCGCCTCCGACGCCCGCACCTTCTCCCGTCGCGAATGGTTGCTGTCGGAGCGGCCGGCATCGCGCTTGCAGGCAAGGCTCGGCCGCGCCTATGTCGCGTGGCGGCGCTTTTCCGCCAACCGGCTGGCCTTTGTCGGCCTGCTGATCATCATCGCGCTGCTGCTCGTCGCCGTCCTTGCCGGTATGCTGGCGCCGTATTCGCCGACGTTCGGTGACCTGAAGAACGCGCGGCTGCTGGCGCCGAGTGCGCAGCACTGGTTCGGCACCGACGACCTCGGCCGCGACATCTATTCGCGCATCCTCTACGGCTCCCGCTGGACGCTTTATGTCGTCGTCCTGGTCGCCATCATCGCCGCTCCCATCGGTCTCCTGGTCGGCACCGTCGCCGGCTATGCCGGCGGCTGGACCGATGCCATACTGATGCGCATCACCGACATCTTCCTTGCCTTCCCCAAGCTGGTGCTGGCGCTGGCCTTCGTCGCCGCCCTTGGCCCAGGCATCGAGAACGCCGTGCTGGCGATCGCCATCACCTCCTGGCCGCCCTATGCGCGCATCGCCCGCGCCGAGACGCTTACCGTGCGCAACTCGGACTACATCAAGGCCGTGCAATTGATGGGCGCCTCGCCTTTCCGCATCGTGCTGCGCCACATCATGCCATTGTGCATCTCCTCGCTGATCGTCCGTGTGACGCTCGACATGGCTGGCATCATCCTGACGGCCGCGGGCCTCGGCTTCCTCGGCCTTGGCGCGCAGCCGCCGCTGCCGGAATGGGGCACCATGATCGCTTCGGGTCGCCGCTTCATCCTCGACCAATGGTGGGTGGCTGGTGCGCCGGGCTTCGCCATCCTCATCGTCAGCCTCGGCTTCAACCTGCTTGGCGACGGCCTGCGCGACGCACTCGATCCCCGCAGCGGTGACCAATGAGTGGCCCCCCTGACCAGCAGCGATCCAAGAGCACGCTCCTCGACGTCGAGGGTCTGCGCGTCACCTTTCCGACCCGCACCGGCATGATCGAGGCGGTGCGCGGCGTTTCCTTTTCGCTCGGCCGCGAGCGGCTGGGCATCGTCGGCGAGTCCGGTTCCGGCAAGTCGCAGACGGGCCGCGCCATCATGGGCCTGACACCGCCGCAGGCCCGGATATCGGCCAATAAATTGACTTTCGACGGCATCGACCTGCTCGGCATCTCGCCACGCCAACGCCGGGCGCTGCGGGGCAACCGCATCGCCATGATCCTGCAGGACCCGAAATATTCGCTCGATCCGGTGATGAGCATCGGCCGCCAGATCGTCGAGACGCTGCGCACCCACGAAAAGGTCGGCAAGGCAGAGGCGCGCGAGCGCGCGCTGGCCATGCTCGAGGCGGTGCAGATCCGCGATCCCAAACGCGTCTTCGACCTGCATCCGCACGAAGTGTCGGGCGGCATGGGCCAGCGCGCCATGATCGCCATGATGCTGATCGCCGGACCGGAAATGATGATCGCCGACGAGCCGACCTCGGCGCTCGACGTCACGGTGCAGCTCGACGTGCTCGGCATCCTCGACAGGCTGGTCGCGGAGCGCGGCATGGGCCTGATCTTCATTTCGCACGATCTGCGCCTGGTCTCGTCCTTCTGCGACCGCGTCATCGTCATGTATGCCGGCAAGGTCGTCGAGCAGCTCAAGGCGTCGGAATTGAGTCAGGCCCAGCATCCCTACACGCGGGGGCTGCTCAACTGCATGCCAAAAATCGGCGCCGACCGTCACCCGCTGCCGATGCTCGACCGCAAGCCGGAGTGGGCGGCATGACTTCTGCGATTGCCGTCGACAGGCTGGAGGTGATCTTCGACCGCTTCCGCGCGCTGAAGGGCGTCAGCCTCGACGTGCAGCAGGGCGAATCCTTCGGCCTGGTCGGCGAATCCGGCTCGGGCAAATCGACATTGCTGCGGGCCATAGCCGGCCTCGCGCCGGTCGCCTCGGGCAGCATCACAGTCAATGGCAAGACGCTCGGCGCGCGCCGCGACAAGGCCTTTTACCGCGAAGTGCAGATGGTCTTTCAGGATCCTTACGGCTCGCTGCACCCGCGCCAGACCGTCGACCGCCTGCTGCAGGAGCCGCTCGCCATCCATGGTTTTGCCGATGGCGAAAAGCGGATCGAACGCGCGCTCGACGAGGTCGGCCTCGGCAACGGCTTTCGTTTCCGTTACGCGCACCAGCTTTCCGGCGGTCAGCGCCAGCGCGTGGCGATCGCGCGCGCGCTTATCCTCGAGCCCTCGATCCTGCTGCTCGACGAGCCGACCTCGGCCCTCGACGCCTCGGTGCAGGCGGAAGTCCTCAACCTGCTGGAGGAAGTCCGCCGGCGGCGCAAGCTGACCTTCCTGATGGTCAGCCACGACCTCGCCATCATCACCCATATGTGCGAGCGGCTGATGGTGATGCAGGGCGGCGAGGCGGTGGAGAATCTGGTGGCCAACGATCTCGTCGAGCGCCGTGTGACGAAGGATTATACGCGCAACCTGTTGCGGGCCAGTGACGGGTTTGTGAGGACGGCTCCCAAGCAGATCTGACGATAGTTCTCCGCGTCACGCCAGGGAGCTCGACCTCGCCTTAAGTTTCCGCAACGGCGGCGAGGTCTACTTCGCCGCCCTGTTCCCGCTTCGGCTCCTTGATCCTGAACCACGTCACATAAAGCGCCGGCAGGAACAAGAGCGTGATCGCGGTACCCGCTATGATGCCGCCCATCATCGCATACGCCATCGGCCCCCAGAACACTTCGCGCGCGATCGGGATCAGCGCCAGGCTGGCCGCGGCCGCCGTCAGCGCGATCGGCCGCATGCGGTGCTCCGTTGCCTCGATGACCGCGGCCCAGCGATCCCTGCCCTCGGCGACAAGGTCCTCGATCTGCACGATCAGGATGACCGAGTTGCGGATCAGGATGCCGATCAGCGCCAAGACGCCGAGAATGGCGACGAAGCCGAGCGGCGCTCCGCTCGGCACCAGGGCCGCGACCACGCCGATCAGCCCGAGTGGCGCCACCGCCACCACCAGGAACAGGCGCTGGAAGCTCTGCAACTGCACCATCAGGATGGTCGCCATGACGAACAGCATCAGCGGCACCACGGCCGCGATCGGCCCCTGGCTCTTGGCGCTTTCCTCGACGGAGCCGGCGGTCTCGACCGAATAGCCGGCCGGCAGCTTGGCGATAAAGGCGTCGACCGACGGTTTCAACTCGTTGACGACGGTCGCCGGCAGCACGTCGCCGACCAAGCCGGCGCGCACGGTGATGGTCGGGATGCGGTCGCGTCGCCACACGGTGGGCTGCTCCAGATCGTAGCGAAAATTGGCCACCGCGGCGAGTGGGATCGCCTCGCCATTTCCGGTCGGCAATTGGATGTTTTGCAGCGTCTCGATCGAGCCGCGTTCGGCCTCGCGCGAGCGAGCCACGACGTTGATCAGGTACGTCGCGTCACGCACCTGCGTGATCGTCGCGCCGCCCACCGTGCTGTTCAGTGTGCTGGCGATGTCGGACGAGGTGATGCCGAGTTGGCGCGCCTTGTCCTGCAGCACGTCGACCCTCAGCACACGCTGCGGTTCGTTCCAGTCGAAAGTCGGCGCCGCGAGTTTCGGATTGACCGAGATCACGCCGGCGAATTGCTGCGCCAGTTCTCGCACCGTCTGGATGTCGGGGCCGCCGACGCGGTACTGCACAGGCCGCCCGACCGGCGGTCCGAGTTCAAGCGGCTTGACGAAAGCGTCGGTGCCGACAAACTCCGCGCGCAGCAACTTCTCCAGCGCCGGCTTCACCCGGTTGCGCGCCTCGATGCTCTTGGTGACGATCACCGTCTGGCCGAAATAGGGATTGGCCGGCTGCACGTCATAGGCCAGCACGAAGCGCACGGCGCCCTGACCGATATAGGACGAAAAATGATCGATGTCGGGATTGCCAACCAGCGCCCGCTGTTCGAAGCGCTCCATCTGGTCGCGCGTCTCGGTAATCGAGGAGTTCTGTGGCAGGTTCCAATCGACGATCAGCTCCGGCCGGTCGGAAGGTGGGAAGAACTGCTGCTGCACCAGGCCGAAGCCGGCGATCGAGGCGGCGAACAGAAGCACGGTCACGATGATCGTCAGCCAGTGATGGCGCACCGAGCCGACAAGGACGCGCCGGAACAGCGACGTGAAGCGTCCTGGCTGGTCATGATGCTTGGTCTTCATCGTCGCCGGCAGGATGGTCACGCCGAGCAGCGGCGCGAACAGCACCGCCACGATCCATGACACCAGCAGCGACACCGCGATGACGACGAATAAGGTGAAGGTGTATTCGCCGGCAGCACTCGAGTTGAGCCCGATCGGGATGAAGCCCGCGACCGTCACCAGCGTGCCGGTCAGCATCGGGAAGGCGGTCGAGGTGTAGACATAGGTCGCCGCCTTGCGCAGGCTGTCGCCGACCTCCAGCCGCGCCACCATCATTTCGACCGCGATCATCGCGTCGTCGACCAGCAGCCCGAGCGCGATGATCAGAGCGCCGAGCGAAATGCGCTGCAGCGATATCCCCAGATACTCCATGACCGTGAAGGTGATGGTCAGCACCAGCGGGATCGACAGCGCCACCACGAAGCCGGCGCGCATGCCAAGGCTGATGAACGAGACGGCAAGCACGATCGCCACCGCCTCGAACAGCGCACGCGTGAACCCTGAGACCGCCTCCTCGACGATGACGGGCTGGTCGGCTACCAGATGCACGCCGACGCCGACCGGCAGGTCGGCCAGCACCTTGTTCATCTCCTCATGCAGCGCCTCGCCGAATTTGAGCAGATTGGCGTTGGGCTTCATGCCGATGGCAAGCCCGATCGCGTTCTGGCCGTTGAAGCGGAACAAGGCCGTCGGCGGGTCGGCATAACCGCGCGTGATAGTCGCCACGTCGCTCAGCCGGAAGAACCGATCGTTGACGCGCAGGTTGATCGCGCGCAGGCTCTCCTCGGAGGTGAACTGGCCGCCGACGCGCACGCTGATGCGCTCCGGCCCGGACTGAATGACGCCGGACGGGGTGATCGCATTCTGGGCCTGCAGGCTGGCGACGATTTGCTGCTGGTTGAGGCCAAGCGCCGCTATCTGGCGCGTCGAGAATTCGAGATAGATGGCCTCGTCCTGCGCGCCGACCAGATCGACCTTGCCGGCATTGGGCACGGTCAGGATCTTGGTCCTGACATCCTCCACATAGTCGCGCAACTGGCGTGGCGTCAGCCCGTCTGATGTGAAGGCATAGATGTTGCCGTAGACATCGCCGAAGCGGTCGTTGAAGAACGGTCCCTGCACGCCTTGCGGAAACTGCGCCTTGATGTCGTTGACCATGTTGCGCACCTGAAGCCAGTTCGGCACGACGTCGCGTGCCTTGGTGGTGTCCTTCAGGTTCACGAAGATGACGGTCTGGCCGGCGGTGGTGACGGATCTGGTGAAGTCGAGGCTGTCGAGTTCCTCGAGCTTTTTCTCGATGCGATCGGTCACCTGCTGCACCGTCTCCTTGACCGAGGCACCCGGCCAGTTGGCCTGGATGATCATGGTCTTGATGGTGAAGTTGGGATCTTCCTCGCGGCCGAGATTGAGATAGGAAAATACGCCGGCCACCACGAAGACCAGCATGAAATACCAGACCAGCGAGCGGTGGTTGAGCGCCCAGTCGGAGAGGTTGAAGCCCTTCATGAGGCCCCTCCCGCGGGGACTTTGACCTTCTGGCCGTCGACGAGGCTGTGAACGCCGGCGGTGACGACGCGCATGCCGGCTTCGAGCCCTTCCGCCACGGTGAAGGTGGCGCCAGCCTTCCACGCGACCTTGATATCGCGTGCGCTCACGCTCGACGTCTTTGGATCGACGATCCACACTTTTTCAGAACCGTTTTTTTCGAGCAGCGCCGAGATGGGCAGTTCGATCGTTGGTACGACCTTGGTCATCCGGGTCGCGGTTACCGTCGAACCGAGCCTGAAGGCTTGCGGCGGATTGGTGAGCGTCAGCTTGACGCGCCGGGTGCGGGTCGAGCCCTCGGACTGGGGCGCGATCTCGCGCAGCTTGGCCTCTGTCTGGATTGTCGGCAGCGACTGCAAGATGACCTGGAAGGGCGTGTCGGCCGAGAGATCGCCGGTCAACTGGTCGGGAATATCGACAACCGCTTCACGCGGGTCCGAGCGTGCCACGGTGACGACCGTCTGGCCCGGCGAGACGGTTTGGCCGACCTCCGCGCCGACGGCGGTGACGACGCCGTCGAAATCCGAGAACAGCCTGGCGTAGCCGAGCTGCTCCTGGGACTTGGCCAGCGAAGCCTTGGCCCGCTCGACGCTGGCTTCCGCGGCTTTGCGTGCCTGCTGCGCGGCATCGAAGACAGACTGCGACGTGTTGGCCGAGGTGAGCAACTGGCGCTGGCGCTCCTCGCTGGCGGCGGCATTGGCGAACTGCGCCTGCGCATTGGAGAGTTCGGCCCTGGCCGCCTGGACGGCCAGCTCCAGCGCGGTTGGATCGAGTGCCGCGATCGTCGTGCCCTTGCTGACGATGTCGCCGACCTTGACGTCACGCGAGACGACGCGACCGAGCAGTCGGAAGGCAAGATCGGCACTGACCTGCGGTTCGACCGAGCCGGCGAAACCGAAGATCTGGGTGGTGCGCGGCTCGACCACGACCGACAGCACCGGCCGGACGATCTCCGGCGGCTTTTCCTCCGATTTCGAACAGGCTGCGAGCGTGCCAAGCGCGGCAAGGCCAAGCAGGAGCCGCTTCATTGCGCCGCTCCCGATATTTCGACTGTCTGGCCGGGGCTGAGCAATTGCCCGCCTGATGTAACGACGCTCTGGCCTTCGTTAAGTCCCTTGGCAATGACGACGGTACCCGAATCGAACGCCAGCACCTCGACCGGCGTCGTCGCGACTGCCTTGGTCGCAGGATCGACGATCCAGACCGCCGGCTTGCCGGCGCTGGATGTCAGGGCCTGCCAGGGCAACAGGATCGCCTTCGCCGGCTTGGCGCCGACCGAGCCGATGACGGCCGCCCCAAGCGGCATGCCGGCGGGCGTCTCGGGAATGGCTACCTTGACCCTTATCGAGCCCGAAGCCGGGTCGACCGCCGGCGAGATCTCGCGCACCTTGCCCGTTGCTCTGACCTGCGGATCGGATAACAGCGTGATCGTCACCGCCGGCGAGGCCGGTGTCCTGGCGACCAGCGTTTCCTGCACGTTGAACACGGCGTCGCGGTCGCCGTCCTCGGCAACGGTGAAGACGGTCTGCGCCGCCTGCACCACCTGGCCGGCTTCGACCTGGCGGGCGGTGATCACGCCGGCGGCACCGGCCTTGAGTTCGGTGAAAGACAGGTTCTGCCGGGCGTTGGCGAGCGCGCTCTGCGCGGCATCGACGCTGCCTTGCGCCACCTTCAGTGCCTGGTCGGCCGCGTCATAATCGCGCCTGGTGGTGAAGCCCTGGGCAAGCAGCGTCTTTTGCCGCTCGAAAGTGGCCGCGGCCTGGGTCAGTTGCGCCTGCGCGGCATCGAGGTCGGCCTGCGCCGATCGCAGATCGGATTCCTGCTCCTGCGGATCGATGCGGGCAAGCACTGTCCCCTGATCGACATGCTGGCCGACATCGACAAGCCGCTCGGCGACGCGTCCGCCAACCCGGAACGAAAGATTGTTCAGCGTGCGCGCCGCGATCACCCCGGTCAGCGAGGTTCTCGGCGCATAGTCGGCCATCCCCACCGTTTCGGTGCGCACCATGACCGGCAGCTTCTTGTCCGCCGCCGCCTGCTTTTGGCAACCGGCGAGCAGCGCCAGGGCCGTGCAGGCGAGAATTGAAGCGGCTGGAAAAGACAAAAGGCTGGGAGTTTTGGCGGATGGCGGCGAGACGGACGATGTCACGTTCCTGCTCATGGCTCCCCTCGGCCGCGCGCCGGTCGCTGATCGCGGTCCCTCGCGGATAACAGGAGGATAGTCGATCCCGAAAAAAAGGAAACCGGTCTCGTAGACGTATCGCCGGACTGGTTAAGTCAGGCCCAATCGACCCTGCGATGGTGCCGGCTTGAGGAAAACCTGAAATAAGGCCAGAAGGGAACTCAACGGCATCAAACAGAACGGGCGCCGGCCCGGTGAGGGATATGATGAAGAACTCCGCCATTTCCGAACGCAAGAACCAGTCGATCTCGCGCGGCGTCGGCATGACCACGCAAATCTACGCCGACCGGGCCGAGAATTCGGAGATCTGGGATGTCGAGGGCCGCCGCTATATCGACTTCTCCTCGGGCATCGCCGTCGTCAACACCGGCCATCGCCATCCCAGGGTGATCGAGGCGGTCAAGGCGCAACTCGACCGCTTCACCCACACCTGCCACCAGGTCGTGCCTTACGAGAGCTATGTGCGGCTGGCCGAACGGCTGAACGCCATGCTGCCCGGCAAGTTCGAGAAGAAGACGATCTTCGTCACCACCGGCGCCGAGGCGGTGGAGAATGCCATCAAGATCGCTCGCAACGCCACCGGCCGCCAGGCCGTCATCGCCTTCGGCGGCGGCTTCCACGGCCGCACCTTCATGGGCATGGCGCTGACCGGCAAGGTCGTGCCCTACAAGGTTGGCTTCGGCGCCATGCCGGGCGACGTCTACCACGTGCCGTTCCCCGTGCAACTGCATGGCGCCTCGGTCGCCGATTCGCTGGCGGCACTCGACAAGCTGTTCAAGGCGGATGTCGATCCGGCCCGCGTCGCCGCGATCATCATCGAGCCCGTTCAGGGCGAGGGCGGCTTCTACGACGCGCCGCGTGAACTCCTGACGGCGCTGCGCAAGCTCTGCGACCAGCACGGTATGCTGCTCATCGCGGACGAAGTGCAGACCGGCTTTGCCCGCACCGGCAGGATGTTCGCCATGGACCATCACGAGGTGGCGGCCGACATCACCACCATGGCCAAGAGCCTGGCCGGCGGCTTTCCGCTGTCGGCGGTCACCGGCCGCGCCGAGATCATGGATGCGCCCAGCCCCGGCGGGCTCGGCGGCACCTATGGCGGCAGCCCGATCGGCGTCGCCGCGGCACACGCCGTCCTGGATGTCATCGAGGACGAAAAGCTCTGCGACCGCGCCAACACGCTGGGTGCCCGGCTGAAGCAGCGTCTGCAGTCGATCCGTGACGACGTGCCCGAGATCGTCGACATCAGGGGTCTGGGCTTCATGAACGCGGTTGAGTTCAATGACGTCAAGAAGGGCCTGCCGTCGGCCGAGATCGCCAACGCGATCCGCCTGAAGGCGCTCGACAAGGGTCTGATCCTGTTGACCTGCGGCGTCTATGGCAACGTCATCCGCTTCCTAGCGCCGATCACCATCCAGGACGAAGTCATGAACGAAGCGCTCGACATTCTGGAAAGCTCGATCCGCGAAGTCTGCGCAGCCTGATCGACAAGGACGAGCGTTCCGATTCACATGTCTTTGGGCATCTTTTCTTCCTCGAAGATGCCCTCAATATCGCGCGCGCCGTGCAAAATGCGCTCGACGCGCACGTCGTTGCCCTGGGCGGTGTAGAAAATTATACATTTTTGGAACGCGACGGACCGCAGACCAGGCCAAAGCTCGGAACGAGGTGCGCCTCCGCGTGGCGCATTCTCTATGCGGCCACATCGTCCGCGAAGCGCCGCTATAAAACGGTGAGCGGCGGGCGGATTTTCAGCATGGATGTAATCGCCGATCTCCTCGATGTCCTGCACCGCGGCAGGCGCAAAACTGAGGGCCATTACTTGTGGGTTCCACCGCTGTATTTTTTCTCCAGCCGGTCAAAAACGCTGTTGGCCTGAATGCCCGGTCCGCTTTCTACACCCTTGCGGATGTCCTCACGCAGTGCCGCAAGTTTCGTTTGCCGCTGCTCCTCGCGTTCCTCCAAGAGGCGCAGGCTATCACGCACAACTTCGCTGGCGCTGGCATAGCGGCCGCTTTCAACCAGTTCGCGCACGAACGTTTCGTAGCGAGGTCCGATGCTGTAGCTCGCAGGCATGGGGACGGCCTTCCATTTTATCCGCGATTATCAATTTATGATAAGCTCATTGATTTTTTTGGCAAGATCCCGGCCTGCTTTAGCCCGTAACCCGGGCAGGCTCGTCCTGGTGAAATTGTGCCAATGCCGCCTTCAGCCCTTCGGGACCCGTGGCTACCGTTTGCGGTGTCGGCGAGAAGCCGGCACCGAGCATCTTGCGGCCAAGCATGTGGTCGCCGGGGCGATTGACGGACTCGATGCCGAGCAGCCGGTCTCCCGCGTAGTGGTAGATCGAGAACTTGTTGTCGGGCAGGTCACCGAGCACGACATGGCTGTCGCCGCCTGATGTCAGCCCGACCATCTGCAATTTCATGTCGCCAATGTCGGACCAGAACCATGGCACCGCCGAATAAGCGTCGGCGTGGCCTGATATGGTGCGCGCGGCGAGCCGCGCCTGGTCGGTGGCGTTTTGCACCGATTCCAGCCGCACGTCGCCGCCGGTGAACCAGTGCCGGTACGAGGCGGCGTCGCCGATGGCGAGGATATCCGGTACCGAGCTGCGCATCTGGTGATCGACGCGGATGCCGTTGGCGATGGTGAGGCCGGCTTCCTGCGCCAGTTCGACATTCGGCACGGCACCGATGCCCACCACGACCATGCGCGCCGGCAGCCTTTCGCCTGAGGTGGTGATCGCGGCGGTGACATGGCCGTCTTCGCCTTCGAGCCTTGCAATCGAGGTGCCGGTGAGGATGCGCACGCCTGTCGCTTCCAGCCTTTGCCGGACATGGCTAGCCACCACCGGCGCCACGGCGCGGCCAAGCAGCCGGTCGACCGCCTCGACAACGGTGACGGTGCGGCCCGCCGCCCGAAGCGTCGCGGCGATTTCCAGTCCGATGAAGCCGCCGCCGAGAATAACGACATCTTCGCTGTGCGCGCTCAAGTCCCGGATCAGCCGGGCATCGGCCAGCGAGCGCAGCGACACCACGCCGAACAGCTCCGCGCCGGGTAATGGCAAGGCACGCGGGCGCGATCCGGTCGCCAGGATCAGATGGTCGAAGGCAAGTGCGCCACCGCCGGCAATGTCGAGACTGCCGCGGCCGGTATCGATGCGCTCGATCCGGATGCCCGGCCGGTAGTCGATGGCGCTGCCGGTGTAGAAGGCTTCGCCGCGCAAGGGCTGCGGCTTGGCCGTGGCATCCTTGATGAAGGTCTTCGACAGCGGCGGCTTGTGATAGGGCAGTTCGTTCTCGTCGCCGACCAGGATCACCGGCCCGTCATAACCATCCTCGCGCAGACTGGCGGCTGCCTGCACGCCCGCATGACCCGCACCGACAATGACCACGCCGTTCTTCATCGCATTCCGATCCCGATTCGATCCTAGGACGTCTCGCCAAGCGGCAATTGCCTGGCACCGCCGCAAGAGAATGTCTGCGGGTCGCACCCGGGATGGCGACTGTCAATCGTACAGTTCGGCCGCAAAGTCGGTGCAAGGGAACGCGTAAAGTTGACAGTTGTAGTTTAGAATAATTCTAAACTGTTGTTTCGATTGGGTTTTTCAGTAATTTCCGTTGACTCCATCGAGCGCGAAGTTTTAAGGAAGCTTGCGCATTGGCGCATCCCTTTGATGTCTGGGCCTTGAACCCGTTCGATTGGAGGCATTTTGGTGTCTTTCTTCCCTGAGCCGCGCGGCAGCGCGGCATATCTTGCGGCCGGTGGCATGCACACGGCCTGGTGCTGGTTGCCGCGCGCGCCGTTTGCGGAATTCCCGAGAAACTGGAGAGCGATAATGACGGCACGATATGGCGGCAGGCTTGTGGCGATCGGCGCCACGGCGCTGCTGACGGCGGCGGTGTTCGTGCTGCCTGCAAAGGCGCAAACCGATGCGAAGGCGGTGATCAAGACCTATTCCGACATCGCGCTTGCCAAGTACGAGGATTCGCTAACCACGGCGCGGACGCTGGACAAGGCGGTCGACGTGCTGCTGGCCAACCCGTCGGCGGAAACGCTCAATGCCGCCCGCGACGCCTGGAAGGCGGCGCGCGTGCCCTACCAGCAGACCGAGGTCTATCGCTTCGGCAACAAGGTCGTCGACGACTGGGAGGGCGAGGTGAATTCCTGGCCGCTGGACGAAGGCCTGATCGACTATGTCGCCAAGAGCTACGGCACGGAATCGGACGCGAATTCTCTCTACACCGCCAATGTGATCGCCAACAAGGAGATCGAAATCAACGGCAAGAAGATCGACGCCTCGACGCTTTCGCCGGAATTCCTCTCCGGGACCTTGCAGCAAGCCGGCGGTATCGAGGCCAACGTCGCTACCGGCTATCACGCCATCGAGTTCCTGCTCTGGGGCCAGGATCTGCATGGCACCGGTCCAGGCGCCGGCGAGCGTCCCTATACGGATTACGACCTCAAGAACTGCACCGGCGGCAATTGCGACCGCCGCGCACAGTACCTGAAATCGGCAACTGACCTTCTGGTCTCCGACCTGCAGAAGATGGTCAATGACTGGAAGGAAGACGGCGCCGCGCGCAAGAACCTCGTCGATGGCGAGCCGAACACCGCGATCTCGATCATCTTCACCGGCATGGGCTCGCTCTCCTACGGCGAACTGGCCGGCGAGCGCATGAAGCTCGGCCTGCTGCTGCACGATCCCGAAGAGGAGCATGACTGCTTCTCCGACAACACCTACAATTCTCATCTCTATGATGCAGTCGGCATTCGCGCCGCCTATCACGCCAGCTACACACGGCTGGATGGTACCGTCGTTTCGGGTCCCTCGGTGCACGACATGGTCAAGGCAGCGGATCCGGCAATCGACAAGGAACTGTCCGACAAGCTCGATGTTTCGGTCGCCAAGATGGAAGCCATCAAGGCACGGGCATTGGCCGGCGAGGCCTACGACCAGCAGATCGCCGAGGGCAATACGGCGGGCAATGCCACCGTGCAGGCGGCAATCGACGCATTGATCGACCAGACCAAGTCGATCGAACGCGCCGTCGGCGCCTTGAAGCTGAACAACATCGCCTTCGAAGGCTCCGACAGTCTCGACGCGCCCGACAAGGTGTTCAAGTAAGCCCCCAGCCAAACGGCGCATCGGAGCGCCGTCAGCCAGAGCGACGAAATGCTGATCTGCCATTGCAACATCATCACCGAGAAGGAGATCGAGCAGACGATCATCGGCCTGCTGGATCAGGATCCCTGGCAGCTCATCGTGCCGGCAAAGGTCTATCACGCCATGCACAAACGGGGTCGCTGTTGCGGCTGCTTCCCAAATGTGGTCGAAACGATCATTCGGGTCACCGAGAACTACCACGCCCGCTCGCAGGCAAGCGGCGTGGACATCGTTTCACATCTGGATCGCGTCAGAGGCCTGCGCGTCCAATACGGGAGCAGGACCCATGAAAGGCGAACCACAGATCATCGAGCGGCTTAACGAGGCTCTCTTTCTGGAGCTCGGCGCCGTCAACCAGTATTGGGTGCATTTCCGCCTGTTCGAGGATTGGGGATACGCCAAGCTGGCCAAGAAGGAGCGGGCGGAATCGATCGAGGAGATGCACCACGCCGACAAGCTCGTCGCCCGCATCATCTTCCTTGAAGGCCATCCCAACCTGCAGTCCGTGGCGCCGCTGCGCATCGGCCAGAACGTCAAGGAAGTGCTCGAATCCGACCTGGCCGGTGAATATGACGCGCGCACTGCGTATAAGCGCTCGCGCGAAATCTGCGAGGAAGCGGGCGACTACGTGACGATGAAACTGTTCGAGGAACTGCTCGCCGACGAGGAAAGCCATATCGACTTCCTCGAGACGCAGCTCGACCTGCTGGCCTCGATCGGTGAGGAAAAGTACGGCCAGCTCAACGCCGCACCGGCGGACGAGGCAGACTAAGGATATGCGGGAATGCGGCGCCTCTTAGACGTCCTGCGCCGCTTGCGGCGGGCCAAGGGCCCGCCGCGCCTCCGGAAAATGCCAGCCATATCGGCTGGTCGGCACGGCATTATTCTGATGCTGGCGCTGACCACTTCTGCCATCGCCGGCGACCTTCTACCCGCCGGTCTCGCCACCACGCGCACCGACCTTAATGCCAAGGATCAGGTGCGCGTCACAGCCATTACCAGGCCGACCACGGATTTTTCCAAGCCCGAGCCTTTCGAACTGATGCAAGGTGGCGCCGGCACCTCGCGGAAAGACATCAGCCGTGATTCCTTCTCGCAATCTTCGGCCAACATCAGCTTCGAGGAAGAAGGCACCTTCAAGCTCGGCAATGCGCTTTTCCGCAAGAACTGGGTCTCGTCGCCGTCCTCGACGCAGGCATCGGATGGGCTCGGACCCTTGTTCAACGAACGCGCTTGCCAGAACTGCCATCTGAAGGATGGACGCGGACGGCCGCCGCAAGCCGATGTTGGCACCACCTCGATGTTCCTGCGGCTGGCGCGCGATGCCAGCAGCGCGGAAGAAAAGGCGGCGCTCGCCGACCACCGGCTGCTCAACCTTCCAGACCCGGTCTATGGCACGCAATTGCAGCAACTGGCCGTGCCTGGTCTCAGGGGTGAGGGCAGGATGCGTGTCGACTATCGGGAACGGAAGGTGGAACTGCCGGACGGCACCGCGGTTTTACTGCGCAAACCCGCCTATACGATCGATGATCTCGGCTACGGGCCGCTCGATCCGCGCACCACGCTGTCGCCGCGCCTGACGCCGCCGATGATCGGCCTCGGCCTCATCGAACAGATCGCGCCGGCCGACATTCTGGCCCGTGCCGACCCTGACGACAGGGATGGCGATGGTATTTCCGGCAAGCCCAACATCGTGCGTGATGGCCTGAGCGGCGAGCTGACGCTTGGCCGTTTCGGCTGGAAGGCGCAGACCGCGTCGATCCGCCAGCAGGCCGCCGATGCCTTTGCCGGCGATATCGGCATCTCGACGCCGGAGGCGCCGAAACACTGGGGCGATTGCACCGCCGCGCAGGAAAAGTGCCTCGCCATGCCCAACGGCGTGCAGGCGCGCCTCGGCCCGGTCGAGGCGCCGGCGCCGGTGATGGATCTCGTCACCTTCTATTCGCGCAACCTGGCGGTGCCGGCGCGACGCGACCTCGCCTCGCCTGAGGTGCTCGCCGGCAAGAAGGTCTTTTATGAAATCGGCTGCGTTGCCTGTCACACGTCGAAATTCGTTACCCGTCGCGATGCACCTGACAAGCCGCAGGCGTTCCAGTTGATCTGGCCTTATTCCGATTTCCTGCTGCACGACATGGGGCCGGATCTTGCCGACGGCCAGGCTGTGGGCGATGCGACCGGCAATGAGTGGCGCACGCCGCCGCTATGGGGCATCGGCCTCACCGAAATGGTCAACGGCAATTCCTTCTATCTGCACGATGGTCGTGCGCGCACTTTGGTCGAGGCCATCCTGTGGCATGGCGGCGAGGCGCAGAAGGCGCGCGACCGCTTTGCCGCCACCAGCGCCACCGAGCGCGATGCATTGGTCAAATTCCTGGGGTCACTTTAATGGCGAAGCGTTTCGCGCTGGTTCTCGTTCTTCCGCTGGTTCTGCTGGGCGCGTTGCCCGCATCGGCCGCGGTGAAAGCCTCTGATGTCATCCAGCGCGCGATCGACGGCTTTGTCCGCCCGGCATATGAGGACCTGCACCAGCATGCGAAAGCCCTCGCCAAAGCCATGCACAAGCTTTGCGAGGCACCCTCGCAAGCGGACCTTGAAGCGGCGCGAGCCGCGTTCTCGGCTACCGTCTACGCCTGGTCATCGGCCGAGATCATCGGTTTCGGGCCGATCAAGGAGAACAACAGGCTGGAGCGCATGCTGTTCTGGCCGGATCGCAAGAGCATCGGCCTGAAACAGGTGCAGGCGGCGTTGTCTGACAAGGATCCCGCCGCCACCGATCCTGTCCAGCTTGCGGGCAAGAGCGTTGCCATGCAGGGGCTCGGGGCGCTGGAATTCGTGCTTTACGGCGACGGCGCCGACGCCTTGACGGGCAAGGCTGAATCCTATCGCTGCGCTTACGGGGCGGCTGTCGCCGGCAACATCGAAACCATCGCCGCGGACGTCAGCGCGGCCTGGGACAAACCAGATGGATTCGCGGCACTGTGGGCCAATCCGGGGCCGCAAAACACGCTCTATCGCGATGGTAACGAGGCGGTGACCGAACTGGTCGGCGTCTTGATCAACGAACTGGAAATGGTCCGCGATGTGCGCCTGAAGGGTTTTCTGGGCGCCAAGCCCGAGGCCGACAAGCCAAAACAGGCGATCTACTGGCGTTCGCAGAACACCGCCAACGCGCTGGCCGGAAATCTGGCCGGCATCGATGCGCTGTTCCAGGTGTCGAAGCTCGGCAACGCGCTGCCGCCGGATGCGCGCTGGATGGCAGAGTCGATCCACATCCAGCTGCTCAACGGCGTTGCGACCGCCAAGGCCGTCCAGGGCCCGATCGACAAGGCGCTCGCCGATCCGGCGCTGCGCGAAAAACTCGAGCATCTCGCCCTGATCACCTCCAGCCTGTCGACCCTGATCGGCACCAGGCTGACCGCCGAATTCGGCCTGACCGCCGGCTTCTCGTCGCTGGATGGAGACTGAGCATGAAGGGATTGCTCATCGACCGCCGCGATTTCTTGAGGGCCGCCGGCATTGGCTTTGCCGCCGCCGTGACGCCCTCGGCCTGGGCAAATACGCTCGCGGCGGATGCCGTGTTCGCCACCGCCTTCGTCAAGCGCGACGGCAGTTTTGGTGCCGCCGTCCTGTCCGAGGCCGGCAAGGTGCTGCATACGGTCGACCTGCCCGATCGCGGTCATGACGTCACCTTCGATCCGATCTCGAAGCGTTCGGTGGTTTTCGCCCGCCAGCCCGGCACCTTCGCCGTCGTATTCGATCACGCCGGGCGCGACGCCCCGCGGACCATCGCCAGCATCGCAGGCCGGCACTTCTTCGGTCATGGTGTCTTTTCGCCCGACGGCTCTCTGCTCTACGCCACCGAAAACGACTTCGACAACGCCGCTGGCGTGGTCGGCGTCTATGACGCGCGGGCGAAATTCAATCGCGTCGGCGAATTCCCGACCTACGGCATGGGCCCGCACGAACTTCTTCTGCTGCGCGATGGCAAGACGATCGCGGTCGCCAATGGCGGCATCGAGACCCACCCAGACTATGGACGCGCCGAGCTCAACATTGCCACCATGAAGCCTTCCTATGTGCTGGTCGACCGCGTCACCGGCGACCTGATCGAAAAGCATGAACTGCCGGCCGCTCTCCACCAATTGTCGATCCGCCACATGGATATCGACCAGACCGGCACCGTCTGGTTCGGCTGCCAATACAGGGGCTCCGGCACCGATCGTCCGCTTCTGGTCGGTCGCGCCGCGCGGGGTAAGGAGTTGGCATTGCTCGACATGCCGCGGGATGTGCTGTCCGGTTTCCGCAACTATATCGGCTCGGTCGCCGCCAATCCTGGTGCCGGCACCGTCGCCGTCTCCTCGCCGGAAGGCAATTCGCTTGTCGTGATCGATGCGGGCAGCGGCCGGATCGTCTCCTCCAGCGCGCTGGTCGAGGTCTGCGGCGTGGCGCCCGACGGGGCAGGGTTCATGGCCACCACGGGCGCCGGCGAGATCATCGAGGGCGGTGGTGCCACGCGGACGGAGCCGGACTATGTCTGGGACAACCACATGCTGCGCATAGGGCCGGCGGCATAAGCTCTTCTGCCAGGCCAAACCGAAGCCGCTTAACAAATTATGCACTATACACTTGCGGTTGCGCGCTATGGCGGGCACAGGGAATTGTTTCTCGAACCGGTCGTTTCATGAAAGTTCTCGCCATCGACTGTGCCGCCAGCCTCTGCGCCGCCTGCGTCTACGACGCGGCGGCTGGGCTGGAGCTTGGCCGCTCGGTGCTTGATCTGGGCAAGGGTCATGCCGAGCACCTGATGGCCGTCATCGCTGACGCGTTGAAGACCGGCGCGACCGACTACGCCGGGCTTGGCGCCATTGCCGTCTCTGTCGGTCCGGGTTCCTTCACCGGCCTGCGCGTCGGCGTGTCGACCGCGCGTGGCCTGGCGCTGGCGCTCAAGCTGCCGGCAATCGGGGTGACGACCCTTGAGGCACTGGCCGCCGAGGCGGCCGGTGCCTTTCCTGGCCGCGCCGTGCTGGTGGCGCTTGATGCCGGCCGCGAGGAAATCCATGCCGCACTGTACGATGAAATGTCAGTGTTGACTTACGGTCCGGCCGTGGCCACGCTTGCGGAGGCGGTGACGATGGCGACGGAACGTTTCGCGGTGCTCGCCGGCACGGCAGCGACGCTGATCGCTGACGCGGCCGCCCGTACCTTCGACATCGGGCCTCGGGCGGCCACCGCCGACATTCTCACCTACGCCCGGCTGGCTGCCGCAAAGGGGCAGGGCGAACGGCCGAAGCCGCTTTATCTGCGCGATGCCGATGCCAAGCCGCAGGCCGGGTTCATACTTTCGAGGCAAAGACCATGATCCCGAAAAGTGGGAGCCGGTTTTCGCGGACAAACGGTTCCGTTTGTCCAGAGCTCATGGTCAGACGAGAAAACGAGAATTGATGCGCATACCTTTTCTTCAGCCACGTCGCCGGGACTACGCGCTCGAGCCGCTCAGGATCACCGACAGCGCCGCGGTCTCGCTGCTGCACCGCGAGGATTTTGTCCGCCCCTGGACCGATGGCGAGTTCGCCGCCTTGCTCGAACAGGACACCGTGTTCGGCTATGCCGCGCGCGAAACCGGGCAGGGCGCCAAGCCGCCTGTCGGCTTCGTCCTCGCCCGGCTGGCCGCGGGCGAGGGTGAAATCCTGACCGTCGCGGTGGCACGGTCGCATCGCCGCCAGGGGCTGGGCTGGCAGCTGATGGACGCAGTGCTGCGCGAATTGCATTCGCAGCGCGCCGAAGCCTTGTTCCTCGAGGTCGATGAGACCAATGCCGCGGCGATCGCTCTCTATCGTCGGTTGGGTTTTCGGGAAGTCGGCAAGCGTCCGGATTACTACAAGTCGCCCGATCGGGGGCCGACTGGGGCGCTTGTCATGCGCCGCGATCTTCGCTAGCCAGGGACCGCATGATCCCGAAAATCGAATCCGATTTCGGAGAGGATCATGCGCCAGAATTAAGGTGTTACAGCGTCCTTT
This sequence comes from Mesorhizobium sp. ESP6-5, assembly GCF_020164695.1. Taxonomy (NCBI): domain Bacteria; kingdom Pseudomonadati; phylum Pseudomonadota; class Alphaproteobacteria; order Hyphomicrobiales; family Phyllobacteriaceae; genus Mesorhizobium; species Mesorhizobium sp. ESP6-5. Next base: position 356,228 of record NZ_JAIUGR010000003.1, read on the forward strand.
GCGCGTCCAAGAGGACGCGCGGCGCTGTAATGGTAGGGCGATGATCAAGAAAATCAGGATTTTCCTGGCGCTGGGCCTCGTCGTCGCTGGGTCGCTGGTTTTCGTGCCGCTGCAGATCCTGTCGATGAAGACCGGTTGGTGGCCGGAAACCTTCATCCTCAAGATCTGGCACCGGCTGATCATCCGGGCGCTCGGCATGCGTATCCATGTCAGGGGGGCACTGTCCGACAAACGCCCCTTGCTGGTTGCCTCGAACCACATCTCCTGGACCGACATCATGGCGCTGGGCTCCTTTGCCGATGTGAAATTCATCGCCCGAGCCGATATGGAAGGCTGGCCGCTGATCGGCATGCTGTCGAAACTGCAGCGCACTGTTTTCATCGAGCGCGAACGCAAGCGTTCGTCTGGCGACCAGGCCAGCGAGATCGCCAGACGCATGGCCAAGGGCGATGCCATGGTGCTGTTCGCCGAGGGCTCGACCGGTGACGGCAATGTCGTCCTGCCCTTCAAAAGCACCCTGTTCGGCGCCGCCTCGATGGCCATTTCCGAAGGCGCGGCCGAGCAGGTCTTCATCCAGCCCGTTGCGATCGCCTATACGCGCCTGCACGGCGTACCGCTCGGCCGCCGCCACCGCCCGATCGCAGCCTGGATCGGCGATGAGGACCTGATGCCGCATCTCAAGGTGCTGATGGCCGAGGGCGCGCTCGACGTCGAGGTGCATTTCGGCGAACCGATCGCTTTTGCCAAGGGTTCCAACCGCAAGGAAACGGCCAAGCTGATGGAAGGCCGGGTGCGCGAGATGATGCAGGCGGCCCTTACCGATCCGCTCCCGAGCCGCTGAACCCAGCGGCCCCAAGGCAGAATCGTCTGTTTTTTGTCACGGAAAGGCGTTAGAAGCCGCCGGATGGACTTGAACACGATTGAAAGCGACGACATCGGCACTGCGGCCGGACAGCCGGCGGCGAACGCCACGGCAGCCAAGAAGGTCTTCGTCAAGACCTATGGCTGCCAGATGAACGTCTATGATTCACAGCGCATGACCGATGCGCTGGTCGCTGACGGTTATACGGCGACCGATGCCATCGGCGAGGCCGATCTGGTGCTGCTCAACACCTGCCATATCAGGGAAAAAGCCGCCGAAAAGGTCTATTCCGAACTTGGCCGCATCCGCGACATGAAGGCGGAACGCGCAAGTGCCGGCCGCGAGATGCTGATCGGCGTCGCCGGCTGCGTGGCGCAGGCCGAGGGCGCCGAGATCATCCGGCGTTCGCCGGCCGTCGACCTGGTCATCGGTCCGCAGACCTATCACCGTCTGCCCGACGTGCTGGCGCGTGTTCGCGGCGGCGAAAAGATCGTCGAAACCGAATACGCCATCGAGGACAAGTTCGAACATCTGCCGCAGCCCAAGCGTGCCGAGGTGATCAAGCGTGGCGTCACCGCCTTCCTCACCGTCCAGGAAGGCTGCGACAAGTTCTGCACCTTCTGCGTCGTGCCCTATACGAGAGGCTCGGAAGTGTCGCGGCCGGTGGCGCAGATCGTCGCCGAGGCCGAGCGGCTGGCCGAGGCCGGGGTGCGCGAGGTGACGCTGCTCGGCCAGAACGTCAACGCCTGGCATGGCCAGGGCGAGTTCAAAGGGGGCAAGACCGCGGAATGGGGTCTCGGGCGGCTGCTGTTCCGGCTGGCCGAAATCCCCGGCCTGGCGCGGCTGCGCTACACCACCAGCCATCCGCGCGACATGGACGACGAATTGATCGCCGCGCACCGCGACTTGGCCGCACTGATGCCCTATCTGCACCTGCCGGTGCAATCCGGGTCGGATCGCATTTTGAAGGCGATGAACCGCAGGCATACGGCCAATGACTATCTGGCGCTGCTCGACCGCATCCGCGCCGCCCGCCCCGATATCGCGCTGTCGGGCGATTTCATCGTTGGTTTCCCCGGCGAGACGGAGGCCGATTTCGAGGCGACCATGGATCTGGTGCGCCAGGTGAATTATGCCTCGGCCTTCTCGTTCAAATATTCGCCGCGTCCCGGTACGCCCGGCGCCGAGATGTCCGACCACGTACCGGAAGCGGTCAAGGACGACCGCTTGCAGCGCCTGCAGGCATTGCTCTTGAAGCAACAGCAGGATTTCGGCTTGAGTTTGATCGGCAGCACCATAGATACGCTGATCGAGAAGCCCGGTCGTCAGGCCGGCCAGAAGGTCGGCCGCTCGCCTTGGCTGCAGCCAGTTATTGTTGATGAAAACGCCGGCGAAATCGGTGACATTATCAAGGTGCGAATCACGAAGACGGGCTACAACAGCCTGTTCGCCGAATTGGCCTGATGGTCTCGGCAGATGAGGAGAGACGGTTGAGCGCAGCGGAGCTGAAGAATCTGCCCCCGGTACCGGCATCCGGGGCTTCTGACATGGCGCACATCGTTTTGACTTTCGACAACAACAAGCTTGCCAGCGCCCTTTACGGCCAGTTCGACGAAAACCTGGCCCGGCTTGAGCAGAAGCTCGGCGTCGACATACGCTCGCGCGGCAACCAGCTGACCATCAAGGGATCCGCTTCGGCCGCCGAACAGGCGCGCCGCGCCTTGGACAATCTCTACGGCATCCTGCAGAAGGGCGTCGATATCAGCCAGTCCGATGTCGACGGGGCCGTGCGCATGGCTATCGCCGCCGACGACCAGCTCACGCTGCCGACATTGGAGCGCAAGGGCAAGGTCTCCGCCGCCCAGATCGCCACCCGCAAGAAGACCATCTATGCCCGCTCCCTGAATCAGGACGCCTACATGCGGGCGCTGGAGCGGTCGGAACTGGTGTTCGGCATCGGTCCAGCCGGCACCGGCAAGACCTATCTGGCAGTGGCGCATGCGGCGATGCTGCTGGAACGCGGCATGGTCGAGCGCATCATTTTATCGCGACCGGCTGTCGAGGCGGGCGAACGGCTGGGCTTCCTGCCGGGCGACATGAAGGAGAAGGTCGATCCCTATCTGCGGCCGCTCTATGACGCGCTCTACGACATGATGCCGGCCGACAAGGTCGAGCGCGCCATTGCAGCCGAAGTAATCGAAATCGCGCCGCTCGCCTTCATGCGCGGCCGCACGCTGGCGCACGCCGCCGTCATTCTCGACGAGGCTCAGAACACCACGCCGATGCAGATGAAGATGTTTCTCACCCGTCTCGGCGAGAACTCGCGCATGATCGTCACTGGCGATCCGACACAGATCGACCTTCCTCCGAGCACCAAGTCGGGCCTGGTCGAAGCCTTGCGTGTCCTCGACGGTGTGGCAGGCGCGGTAACCGTACGCTTCAACGATGTCGACGTCGTTCGCCATCCGCTGGTGGCGGAAATCGTCAGGGCCTATGACCGGGACGCCAAGCTGGCTCGTGGCCTCGGTGCCGAGAATTGATCTTGACGATGCGGCCTCATGCCTGATGACAACACATCCGGCGGCGGGAGCCTCCCGGTTCCCGTCGAGATCGATATATCGGTTGAAGCGGGCGACTGGCCCGATGAAGCAAGCCTGACGCGGCTGGTCGATCGCGCGGTTGACGCCGCCTTTGCCGAGACCGGTGCGGCGGGTCATTCCGAACTCAGCATTGTTTTTTCCGACGACGCCCATATCCGTACGTTGAATGCCGGCTGGCGCGGCAAGGACAAGCCCACCAACGTCTTGTCTTTCCCGGCTTTTCCGCCGGCAAAAGGCGGCCCGCTGCCGCCGATGCTCGGCGACATCGTGCTTGCCGCCGAGACGGTGGCGCGCGAGGCGGCACTGGAAGACAAGCCGCTGGAGAACCATATCTGCCATCTCGTCATCCATGGCCTGCTGCATCTCATGGGCCATGATCACGAGACCGACGCGGAGGCCGAGGAGATGGAAGCCATCGAGCGCGCCGCGCTGGCAAGGCTTGCCATTCCCGATCCCTACGCGTAACTAAAAACGACCAATTGACCGGACGACGATGAACGACAAACCAGAGACTGCCGCCCGCCCCGATGTCGGCAGTGCGATCAAGGCTTCCGATACGTCGGAAGAGGGATCAGGTCCGAGTACCGTCACCCCTGGTGTTGCCAACACTGGCAGCGCGGCCATCGAGCCGTCGCCTGCCGGCCCCTCCCTGTTCAACCGCGTACTGGGCCTGTTCCGGCAACGCAACGGCACCAGCCTGCGCGAAGAGATCGCCGGCGCGCTCGCCGAGACGACGAGCGATGTCGAATCCTTCTCGCCTGGCGAGCGCGCCATGCTCAACAACATCCTGCGCCTGCGCGAGGTGCGCGTCGAGGACGTCATGGTGCCGCGCGCCGATATCGAGGCGGTCGAGATCGCCACGTCGCTCGGTGACTTGCTTGGCATGTTCGAACAATCCGGCCATTCCCGCATGCCGGTCTATTCCGAGACGCTCGACGACCCGCGCGGCATGGTCCATATCCGCGACGTGCTGGCCCATATCACCAAGCTGGCGCGCGTCAGGAAGGGCCGTGCAACCCGCAAAACGCCTGTCGCCACGGTTCTCGATCTCGCCCAGGTCGACCTCGCGCGCACCATCGGAGAGCTCAACCTGATCCGGCAGGTCCTGTTCGTGCCGCCGTCGATGCTTGCGTCCGACCTGATGGGCCGCATGCAGACGACGCGCACGCAGATGGCCCTGGTCATCGATGAATATGGCGGCACGGACGGCCTCGTCTCGCTCGAGGACATCGTCGAGATGGTGGTTGGCGACATCGAGGACGAGCACGACGACGACGAGCCGATGATCACCCAGACCGGCGACGGCGTGTTTATCGTCGATGGCAAGGCCGAGATCGACGAGGTCGCCAAGATGATCGGCGAGGATTTCGCCGCCGGTGAACATGGCGAGTATGTCGACACCATTGGCGGCATGATCTTCAACACGCTCGGCCGCGTGCCGGCGCGCGGCGAGGTGGTGCAGGCCATTCCCGGCTTCGAATTCCATGTGCTGGACGCCGATCCGCGCCGCGTCAAGCGCGTGCGCATCGTGCAGAGCCAGAAGGGCGAACGCCGCCGGCGGGTCACGGCGCGCACCGAACAGGCCTGAAAGCCTGCTGTCGCATGACGATCGAAGATCCGTTCAAGCACTCGGTCCTCGGCTCCGGCGTGTTTTACAAAGATCCACGCTCTGCCCTGGATTGGCTTGAAGCAGCCTTTGGCTTCGAGCGCAGCATGGTGGTCAGCAATGCCGAGGGAAAGCTGGTCCACGCCGAAATGCGGTTCCGCGATTGCTACCTCATTGTCGATTGTGAATGGGCCGATCATGTCGCGAGCCCCGCGTCGGTCCAGGGCAAGAACACGCAATCGGTCTATGTCAGGTTGAAAGACGGCCTGGATGCGCATTGCGAGCAGGCCCGCGCGGCCGGTGCTGCAATAATCCAGGAGCCGGCGGACCAGTTCTACGGCGAACGCCAGTATCGGGCGCGCGATCCCGAGGGCCATGTCTGGACGTTCACGCAACCGGTGCGTTCTGTTTCTCGTGAAGAGGCCGAGCGGTTGGGTGGCCTGCGCATCGAAGGCTGGCACCGGTAGAGAGCGGCCGGGTAATCACGCCGGCGTTTGGAGCGCGCGGCGCGGCCTGATAAATCTTAGCTCCTGATTCGCGCGACGGAAATACGCATGGAGCGCCTTGCCGGCCGGATAATTCTGCTTTGGGGTTGGCGGCGTTCGCTCGTGGCGTTTTTCGCTGGGGCGCTCACGGTTCTGGGCCAGGCGCCTTACGATTTCTTTGCCGCCTGTTTCATTTCGTTTCCGCTGCTGGTCTGGCTGCTCGATGGCGCGACCGGCGAAGCCTCGGGCAGCCTGTTGCGGCGCCTGCGGCCGGCTTTCGCCGTCGGTTGGTGGTTCGGCTTCGGTTATTTCCTCGCCGGCCTCTGGTGGATCGGCTCGGCGCTGCTGGTCGAGGCCGACGACTTTGCCTGGGCGCTGCCGTTCGCGGTGGTCGGCATTCCCTTCGCGCTCGCATTTTTCTATGGCTTCGCAACGGTGGTCGCGCGGCTCCTGTGGAGCAGCGATATCGGCCGTATCGCTGCCCTTGCCTTCGGTTTTGCGCTGGCGGAGTGGCTGCGAGGGTTCCTGTTCACCGGTTTCCCCTGGAACGCCATCGGCTACGCGGCGATGCCGGTGCCGCTTTTGATGCAGAGCGTCTCGGTGACCGGCATGATCGGCATGAACGCGCTCGCGGTTTTCCTTTTCGCGCTGCCGGCGCTGCTGGCGGCGCGTCGGCATCTTCGGCTGGGCGCCGCGCTGTTTGTCGTGCTCGCCGCCGCCCATGTCGGCTTTGGCTATGTCAGGCTCAACGCCCCCGAAAAGCCGGCGACGCGCAGTCTCGATGTCCGCATCGTCCAGCCGGCCGTGGATCTGTCGGAAAAATGGGATGCCTCGGTGCGCGACCGCATCTTCGCCACCTTGCTGGGCCTCTCCGCAAAGGCACCGGACCCAGGTCACGAAAAACCGCAATTGATTCTCTGGCCGGAAACCTCGGTACCGTTCCTTTTCACGGAGCGCCCTGACGCCTTGACGGCGCTGGGCGACATGCTGGGCGACGGCCAGATGCTGATCGCCGGCGTCGTGCGTGAGGAGGGCGGCTCGGCGGCCAGCGCCGACAGCCGCTACTACAACTCCGTGGTGGCGATCAACGACAAGGGCGAGATCGCCGACGCCGTGGACAAGGTTCATCTGGTCCCGTTCGGCGAGTATCTGCCTTTCGCCGACCTGCTCGCTCGTTTCGGCATCGAACAGCTCGTCGCCGGGCCGCTGACGTTCACGGCCGGCAACGAGCGTCATGCCATCACGCTTCCGGGCGGCATTCGTGCCCTGCCATTTATCTGTTATGAGGTGATCTTTCCCGATCTGGTGGCAGTTGACGCTACGTCAGCGCAGCTTATTGTGAACGTTACCAACGATGCATGGTTCGGCGACACGCCGGGACCGTATCAGCATTTCAGGCAGGCCCAGATTCGCGCGGTGGAGAATGGATTGCCCTTGTTGCGTGCTGCCAACAACGGCATCTCGGCCGTGGTCGACGCCCGTGGCCGCGTCGTCGACGCCCTTGCGATCGACGCGCGCGGAGCCATCGATGTGAAGGTGCCTGTTTCCGCACAGACGGTCATTTCGTCCAGCCAGCGGCGCATTAACGGAATGCTGATCATGTTGCTGTTTGCGCTTGTAGGGGGGCTGTTGAACGTAAGGCAAAAGCTACGGGTGAATTGACAGCTGGCACATTAGAAACTCATACTGTACCGCCTGAAAATTTCTCGAAGCTGGTGGATCGTTCTGTTGGGGCAGTCGCCTCCGGCTTTCTTTGGGCAGGAAAAAATCACAAAGCCGAAAAAATTCGGCGAGGAAAAAATGACAGAAGAAAACAAGAAGAAGCCCAATCCCATCGATATTCACGTGGGAAGCCGGGTCCGGCTTCGCCGCAATATGCTCGGAATGAGCCAGGAAAAGCTGGGCGAGAATCTCGGCATCACGTTCCAACAAATCCAGAAATATGAAAAGGGCACCAATCGCGTCGGTGCCAGCCGCCTGCAGGCGATTGCCTCCATACTCGGCGTCCCCGTCGCCTTCTTTTTCGAGGATGCGCCAGGCCAGGAATTGACCGCCAACCGCGGCTTTGCCGAGGATAGTTCGATGGCTTTCGCTGTCGAGTTCTGCGGCAGTCCCGAAGGACTTCAGCTCAACCGGGCCTTTGTCAAGATCGCCGACGTCAAGGTACGCCGCAGGATCATTGACCTGGTGAAATCGCTCGCCGAGGACGATCTCGACTGATCCGCAATGCGCTTTGCGCCGGCGGCATGCGCCGCCGGTGGCACAAGATATCGCCTCCGACATTCAGGCCAGAGCGGCGGCAGCGCTTGACGAGCAGCGCTTTGCCCCGCTAACACGTGGCGCGCCAAAATCGGCAGCCTGCCGATCGTTTTTCAAGAGGGGACACCCGTGACGCGGCAGAACTACTTCTTTACCTCGGAATCCGTAGCCGAGGGCCATCCCGACAAAGTCTGTGACCGCATCTCCGACGAAATCGTCGATCTGGTCTATCGTGAAGCCAAGAAGACCGGCATGGACCCATGGAAAGTCCGTGTCGCCTGCGAGACGCTCGCGACCACCAACCGGGTCGTCATCGCCGGTGAAGTGCGCGTTCCCGAGACGTTGTTGAAGAAGGACAAGGCCGGCAACATCCTCAAGGATGCCGCGGGCCACCCCGTCGTCAACCCGGCGAAGTTCAAATCCGTCGCCCGCAAGGCGATCCGTGAGATCGGCTACGAGCAGGCCGGCTTTCACTGGAAGACGGCCAAGATCGAGGTCCTGCTGCATGGCCAGTCGCCTGATATCGGCCAGGGCGTCGACAATGCCGCCGACCGTCAGGGCGAGGAAGGTGCCGGCGACCAGGGCATCATGTTCGGCTATGCCTGCCGCGAGACGCCGGACCTGATGCCGGCGCCGATCTACTACAGCCACAAGATTCTCGAACTGCTGGCAGCGGCCCGCCACGAAAACAACGGTGAGGCCGGCAAGCTCGGGCCGGACGCGAAAAGCCAGGTCACCGTGCGCTATGTCGACGGCAAGGCCGCCGAGGCGACGCAGATCGTGCTGTCGACCCAGCATCTGGATTCAAGCTGGGATTCCAAGAAGGTCCGCAAGGTCGTGGAACCTTATATCCGCGAGGCATTGGGCGACCTCAAGATCGCTGACGATTGCATGTGGTACATCAACCCGACCGGCAAGTTCGTCATCGGCGGTCCGGATGGCGATGCAGGCCTGACCGGCCGCAAGATCATCGTCGACACCTATGGCGGCGCAGCCCCCCATGGCGGCGGCGCCTTTTCCGGCAAAGATACCACCAAGGTCGACCGGTCGGCTGCCTATGCGGCGCGCTACCTAGCCAAGAATGTCGTGGCGGCGAAGCTCGCCGAGCGCTGCACCATCCAGCTTTCCTACGCCATCGGTGTCGCCCAGCCGCTATCGGTCTATGTCGACCTGCACGGCACCGGCAAGGTCGACGAGGCAAAGCTCGAGGACGCGCTGCGCAGCGTGATGGACCTGTCGCCGTCAGGCATCCGCCGTCATCTCGACCTCAACAAGCCGATCTACGCCAAGACGTCGTCTTACGGCCATTTCGGCCGCAAGGCTGGCCGTGACGGGTCTTTCTCCTGGGAAAGGACCGATCTGGCCAAGGCGCTCAAGGATGCTGTCGCGGCCTGAGGGCGGCGGCAGGACTGGCGCCAGTCGATGAGTGACGCGGACAGGCCAAGCCGCATGACCGAAGCCTTCTTCGGTCGCCGGCGCGGCAAGCCCGTGCGCCCGCAGCAGGCCGCGGCGCTGGAAAGCGGGCTTGGCAAATACCGGCTCGATCTGACGGCCGAGGCACCGCCAGACCTGCGCGTCCTGTTTGCAGCAGAGGTTTCGGCGGTTCGGCTCGAGATCGGCTTTGGCGGCGGTGAACATCTCCTGCATCGCGCCATCGAGGCGCCCGCGACAGGCTTCATAGGCGTCGAGCCCTTCGTCAACGGCATGGCCAAGATGATGATGGCGGTGCGGGCAGCGCCGCTGGCCAATCTCAGGGTCTACGACGACGACGCCACCCAGTTGCTTGACTGGTTGCCGCCGGCCTCGCTCGACGGCATCGATCTTCTCTATCCCGATCCCTGGCCAAAGAAAAAACACTGGAAACGGCGTTTCGTCAGCCCGGTCAATCTCGACCGTTTCGCACGCGTCCTGAAACCCGGCTCGAAGTTCCGCTTTGCGTCCGACATCGACACTTATGTGAACTGGACCTTGCTGCATTGCCGGGCGCACGGCGCTCTCGCATGGCAGGCTGCGGAAGCGGCGGACTGGCATCGTTCCTATGAGGGCTGGCCCGGCACGCGCTATGAGGCAAAGGCCATTCGCGAGGGGCGCCGGCCGGCCTATCTGACTTTCGTCAGGACCTAGGTCCGCCCAACCGACAACCTGCCGGGAGGACGGGGTCGAATGCCTGTTGGAGTCAGAAACGACCGATCCTGTTGAATACGGCCGGATCCATACCGAGGTTTCGCAGGTCGTCGGCTCTGGGCTTGCGCCCTGCTTCCACGGCGCGAGACGCGGCAACGGCGCTGCCGAATGAGGTGAACAGATCGCCCAAGGCGGAGAATATCCTGCGGTTGCTCATGGTCTTGTCCTTTCGCGCGCCAGCGCGCCAATTCAATTCGTTTGATGGCTAACAAATAAGAGCGCGCCGCGGGCTCTCACAGGGGGATTGCCGCATGCCGGCCATGCGCCTGGAACAACCCTGAACCCACAGGCTTTCGTCCGGCCGGGACTGCGGACTTGAAACACGAACCGTGTTCGTTTATATCAGCCTCAAATTCTTGGTCGGTATGACGAAGAGTGGGTCCACCCGGTCCCGCTCTTTTTTATTACCTGCCGATAGGTTCGAGACGAACGATAGGCAACGATGGCTGCAACTGCAAACGAAGGTGACGATCGCATCATCCGCGAAAGCGGCATCGATGCGCGCATTGCGCTGATCGTCCAGCCGGTGCTGCGCGGCATCGGCTTTCGCCTCGTGCGCGTGCATCTGTCCGGCCAGAACGGGCTGACGCTGCAGATCATGGCCGAGCGTGAGGACGGCACCATGACCGTCGAGGATTGCGAAGAGGTCAGCCGCGCGGTGTCGCCGGCGCTCGACGTCGATGATCCGATCGAAAAGGCCTATCACCTCGAAGTCTCTTCGCCCGGCATCGATCGGCCTCTGGTGCGTAAATCGGATTTCGTGACCTGGACCGGTCATCTGGTGAAGATGGAAACATCGGTCGTCGTCGCCGACCGCAAGCGCTTCAAGGGCAAGATCGCCGAAGCCGGTGAGAACGACGTGCTGATCGAGCGCGACAAGGCGGCTTATGGCGAGGAGCCGACGGTGCGCGTGCCCTACGATGCCATTGCCGATGTCAGGCTGATCCTGACCGACGACCTTATTCGCGAAGCGTTGTCCAAGGACAACAGGGAGCGCAAGGAAGCCAAGAGACGCCGCGGTGAACCGGACGACGATGTGTCCGAGGGTACGGAACCGGACGCCACGGAAGAACACGAACAGGAAATTTGATTGAGCTGCCGGGCGCAAAGGTCCGGCGAACAGGCTCGGGAGAAAGAACATGGTTGTAAGCGCCAACAGACTTGAACTGCTGCAGATCGCCGATGCGGTCGCGCGTGAGAAGTCGATCGACAAGTCGATCGTCATCGCCGCCATGGCCGATGCGATCCAGAAGGCGGCACGTTCGCGTTATGGCCAGGAGACCAACATTCGCGCCGACATCAACCCGAACACCGGCGAGATGAAGCTGCAGCGGCTGATGGAAGTGGTCGAGAAGGTCGACGATTACGCCACCCAGATCGCCATTTCCTCGGCGCGTGAGCGCAATCCCGACGCCCAGCTTGGCGATTTCATCGCCGAACTGCTGCCGCCGATGGACTTCGGCCGCATCGCCGCCCAGTCTGCCAAGCAGGTCATCGTGCAGAAGGTGCGCGAGGCCGAGCGTGACCGTCAATACGACGAATACAAGGACCGTATCGGCGAGATCGTCAACGGCACCGTCAAGCGCGTCGAGTATGGCAACGTCATCGTCGATCTCGGCCGTGGCGAGGCGATCATCCGCCGCGACGAGCTGATCCCGCGCGAAAACTACAAATATGGCGATCGCGTGCGTGCCTATGTCTACGACGTGCGGCGCGAGCAGCGCGGCCCGCAGATATTCCTGTCGCGCACCCATCCGCAGTTCATGGCCAAGCTCTTCACCATGGAAGTGCCGGAGATCTATGACGGCATCATCGAGATCAAGTCGGTCGCCCGCGACCCGGGCTCGCGCGCCAAGATCGCCGTCATTTCGCGTGACAGCTCGATCGATCCGGTCGGCGCCTGCGTCGGTATGCGCGGCAGCCGCGTCCAGGCCGTCGTCGGCGAATTGCAGGGCGAGAAGATCGACATCATTCCGTGGTCGCCATCGGCGGCCTCCTTCATCGTCAACGCGCTGCAGCCGGCGGAAGTCGCCAAGGTCGTGCTCGACGAGGATGCGGAGCGTATCGAAGTGGTGGTTCCCGACGATCAGCTGTCGCTGGCCATCGGCCGCCGCGGCCAGAATGTGCGCCTTGCCTCGCAGCTCACCGGCTGGGACATCGACATCCTGACCGAGGCCGAGGAATCCGAGCGCCGCCAGAAGGAATTCGTCGAGCGCTCGGCGCTGTTCATGGAAGCCCTCGATGTCGACGAGATGGTCGGCCAGGTGCTGGCCTCGGAAGGCTTCACCAGCGTCGAGGAAGTCGCCTATGTCGATGCCGGCGAGATCGCCTCGATCGACGGCTTCGATGAGGATACAGCCTCGGAAATCCAGACCCGCGCCCGCGAATATCTGGAGAAGATCGAGGCCGAGCACGACGAGAAGCGCAAGGCGCTGGGCGTTTCGGATGATCTGCGCGAACTCCCCGGCGTCACCACCGCCATGATGGTGACGCTCGGCGAGGATGGCGTGAAGACGATCGAGGATTTCGCCGGCTATGCCGCCGACGACCTCACCGGCTGGAAGGAACGCAAGGACGGCGAGACCAAGGTCTATCCCGGCGTGCTGGCCAATCACGGCGTTTCGCGCGCCGATGCCGAGCAGATGGTTCTGGCCGCTCGCCTCAAGGCCGGCTGGATCACCGAAGACGAGCTTGCGGCCGAAGAAGAAACGGCCGACGAAGCCGTTGGTGCGTGAGGTGAAACCGCATCGCACACAACCCGCCCTTGGACGAGATGAACGATCGCACCTGCATCGTCACCCGCAAACAGGCCGAACCGGATGAACTGATCCGGTTCGTCGTCGGCCCGGATTCGGCCGTCGTTCCCGATCTCAAGAGAAATCTGCCCGGCCGTGGTTGCTGGGTGAGTGCGGACCGCCTACATATCGAGAAGGCGGCGGCCAAGAACCTTTTTGCCCGCGCCTTCAAGGCACAGGTGGTCGTGCCGCCCGATCTCGGCGGTATGGTCGACGGGCTGCTTTCCAGATCCGCCCTCGGTATGCTGGGTCTTGCCCGCAAGGCAGGCTCGATTTCGCTGGGCGCTACCAAGGTCGAGAGCGCGGTGCGCGGCGGACTGGCGCTTTTCGTGCTCCACGCGACCGAAGCGTCCGAGGATGGCGTGCGCAAGATCAGCCAGGCGCGGCGGGCGACCGTCCATATCGGCGGCCCCTCCATCCTTGCCTACAAACTTTTCTCCCAGGCCGAGTTGAGCTTGGCATTGGGGGGTACAAATGTGATACATGCTGCCGTCCTCGCGGGAGACGCGGGTAAGGCGGTCCAGAAGCGCATGGTTGCGCTCGACCGATATCGGGGCGGTACCCCGGACGATCTTGCAATGCTTGCGGCCGTTGCTGACGAAGATGATGCCGCAGAGGATATGGAATGAGCGATACGAAATCGGGCGACGACAAGACGTTGAGTGTTACACCGAAGAAGACCTTGACGCTGAAGCGCCCCGGCATGGAACAGGGCACCGTGCGCCAGAACTTCTCGCACGGCCGTACCAAGTCGGTCGTGGTCGAGACTAAGAAGCGCAAGTTCTCGCTGCCCGGCGACAAGCCGGAGCCGGCCGCGGCTCCGGCTGCGCCCGTCTTCACGCCGAAGCCGGCGGTCGTGGCGGCGCCTGTCGTCCAGGAAGCGCCCAAGGCGCCACCTCCGCCGCCGGCTCCGGTCGAGCGCAGCGGCATGGTGCTGAACGAATTGTCGCGCAGCGAGATGGAAGCGCGCCGCAGGGCGCTCGAGGGCTCGAAGGTCCGCGAGGTCGAAGACCGTCAGCGGGCCGCCGAGGATGCCAAGCGCCGCGCCGAGGACGAAGAGCGCCGCAAGCGCGAACGTGAGGATTCGGCGCGCCGCCAGGCCGAGGAAGAGGCACGGTTGCAGACCGAGGCCGAATCGCGCCGCCGCGCCGAGGAAGAGGCGCGCCGCCGCGCACCGCAAGCCGCCGAGTTGGCGACCGCCGACGAGGAGGAAGAGGTCAAGCCTAAGCGGGCGACCGCCGGCGCGCCGGTGCGCCGCCTGGTCACGCCCGAAGTGGCGCGCCCGGCAAAGCCCACCAAGAGCGAGGAAGACCGCCGCCGTGGCAAGCTGACACTGAACTCCGCGCTGTCCGACGAGGATGCCCGGGCTCGTTCGCTGTCGTCGATGCGTCGCCGCCAGGAAAAATTCAAGCGCGCGATGCACAACGAGCCGCGCGAGAAGGTCATGCGCGAAGTGATCCTGCCCGAGACCATCACCATCCAGGAACTGGCGCAGCGCATGTCGGAGCGTGCTGTCGACCTGGTCAAGTATTTCATGAAGCAGGGCCAGATCCTGAAGCCAGGCGACGTCATCGACGCCGACACGGCCGAACTGGTCGCCACCGAATTCGGTCATACGGTCCGCCGCGTCGCCGAGTCCGACATCGAGGAAGGCCTGTTCAACATCGCCGACAATGCCGAGGACCTGGTGTCGCGTCCGCCGGTCGTGACCATCATGGGCCACGTCGACCACGGCAAGACCTCGCTGCTCGATGCGATCCGCAACGCCAATGTCGTTTCCGGCGAGGCCGGCGGCATCACCCAGCATATCGGCGCCTATCAGGTCGAGAAGAACGGTCAGAAGATCACCTTCATCGACACGCCCGGCCACGCCGCCTTTACGGCGATGCGCGCCCGTGGCGCCCAGGCCACCGACATTGCCATCCTGGTGGTCGCGGCCGACGACAGTGTCATGCCGCAGACGATCGAATCGATCAGCCATGCCAAGGCGGCCGGCGTCCCGATCATCGTGGCGATCAACAAGATCGACAAGCACGACGCCGATCCGCAGAAGGTGCGTTCCGAGCTGTTGCGCCATGAGGTCTTCGTCGAATCCATGGGCGGTGAAGTGCTGGACGTCGAAGTTTCGGCGACCAAGGGCACCAATCTCGACAAGTTGCTCGAGGCGATCCTGCTGCAGGCCGAAATCCTCGACCTCAAGGCCAACCCCGACCGTACCGCCGAGGGCGTCGTCATCGAGGCGCAGCTCGACAAGGGCCGTGGTCCCGTCGCCACCGTTCTGGTGCAGACCGGCACCCTGATGCCGGGCGACATCCTCGTCGCCGGCAATGAATGGGGCCGCGTGCGCGCTCTGGTCAACGATCGCGGCGAGCAGATCAAGGAAGCACCGCCGGCGATGCCGGTCGAGGTGCTCGGCCTTCAGGGAACGCCGCAGGCCGGCGACCGCTTCGCCGTGGTCAACAACGAGGCCCGTGCCCGCGAGATCACCGAATATCGCCAGCGTCTGGCGCGCGAGAAGGCGGTGGCCAGGCATGCCGGCCAGCGCGGCTCGCTCGAACAGATGATGTCGCAGTTGCAGACGAGCGGGCTGAAGGAATTCCCGCTGGTCATCAAGGGCGACGTGCAGGGTTCGATCGAGGCGATCAATGCCGCGCTCGACAAGCTTGGGACCGACGAGGTTCGTGCGCGCATCGTTCATTCCGGCGCCGGCGCCATCACCGAAAGCGACGTCTCGCTGGCGGAAACGTCTGGCGCGGCGATCATCGGCTTCAACGTTCGCGCCAATGTGCAGGCACGTGCCGCGGCCGCGGCCGCGGGCATCGAGATCCGCTATTATTCGATCATCTACAACCTCGTGGATGACGTGAAGGCGGCTCTGTCGGGCCTGCTCTCGCCGGAGCGTCGCGAGACCTTCATCGGCAATGCCGAGATCCTCGAGATCTTCGACATCACCAAGGTCGGCAAGATCGCCGGCTGCCGTGTCACCGAAGGCAAGGTCGAGCGTGGTGCGGGCGTACGCTTGATCCGCGACAACGTCGTCATCCACGAAGGCACGCTGAAGACCCTGAAGCGCTTCAAGGACGAAGTTTCGGAAGTCCCGGGCGGCCAGGAGTGCGGCATGGCCTTCCAGAACTACGAGGACATGCGCGTCGGCGACGTCATCGAGTGCTTCCGCGTCGAGATGGTGACCCGCACACTCTGAGGTCGAGTGACTTGTCGATATCGGGCGGTGGTCGAAAGACCGCCGCCCCAAGCCTGTTGACCGCAAGCCTGTTGAGAATAATCATTTGAGACATGCGGCACGGTCCCATCCCGCGCCTCACGCTTTCAGGATCGAGAAAAATGCCCCGTTCCACCACATCAAGCCCATCCCAGCGCATGTTGCGCGTCGGTGAACAGGTGCGCCATGCGCTCTCGGAAACCCTGCAGCGCGGGGACATCATCGACCCGTTGATTGAAAATACCGTCGTTTCGGTGTCGGAAGTGCGGATGTCGCCGGATCTCAAGATCGCCACAGCCTTCGTTTCTCCGCTCGGCGCAAAGGATACCGACGCGGTGATCGAAGCGCTGAACAAGCATGCCAAGTTCGTGCGCGGCCGCGTCTCCGGCGCGCTCCGGCAGATGAAGTACATGCCGGAGTTCCGTTTCCGGCTGGATACGTCCTTCGACAATTTCGCCAGGATCAACGACCTGCTGAAGTCACCCGAAGTGGCACGCGACCTGGATAGCGACGACAACAAGGAAGAAGAATAATGGGGCGTCGCGGCAAGAAGAAGGGCCGGCCGGTCTCCGGCTGGGTGGTGCTGGACAAGCCGGTCGGTATGGGCTCGACCGAGGCCGTCTCCAAGATCAAATGGCTGTTCCAGGCCGAAAAGGCCGGCCATGCCGGCACGCTCGACCCTCTTGCCTCCGGCATGCTGCCGATCGCGCTCGGCGAGGCCACCAAGACCGTGCCCTACGTGCAGGACGGCGCCAAGATTTACCGTTTCACCGTTGCCTGGGGACAGGAGCGGTCGACCGATGACCTCGAAGGTCCGGTGACGAAAGAGGCCGATCAGCGTCCATCGGAAGCCGATATCCGGGTGTTGCTGCCGAAATACACCGGCGTCATTATGCAGACGCCACCGCAATTTTCCGCGATCAAGATTGCGGGTGAACGCGCCTACGACCTCGCCCGCGAAGGCGAGACGGTCGACATACCGCCGCGCGAGATCGAGATCGGCCGGCTCGACATTGTCGAGCACAAGCCGGACCAGACGATTTTCGAGGTCGAATGCGGCAAGGGCACTTATGTGCGTTCGCTGGCCCGCGACATGGGCCGCGACCTCGGCTGCTTCGGCCATATCAGCGAACTGCGCCGGGTCGAGGTCGAGCCGTTTACGCCAGAGGACTTCGTCACCATCGCCGAACTCGAGGCCGCGCGCTTCGGCGCGCAAGGTGACGATAAACCGGATCCGGAGGCAGATGCCGCGGACGCAGTGGAGATGCCTATCGATTTCGGCGCCATCGACGGGCTTCTCGTCGACACCTCGGCGGCGCTCGACTGCCTGCCGCAGATCGCGATCAGCGACGATGCCGCGACCAAGATCCGCCTCGGCAATCCGGTCATCATTCGTGGCCGTGACGCGCCGGTGGAGGCGGAAGAAGCCTGTGCGACGGCGCGCGGCAAGCTCGTCGCCATCGGCGCTATCGAGCAAGGCATGTTCAAGCCCAAGCGGGTCTTTGCCGGGTGATCGGTCTGATCGCCATGGCGGTATAGGACAAGCAGGTTCGACGGGTGGTGGCATGGCAAAGGCCGAGGTGGTGAAAAAACGGGCGCCGGTGAAGACGAGACGGCCTCCGGTTGGCGCCTCGCCCGGCACGCTGATCGCCGATCCGGCGGCGCGGCGCTCCGAACTGCGGCTGACCTTGATCTCGCCGCAGAAGTTCAAGACCATCGAGAACGCCAGCATCGACGATGTCGAGGTCAGTTGCCGGAAATGGTCCGTCATCTGGCTCGACTGCACCGGCCTTGCCAACATCCAATTGATCGAGGAGATCGGCCGCATCTTCAGCCTGCATCCGCTGGCGCTGGAGGACGTCGTCAACACCGGCCAGCGGCCGAAAGTCGACTTCTTCGAGGACCACGCCTTCGTCGTCATGCGCATGATCGACGATGTCACGTCGCATCGCTACGAGCAGATCGCTCTCTTCCTCGGCCAGAACTTCGTCGTCACCTTCCAGGAGCGCGAGGGCGATCCGTTCGATCCGGTGCGCAAGCGCATTGAGAGTTCGGCCCCGAACCGGTTGCGCACGCGCGGCGCCGACTATCTCGCCTATGCGCTGATCGACGCCATCGTCGACAGCTATTTTCCGCCGATCGAGGCTGCCGGCGACCTGGTCGACAGCATTGAGGACCAGATGCTGCATTCGACGCACAAGCACCAGATGCGGCAGCTGCACGAATTGCGGCGCGATGCCAATGTTTTGAAAGGCGTGCTGTGGCCCATGCGCGATGCGCTGGCAACGCTGATCCGCAACGACGTGGCCTATGTCACAGCCGAGACCAAGGTCTTCCTCAACGATACGCTCGACCATTCGCTCAGGCTGATCGAGCTGGTCGAGACCCAGCGCGACATGCTGACCGGCCTGATCGAAATGCATCTGTCGCTGAGCCAGGCCCGCACCAACGACGTCATCTCCTATCTCACCATCGTTTCGGTCATCTTCATGCCGCTCACCTTCCTGGTCGGCATCTGGGGCATGAACTTCGACCCCGCCAGCTCGCCATGGAATATGCCGGAGCTGAAGGCGTACTACGGCTATCCCTTGTCTCTGCTGTTCATGGCTGCCGTCGCTGTCGGGCTGATTGCATTCTTCAAATGGAAGAAATGGCTTTGACCGGGTTTAAACCTGTCATTTGAGCCTCAAAAGCCGGCTTGTGAATTGGGCTGGTGTTTTTCTGGGAATTGCACTATATGCGCCGCAGCATAGCGCCTTGACGCTTTGCATGCACGGCCCCTGCTGGACGACATCCCGGCTGTGGGCGACCCGTTTCCTCAAACAGATAAGGAAAAACACGATGTCGATTACTGCCGAGCGCAAACAGGAATTGATGGGTGAATTCGCAACCGCCAAGGGCGATACCGGGTCTCCGGAAGTCCAGGTGGCCATCCTTTCCGAGCGCATCAAGAACCTGACCGACCATTTCAAGGACCACAAGAAGGATAACCATTCCCGCCGTGGTCTGCTCGCTCTCGTGTCCCAGCGCCGCAGCCTGCTTGATTATCTCAAGCGCAAGGACGACTCGCGCTATCAGACACTGATCGAGAAGCTCGGTCTGCGCCGTTGACGAATTGACCGGCGGGCTTTCTTCGGAGAGCCCGCCGGTCGCGCATTCTGCCAGTCGCACAGGCTGGCCAGACCCGGTTTCGAGCGTGCAAAGGGCCGTTCGAAACCGCCCATGGACGGTCATGGGGCAGGATTGCAGGACGCTCGCGCGCGCTTGTCGCGCCTAAATCACCCGAGCTTCCCGTTGTCTTGCCCGTGGCTGCCCGAGAAAGGAAGCCAGGCAAAGGGCATCCGCGCACCGTGAAACGGCGCGGCCCTTTCCGCTTATTAAGGACAAGACATGTTCAATCACCACAAAGTGGAAATCGAATGGGGCGGTCGTCCGCTCATCCTGGAGACCGGCAAGATCGCGCGCCAGGCCGACGGCGCGGTGCTCGCCACCTACGGCGAGACCAAGGTTCTCGCCACCGTCGTTTCGATGAAGGAGCCCAAGCCCGGTCTCGACTTCTTTCCGCTGACCGTCAATTACCAGGAAAAGACCTATGCCGCCGGCAAGATCCCGGGCGGCTATTTCAAGCGCGAAGGCCGTCCGAGCGAGAAGGAAACGCTGGTTTCCCGTCTCATCGACCGCCCGATCCGCCCGCTCTTCGCCGCCGGCTACAAGAACGACACGCAGATCGTCGTCACCGTCGTCCAGCACGATCTCGAAAATGACCCGGACATCCTGTCGATCGTCGCCACCTCGGCGGCCCTGACCCTGTCGGGCGTTCCCTTCATGGGCCCGATCGGCGGCGCGCGCGTCGGCTACATCAATGGCGAATATGTGCTGAACCCGCATGTCGACGAGATGCAGGAGTCCAAGCTCGACCTCATCGTCGCCGGCACCACCGATGCCGTGCTGATGGTCGAGTCGGAAGCCAAGGAACTCGGCGAAGAGCTGATGCTCGGCGCTGTCATGTTCGGCCACAAGGGTTTCCAGCCGGTCATCGACGCCATCATCAAGCTGGCGGAAGTTGCCGCCAAGGAGCCGCGCGACTTCACCGCGCCGGATTATTCCGCGCTTGAGGCCGAGATGCTGAAGATCGTCGGCGACGAGCTCAGCAATGCCTACAAGAACGTCGACAAGCAGAAGCGCTACGCCGCCGTCGACGCTGTCAAGGCGAAGGTCAAGGCCGCGTTTGCCCCGGCTGAAGGCGAGGACGCAAAGTACACCTCCGAACAGATCGGCTCGGTATTCAAGGAATTGCAGGCGAAGGTCGTTCGCTGGAACATCCTCGACACCGGCGCGCGCATCGATGGCCGCGACTTGAGCACGGTTCGCAAGATCGTCTCCGAAGTCGGCGTCCTGCCGCGCACCCATGGTTCGGCGCTGTTCACCCGCGGCGAGACCCAGGCGCTCGTGGTTGCCACGCTCGGCACCGGCGAGGATGAGCAGTACGTCGATTCCCTGACCGGCATGTACAAGGAGAAATTCCTCCTTCACTACAACTTCCCTCCCTACTCCGTCGGTGAGACCGGCCGCATGGGTTCGCCGGGCCGCCGCGAAATCGGCCATGGCAAGCTCGCCTGGCGCGCCATCCGTCCGATGCTGCCCTCCGCCGACCAGTTCCCCTACACGCTGCGCGTCGTCTCGGAGATCACCGAGTCCAACGGCTCGTCCTCGATGGCTACCGTCTGCGGCACCTCGCTGGCGCTGATGGATGCCGGCGTGCCGCTGGCCAAGCCGGTGGCCGGTATCGCCATGGGCCTGATCAAGGAAGGCGAGCGCTTCGCCGTGCTCTCCGACATCTTGGGCGACGAGGATCACCTCGGCGACATGGACTTCAAGGTTGCCGGCACCGAAGGCGGCATCACCTCGCTGCAGATGGACATCAAGATCGACGGCATCACCGAGGAGATCATGAAGATCGCCCTTGGCCAGGCCAAGGACGGTCGCCTGCATATCCTCGGCGAGATGTCCCATGCCCTGACCGGCGCCCGCCCTGAACTCGGCGAGTTCGCGCCGCGCATCGAGGTCATGCACATCCCGACCGACAAGATCCGCGACGTCATCGGTTCGGGCGGCAAGGTCATCCGCGAGATCGTCGAGAAGACCGGCGCCAAGATCAACATCGAGGACGACGGCACGGTCAAGATCGCTTCGTCGAACGCCAAGGAGATCGAGGCGGCGAAGAAGTGGATCCACACCATCGTCGCCGAGCCGGAAGTCGGCGAGATCTACGAAGGCACGGTCGTCAAGACCGCCGACTTCGGCGCCTTCGTCAACTTCTTCGGTCCGCGTGACGGCCTCGTCCACATCTCGCAGCTTGCCAACGACCGGGTCGCCAAGACCTCGGACGTCGTCAAGGAAGGCGACAAGGTCTGGGTCAAGCTGATGGGCTTCGACGAGCGCGGCAAGGTCCGCCTGTCGATGAAGGTCGTCGACCAGGCCACCGGCAAGGAAATCGCTCGCGACAAGAAGACCGAAGGCGAAGAAAACGCCGCCTGAGGCATCTGACGGAAAATCGAAGCGGGCGCGGCTTATGTCGCGCCCGTTTTTGTTTATGGAGCACGGCTATGTCCGCTGAAGCGTTGAAGACGCTTTTTCACCCGTTCGAGGCCGGGGCTCTTTCCCCGCCGGGCAGGGGCGAGCGCATCCTCTTCCTTGGCGCCGAACCCGGCCTGCGCTTGCCACCGGGTTTCGAGGCTACGCTGCATCTCGTACAGGGCTTTCGGCCGTATTTTCGCGCGTTGCAGGCAGCTGGCGTCACGGTCACGCCGCGATCGGCTGGTGAGGATTTCGATGCAGTGCTTGTGCTCGCCGGCCGCCATCGCGGCGAGAACGAATTGCGCATCGCCGAGGCTCTCGAGCGGGTGGCGGAGGGCGGATTGATCGTCATTGCAGGTGGCAAGGAGGATGGCATCGCAAGCCTGCGCAAGCGCGTCGGCGATCTTGTTCTGCTTGATAGCCACATGCCAAAATATCACGGTATTGCCTTCTGGCTGCGTCGTCCGGTTGATGTGCAAGCCGCCGCCGCGCTTCGCGCCGCCAATCCCGCCTTGCTTGTTGAGGACCGGTTCCGCACCGCACCCGGCATGTTCTCCTTCGACCGCGTCGATGCCGGTTCGAAACTGCTGGTCGACAATCTGCCCGGTGATTTGCGTGGCACCGCGGCCGATTTCTGCGCCGGCTGGGGCTATGTGGCGGCCGAGATGGCTGCCCGCTGTCCGGGCTTGTCGGCCCTCGATCTTTACGAAGCCGATTTCGATGCGCTGGAGGCCGCCAGGGGCAACCTTGCCAACACCGTGGCGCAGGGCTTCTTCTGGACGGATCTGCTGGCCGAGCCTGTCGAGCGCCGCTACGACGTCATCGCAATGAACCCACCCTTCCACCGCAGCCGTGCGGCCGAGCCCGAGATCGGCGTCGGCATGATCCGCGCCGCGGCCAAGGCCTTGAAGCCCGGTGGGCGCCTGTTCATGGTCGCCAACCGCCAGCTTCCCTACGAGCCGGTGCTGTCGGCCGCCTTTGCCAGCCACGCCGAGCTTGCCCGCGACGGCATGTTCAAGGTGTTTTTCGCACGGCGCTGATGCGATGCATTTAATGCGTGTCGCCCGGAAGTGTCATCGGTTTGGGGACAACGCCATCCATAAATCGGAAGCTTACAGCAGGTCGGGCGAATCCTATTGCCGCGACATGTTGTAGGTCAGTGTAGATTGGCGACGCGCCGGACTTCGTCGGTGGCGTGCCTGTCACCAGCGCTGAATTTGAGCGGCGCCGGCCGGCCGAACAGATAGCCCTGCACCACTTCGCAACCAGCTGCCCGCAGCAGTGTCGCCTGGTTCTCGGTCTCGACACCCTCGGCAATGATGCTGACGCCAAGCGCCCGGGAAAGCCCGACAATGGTCGACACGACCGCGCCGGAGCTCGCATCGGTATCGATACGGCTGACGAAGGAGCGGTCGATCTTCAGCTTGCCGAACGAGAAGTCGATCAGATAGCTGAGGTTGGAATAGCCGGTGCCGAAATCATCGACAGCGACCGAGATCCCCATCTCGGCGAGTTCTTTCAGGATGGCGGCCGCGCGGTCGCGGTCCTGCATCATCGCCGTCTCGGTGACTTCCAGTTCCAGCCGTGACGGCTTGATGCCGGTGCTCCGCATCGTGTCGCGCACAAGCCCGACGAAATCCTTGGTCATGAACTGGACCGGCGAGATGTTGACGGCGACGAAACAGTCGTCCGGCAGATGGCGGGCATCGCTGCAGGCCTTGCGCAGCACCCATTCGCCGATCGGATTGATCATGCCGGTCTCTTCGGCGATCTGGATAAACTCCATCGGAGGGATCATGCCGCGTTCGGGATGCTGCCACCGGATCAACGCCTCGTAGCCGACGATGCGGCCGGTCGGAAGGTCGAGCTGCGGCTGATAATGCAGGTCGAAATCGCCGCGCTCGAACGCATTGTGCAGTTCGGACTCGACCCATTGGCGATGGTCGGCCACCCGCCCCATATCGCTGTTGAAGACCGACCAGTTGCCAACCCCGCTGGCGCGCGCATTCTGCAGCGCCAGGTTGGAACGGCGCAGGATGAGGACCGGATCGATCCCATCCTTGGGCATCGCCACGATGCCCACCGACAGGCTCACCGATTGCTGGTGGGTGCTGAGTTCATACGGCTCCATCATCTCGTCGATGAGCCTCTCGACCATGCTTTCCAGGGTCCCCTGGATCTGGTGATCGGGAAGCAGCACCGCGAACTCGCCGGCCCCGATCCGCCCGATCAGTGCGCGCGCCGGCACGCAGTCGCGCAGCCGCTTGGTGAAGGCGCGGATCAGTTCGTCACCGTGAGTGTAGCCGATTGCATCGTTGATCTGCTTGAACCGGTCGATGTCGATGTCGATCAGGAACATCGGTTCCCCGGTGCGGCTTGTCGCGCATGCCGCCTCGGCGATCTTGCCGACCATCGCCGGGCGGGCCAGCAGTCCGGTCAGCTTGTCGAAATGGGTTTCGTTGAAGACGAAATCCGCTGATTCATCGACACCAGCAAAGAAGGACATTGCCGCCACCGATGCGGCCAGCGCACAAAGCGCGGCCATGATCGACACCATCATATCAGCCGAAATGCCGGCAAATCCGTCGCCGAGACCGTGCTTCAGCCCCCAGATTCCGATGACGAAACTGCCAATGCCCGAACTTGCTATCGTGAGCAGTCGGAACACGGGTGTTCGCTTCGGGTTGATGGCGGCAGGCATGAAAAGGTCCCCAGATGGGAAGCTTTATAGCGGAAAACTTCTTAAAATGAGTTTCCGCGAATGAATCCAATTTTACTGGAGAGGATTATTTTCTTTACTGGCAAAAGACCCGCGTGACCGGGGCCGCCGTCAGTCGCGGCCGCCATCCGTCTGCTTCAACTCGTCGAGGGTCGGCATCGACACGATATGGTAGCCGGAATCGACATAGTGGATTTCGCCTGTGACGCCGGAAGCAAGGTCGGACAGGAGATACAGCGCGGAGCCGCCGACCTCGTCGATCGTCACCGTCCGGCGCAGCGGCGAGTTTCGTTGCTGGTAGGAGAACATGTGGCGGGCGTCCGAAATGCCGGCGCCGGCCAGTGTACGCACCGGACCGGCCGAGATGCCGTTGACCCGGATGCCGCGCGGACCGTAGTCGTTGGCGAGATAGCGCACGCTGGCCTCCAGGCCGGCCTTGGCGACGCCCATGACATTATAGTTCGGCATGACGCGGACCGAGCCGGCATAGGTCAGCGTGATCATCGAGCCGCCGGCGGTCATCAGGGGCGCGGCATTGCGCGCCACCTCGGTGAAGGAATAGCAGGAGATCACCATGGTGCGGACGAAATTGTCCCGGCTGGTATCGGCATAGAGGCCTTTCAACTCGTTCTTGTCGGAAAAGCCGATGGCATGGACGACGAAGTCCAGTCCGCCCCACGCCTTGCCAAGCGTCTCGAACGT
Source organism: Mesorhizobium sp. ESP6-5 (assembly GCF_020164695.1). NCBI lineage: Bacteria > Pseudomonadati > Pseudomonadota > Alphaproteobacteria > Hyphomicrobiales > Phyllobacteriaceae > Mesorhizobium > Mesorhizobium sp. ESP6-5. The sequence continues at coordinate 381,237 of NZ_JAIUGR010000003.1, forward strand.
GGCGGCGACCGAAGCGCTGTCCTCGACGTCGCAGGGAACGACCAGCGAAGCGCCGAGCTTGTCGGCGAGCGGCTTGACCCGGCGGCCAAAAGCCTCGCCCTGGTAGGTGAAGGCCAGTTCCGCCCCCTGTTCGGACAATTTCCTGGCAATGCCCCAGGCGATCGAATGATCGTTGGCAACACCCATGACAAGCCCGCGCTTGCCCTTCATCAGTCCGTCCATGGCCGCCAATCCTTATATGAAAAACTTGGCCTTATGCGGAGTAGCGCTGGAAAACGAGCGTCGCGTTGGTGCCGCCGAAACCGAAGGAGTTCGACAGAACGGTGTCGATCCCTGCGTTGTCGATGCGCTTGCGTACGATCGGCATGCCCTCGAATTCCGGATCGAGCGTCTCGATATGGGCGCTTTCGCCGATGAAGCCGCCTTGCATCATCAGGATCGAATAGATGGATTCCTGCACGCCCGCCGCGCCCAGAGAATGGCCGGTCAGCGACTTCGTCGACGTGATGAACGGCATCTTCTCGCCGAACACTTCACGGATTGCGCCCATTTCCTTGGAATCGCCGACCGGCGTCGAGGTGCCGTGCGTGTTGATGTAGTCGACCGGCGTGGAAACCGTCGCCAGCGCCTGGCGCATGCAGCGGACCGCGCCTTCGCCCGAGGGCGCAACCATGTCGAAACCGTCCGAAGTGGCTCCGTAGCCGACGATCTCGGCATAGATCTTGGCGCCGCGCGCCTTGGCGTGCTCCAGCTCTTCCAGCACCAGCACGCCGGCGCCGCCGGCTATGACGAAGCCGTCGCGATTGGCGTCATAGGCGCGCGATGCGGTCGAGGCCCTGTCGTTGAACTTCGACGACATGGCGCCCATGGCGTCGAACAAGTCCGACATCGTCCAGTCAAGATCCTCGTGGCCGCCGGCAAAGACCATGTCCTGCTTGCCCCACTGGATCAGCTCGTAGCCATTGCCGATGCAATGCGCCGAGGTCGAGCAGGCCGAGGAGATCGAATAGTTGACGCCATGGATCTTGAACCATGTGGCCAAGGTTGCCGAGGCCGTCGACGACATCGCCTTCGGCACCGCGAAGGGACCGATGCGCTTGGGGCTGCCGTTCTTGAGCGTGGTTTCGGCCGCCTCGACGATGGTGCGCGTGGAGGGGCCGCCCGAACCCATGACGATGCCGGTGCGCTCGTTGGTGATGTCGCTCTCGTCGAGGCCGGCATCCGCGATCGCCTGGTCCATGGCGACGTGATTCCACGCCGCGCCCTGGCTCAGGAATCGCATCGCGCGGCGGTCGATCATCGCCGAAGGATCGAGCGTCGGCGCGCCCCAGACCTGGCACCGGAAGCCATGTTCGGCAAAGGAGTCGGAAAAGCTGATGCCGGATCTGGCGTCATGCAGCGAGGTCTGCACCTCGTTGGCATTGTTGCCGATCGACGACACGATGCCGAGGCCTGTGACTACGACACGTCTCATTCGCAACTCCTTCCAGGGATGCTGGCCAATGCGCGGGCCAGGGCTGCGGTCAAGCGACCGCCGACTGCTTGGACAGACCGACCTTCAGGTCCGTCGCCGCATATATGGGCTCGCCATCCGCCTTCATCCAGCCATCGGCGATGCCGAGCACCAGCCGGCCGCGCATCACACGCTTGAAATCAACGCCGTACTCGACCTTCTTGACCGATGGCGTGACCATGCCCTTGAACTTGACCTCTCCGGTCGACAGCGCCATTCCCTTGCCGGGTTCACCAAGCCAGCCGAGATAGAAGCCGGTCAATTGCCACAGGGCGTCAAGGCCCAGACAGCCCGGCATGATCGGATTGCCGATGAAATGGCAGGCAAAGAACCACAGGTCGGGATTGATATCGAATTCCGCGCGAATGAAACCCTTGTCGAAGGCGCCGCCGGTCTCGCTGACCTCGGTGATACGGTCGAACATCAGCATCGGCGGGTAGGGCAACTGGGCATTGCCCTCTCCGAACAGCTCGCCACGAGCGCAGGCCAGCAATTCTTCGTAGTCGTAGCTGGATTTCGAACCCGCCATCAATTTCGTCCCCATATCGTCCGGGCGGTAGCGCGCCCTTGTCGTTGGTGTCCTAACACAATCTGTTTCAGGCCGGAAACCGGCGTTTGCGCTTAACCCGCCAGTCTGCCCGGGTCAATGCGCGCTATTGATCGCATTCGGGCGACAGAATATATGTCAACAGGGGTCCGGTTCCGGCAGACATTCATTTTTTTGCCATTCTGGGCGTGTCTTGAAGCGGGACTGCGAGCTTGGAAGACCAGATGGACCGGGGCTGCCGGAAGGAAAATGTCGCTGTGGACAAGCGGGTACGTGAAGCCGGCCTGAGGCCGACCCGTCAGCGCATTGCGCTGGCCGACCTGCTTTTCGCCAAGGGCGACCGCCATTTGTCGGCTGAGGAACTGCATGAGGAGGCGCAGGCCGCCGGCGTGCCGGTATCGCTGGCCACCGTCTACAACGCGCTTCACCAGTTTACCCAGGCGGGGCTGCTGCGCATTCTCGCCGTCGAAGGTTCCAAGACCTACTTCGACACCAACACCTCCGACCACCACCATTTCTACATCGAAGGCGAAAACAGGATTTTCGACATCGCCAACGGCCCGGTAACCGTCACCAATCTGCCGGAGCCACCCGAAGGCATGGAGATCGCCAATGTCGATATCGTGGTGAGGCTGCGTCCCAAGCGTCCGGAATGATCGGCAAGGCCGGAATAAGCGGTCTGGGATGAAATTCCTCGATTGGATAGTCCGGCTCGAATGGGCCGTCGCGGCGGCTGCCGCGATCGTCTTCTATGGCGCGACAGGCGTTTCCTGGTGGCTCTTCGCGTTGCTCATCCTGGCGCCGGACCTGTCGATGCTGGGTTATCTCGGCGGCCCACGCGTCGGCGCCATTGCCTACAACGCCTTGCACATTCTGATCGTACCGGTGCTTGTGTTGCTTGCCGGGCACCTCGCCGGCAGTGCGGTCGGCAACGCCGTCGCACTGATCTGGATCGCGCATATCGCGATCGACCGCGCGCTGGGCTACGGCCTGAAGCTGTCAACAGGATTTCAGGATACCCATCTCGGCCGTATCGGGCGCAAAAGCGAAACGTTCAGTCCTTGACCCGCTCGCCCGGATAAGCGCCCCAGACGACCGACTGGGCAAGCCAGCCGGTGTGGCCGTCGAAGGTCATCTCGCACCACTGGCCGTCGCAGGCTTTGATCGTGCCCATGACGCCGGGTTCTATGATCGCCACCACTCTGGCATCCTTTTCGGGGCTCTTGAGAAGGTTGATCTGGCCGCCCTTGCCGCGCTGCCAGGGAGCGACGATTGCGGTACGTCGGCCCGAAAGCAGCGACTGGTTGATCCATCCTTCCGAGCCGTCGGCGTCGCGCACGCGCCGCCACGTATCGAATTCCTGGATGATTTCCATGGGCAGGCCAGCCTTCATATACATCCAGTCGACCGAATAGTTGGCGCCGGGGCCGACACGCGAGTTGACGCGGCCGGATTTCAGGCTGACGAATCGCGGCAGCGGCAGGCCGCTCGGTCCGAGCGTGATGGCGCTCTGGGCGGGAGCGGCCGCGCTTTGCGCGCCGGCAAGCGGAGAATAGAGAAGAGCGCCGAGAAATGCTGCGCTGAGGGCCAGGCGAAGCGACGCGAAACCAGACACTTTCGTTCCTTTCGGCACCGGCCCGATGGCTGCGGCACCCCTTTTTCTTTGTCTTCGGCGGCACCGCTTGTTACATGGGTAAATCGGCTACCGCGACCGGCTTTCAGTTTCGCCTGTCTTGGTTAAAGAGGTCTCAACGAGGGAAACAATGGTAGGCAAAAAGAAGCCTCTCGTGGTCATCACGCGAAAGCTGCCCGACCCGGTCGAGACCCGCATGCGCGAGCTGTTCGACGCAAGGCTGAACGTCGAGGACAGGCCGATGACGCAGCCGGAACTGGTCGCCGCGGTCAAGGAAGCCGACGTGCTGGTGCCGACCGTGACCGACCAGATCGACGCCGCACTGATTGCCCAGGCCGGCGACAATCTCAAGCTGATCGCCAATTTCGGCAACGGCGTCGACAAGATCGACGTGGCGGCGGCGGCCAAGAGGGGCATCACCGTCACCAACACGCCCAACGTGCTCACCGAAGATACCGCCGATATGACCATGGCGTTGATGCTGGCGGTGCCGCGCCGGCTGGCGGAAGGCGCCAGTGTGCTCACGGGCGACAAGAAATGGGCCGGCTGGTCGCCGACCTGGATGCTTGGCCGGCGCATCTGGGGCAAGCGGCTCGGCATTGTCGGCATGGGCCGCATCGGCACCGCCGTTGCCAGGCGAGCCAAGGCTTTCGGCCTGTCCATTCACTATCACAACCGGCATCGTGTGCTGCCGGCGGTCGAGGATGGGCTGGAGGCGACCTATTGGGAAAGTCTCGACCAGATGCTGGCCCGCATGGACATCATCTCGGTGAATTGTCCCTCGACACCCGCTACCTTTCATCTTCTGTCGGCGCGGCGGCTCGCGTTGCTGCAGCCCACCGCCTATATCGTCAACACTGCCCGCGGCGACATCATCGACGAAGAAGCGCTGGTCAAGCTGATCCAGGACGGCAAGATCGCCGGCGCCGGCCTGGACGTTTACGAGCACGAACCGGCCCTGAACAGCAAGCTCTTGAAGCTGGCCGCCAGGAACAAGGTCGTGCTTCTGCCGCATATGGGCTCGGCCACGCTCGAGGGCCGCATCGACATGGGCGAGAAGGTCATCATCAATATCCGCGCCTTCGTCGATGGCCATCGCCCGCCGGACCGCGTGCTGCCGCTCAGGACCTGAAAACCTTCCAGGCGCCGGCTCTCATAAACCGAAGCTTACGAAATGGTCTTGCGCATGGTGATGGACGTCGGCCTGTCATAGCCCTCATGCACCGTCCGTTCGGTTTCGCGAAAGCCGAGCCGGGCAAAGGCGGCATGATTTGCGGCCAGTTCGATCCTCGTCTCCAGTTCGATGTCGGCCTTGCCGCGGCTGCGGGCCAGATCTTCGGCCGCTTGCATCAGCCGCCGGCCAATGCCTTGCCCCTGCCGGTCCGGGGCGACGGCGAGCTTGCCGACATAAAGACCCTCGGCCTTTTCGAGAGCAAAAACGCAGCCCACGATCCTGTCGCCGTCGAGCGCCAGAAAGCCTGTCTCCCGCAAGGCTTTGGCGCGCAGTGCTTCGACTGTGAGCAGGTGAGCCGACGACGGCGGGTCGATGATGCCGTCCATGAAGGCGAAGGCATGCATGATCAGGGCAAGCACATCACCCCAGCGGCCGAAATCGGCGGGGATTTGCGTGATCGAAACAGGGGGTTGTTCCAAGATCAGCGTCTTTTGTAGCGGATGGTCTCGAAGCGGGCGGCGAGCGCATCGTAAAGCAGCAGCCGGCCGATCAGCGGCTCGCCTATGCCGGTGACCAGTTTGATCGCCTCCATTGCCTGCAGGGTGCCGACGACGCCGGTCAGCGCGCCGAGCACTCCGGCCTCCGCACAGGACGGCACCAGGCCCGGCGGCGGGGCTTCGGGAAACAGATCCCGATAGCTCGGGTTCGGCTTGCCGTCCCTGCCGTCCTCGAAAGGCTTCAACACGGTGACCGAGCCATCGAAACGTCCGACGGCCGCATGCACCAGCGGCTTCCCTTCGCTGGCGCAGGCATCGGCAACCACATAACGCGTCTCGAAATTGTCGGACCCGTCGACGACGATATCGTACTTGGCGACGAGGGCAGGGGCGTTTTCCGCGGTGAGCCGGAATGTGTGCGTTTCGACCGATATGTTGGGATTGATGCGGGCGATCGCAGCGCCGGCGCTCTGGGTTTTCAGCATGCCGACCGTATCGGTGCCGTGAATGACCTGCCGTTGTAGGTTGGAGAGCGAAACAGTGTCGTCGTCGACAATGCCGAGCGTGCCGACACCGGCCGCGGCGAGATATTCAAGCACCGGCGCCCCGAGCCCGCCAGCGCCGATCACCAGCACCCGCGCCTGCTTGAGCTTCTGCTGGCCAGCGCCGCCGACCTCGGGCAGCACGATGTGGCGGGCATAGCGTTCGATCTCGTCGGCGGTGAGGGCGGTAGTCATGTCAGGACCATATAGCGGCCGAAAAATCTTGTCAGGGGTCTTCGGTTGGCCCAACCGTGCCATGGTCGACCGTCAGGAACTGAGCGCGGCCATGCAGGCTGGAAAACAGCGCCGCATCGGTACCCGTCATGAAAGCCTGGCAGTTCAGGTCTTCCAGGATCGAGAACAGTGCCGCGCGCCGGCCGCCATCGAGGTGCGCCGCGATCTCGTCGAGCAGCAGGATCGGCGTCAGGCCGGACATTTCGCCGGTCAGCCGGGCATGCGACAGCACGATGCCGACCAGCAACGCCTTCTGTTCGCCGGTCGAGCAGAGTTCGGCCGGCATTGCCTTGGGCCGGTGCCGGACCATGAGGTCCGAGCGGTGCGGGCCCTCGAGGGTACGTCCGGCGGCGCGGTCGCGGTCGCGGCCATCGGCAAGCGCCCGTCGGAACCGCTCCTCGACATCGACCGCCGGCGCACCGGCAATCTCGGCCTCCAATTCACCCGAAAGGCCGATATCGGCCCGCGGAAACGGTCCGGTGTCGGGCAGCCTGTCGATCATGGCCACCAGCAGGCGCACCAACTCGGCGCGCGCGGCCGCTATCGCCACGCCGGTCTCGGCCATCTGCGTCTCTATCGCCTCGAACCAGCTGGCATCCCGCGAGCCTTCCGTCAGCAAGCGGTTACGGCCTCGCATCGCCTTCTCGTAATCGAGTGCGCGCTGGCCATGGCCGGGATCGATCGCTAGCACCAGCCGGTCGAGAAAGCGCCGGCGATCCGCGGCTGGCCCGGTGAACAGCGAATCCATCGCCGGCGTCAGCCACACGACCCGCAGCCATTCCAGCATGTCCTCGGCCCGCGCCGCGGCTCCATTTATACGCACCCGCCTGCCGCTCTCCGCGGTGTCGCCCCCGGAAATGCCTGTACCGATCTCGACCTCGCCTTCAGGTCCGTCGAGCCGTGCATGCAGGGCAAAACCGCCATCGCCACCCTCACGGGCCACATCCCCGTAGGCTGCGCGGCGCAAGCCGCGTCCCGGTGTCAAAAAGGAGATCGCTTCGAGGAGATTGGTCTTACCGGCACCATTGTCGCCGGAAAAGACCACGGCGCCCGGCGCGACATCTATCGCAAGGGTCGCATAGTTGCGAAAATTGGTAAGCGTGAGCTTACTTATGTGGGTTTGTGCCGGCAACCGCTATCCGCCTGTAGAAGTCGCCGCAACCAAGGCCTAGTCGTATCGCCAGCGACGCCGCGCCGGCTATACCCGCATCGGCATCAGCACGTAAAGCGCGGTCTCATCGGCCATGTCGTGGATCAGCGTCGGCGAACCGGCATCGGCCAACATGAATTTGGCCTCCGTGCCGGTCAATTGCGCGGCGACATCGAGCAGGTATTTGGCGTTGAAGCCGATCTCGATCGGGTCGGCCGAATAGTCGGCCGCCAGTTCTTCCGTGGCGCTGCCTGAATCCGGATTGTTGACCGCAAGCGTCACCTGGCCTTCGCTGATCGAGAGCTTCACCGCGCGGCCGCGTTCGGAAGAGATGGTCGAGACCCGGTCGACCGCGGCGGCGAAGCTTTGGCGGTCGAGGATCAGCTTCTTGTCGTTGCCGGTCGGAATGACCCGCTGATAGTCCGGGAAGGTGCCGTCGATCAGCTTCGAGGTGAGGACGACGCTGCCGATGGTGAAGCGGATTTTGGTGTCGGACAGTTCGGTGGTCACGGCGACATCCGGATCGTCGACCAGTTTCTGCAACTCGCTCACTGTTTTGCGCGGAATGATGATGCCCGGCATGCCCTCGGAGCCGGCCGGCGCGTCAATCTCGGCGCGCGCCAGCCGATGGCCGTCGGTTGCCACCGAGCGCAGCTTCAGCTTGCCGCCGACTTCATGCGTGTGCAGGTAGATGCCGTTGAGATAGTAGCGTGTCTCCTCGGTGGAGATGGCGAACTGCGTCTTCTCGATCAGGCCCTTCAGCGCTACCGCATCGAGGCGGAAGATGTGCGAGAAGGATCCGGCCGAAAGCTCGGGAAAATCGGATTGCGGCAGGCACTGCAGGCGGAAGCTCGAGCGGCCCGACGTCACCGTCATGGCGTTGCCGTCCTCATCCGTCTTCAGCATTACCTCGGCGCCGTCGGAGAGCTTGCGCACGATGTCATAGAGCAGGTGCGCGGGGACCGTCGTCGCGCCGCCGCGCTCGACCTTGGCGGGCGTCGCTTCCGTCACCTCCAGGTCGAGGTCGGTGGCCTTCATTTCGAGGCTGGCGCCGTCCGCGCTGAGAAGCACGTTCGACAGGATCGGTATGGTGTTGCGCCGTTCGACCACGCGGTGCACGTGGTTGAGCGACTTCAGGAGATTAGACCGTTCCAGGATAACACGCATGACGAAACAGGCTCGCTTGAATGAATGAACGGGTCTCCGGCTGCCGGCGGCCCGCGAAAGCTCTGAACAGGCTTCAGAATCTACGCAAACTGACAGGAAAAAACCAGTGAACGCAAGCCCGCGCCACCGGTTCGGGCCGGTTGCGCGGGCTTTCTGGGGATAAAGCTGGCCAACCCCGCAAGCGGGCGCTTTCTGGCCGGTCAGGCCTGGTCGTTGATCAGCCTTCTCAGCAATTCCAGTTCCTGCGCCAGCGTGTTGTCATTGCCGGAAAGGTCCTCGATCTTGCGCACGGCGTGCAGCACCGTCGTGTGATCGCGGCCACCGAAGCGCCGTCCGATTTCCGGCAGCGAGCGCGGCGTCATCACCTTCGACAGATACATGGCGACCTGTCGCGGCTTGACGATGGTGCGCGTGCGCCGATTGGACAGCAATTCCGTCTTCGAAACGTTGTAGTGGCGCGCCACGATGCGCTGGATGTCCTCGATGCGGACCCGCTTCGGCTCGCCCGTGCGATAGATGTGGCCGAGAATCTCGTCGATGCGGTCGATGGTGATCTGCGGCTCGAACGACTGGCGAAACAGGAGCTGGTTGAAGGCGCCCTCCAGTTCACGTCCGCTGCCGGTCACGGTGCGGGCGACGTGGTTGAGGATCTCTTCGGAAATACCCAGCGATGCATCGTCGATCCTTGCCGTGGCCAGACGCAGTTTGAGCATGCCGAGCCGCATGGCGAAATCGGGCGCCGACATTTCGAGCGCGACGCCGCCATTGAGACGCGAACGGACCCGCGGTTCGAGCGATTCCAGCTCCGACGGTGGCCGGTCGGCGGCAACGACGACCTGCTTGGCGCTGTCGAGCAGCATGTTGATCAGATGACAGAATTCATGCTGGATCGATTTGCCCTGCAGGAATTGCATGTCATCGATGATCAAGAGATCGATGTCGCGCAACTGCTCCTTGAGCGTCAGTGCGTTGTTGTCGCGGATCGCCGTGGCGAAGCGCCACATGAAATACTCCGCGGTGAGGTAGACGACGCGTGACTTCGGGTTCTGCTTCAGCGATTCCGCCGCGATGGCCTGCAGCAGGTGCGTCTTGCCGAGCCCGACGGTGGCATGCAGGAAAAGCGGGTTGAAGCGTACCGCGCTCGACTGCGATTCCGCCACGGCCTTGGCGGCGGCGAAGGCAACGCGGTTCGACGGTCCCTCGATGAAGGAGCCGAACGTGTAACGCGGATCAAGCGGTGATCCCAGGACATTGTGGCGGAACTCGCTCTCGACCGGCACGCCCGGACGCGGCATCGGAGACCGCTCCACCCTACTTGGACTGACGGTGCCGGCGGCCAGCGCCGTCTGCGTCTGCCGCGTCATCTTGCGGGCCGGCGCCAATTCCGGTTCGGGCTGGCCGCGCCCCTGACGGGTTGCGGTGCGCACGATGATTTCGATCTTGAGAAGCTCGGGATCCTCGTGCTTCCACAGCTCTGAAATGAGATCATGATAGTGGCCGTTGATCCACGAGCGCAGGAATGCGGTGGGCACGGAGATGCGGACAATGCCCTTGGACGCTTCCGCGACCTTCATGCGCCCAAACCAGCTGGAATAGACTTCGGTTCCCAGGCGCGCCTTCAACTGGGCCTTGACCCGGTCGAACTTCTGTTCCGCGTCGCTGGAGACCGCCATCTCGTTTGCTCCGATCAAAGTTCCAGGAAATGGGAGGTCGCCCGTAAGCTCCCTTTCGATGCCGCTCTGCATGATCGAGTTCCTTGCCTTTCTGTACCTGTTTTTCGCTGGGGATGCGCCTCCTGCATCCTTTTCCGGCGACCGTGTCTTCGCTACGATCCCCATTGCCGCCGCCGGCAATGAACGTCGCCCACTATCCGACGGGAACCGGTGCCGGCCCATGGAAGCCAGTCCGCGTTGGGTATGTCAGGGCAATACAACGCCGTCCGGCGAAAGAGCGCCGGCGCGCCGTCCTACCTGCCATGTCTAGTTACGCCAGTCCCCTACCGTATCGAAAAAGAGCAAACCATACCCGTTCGCGGACTTGATCCACGTCGCAAATCCCGCCAATTTAAGCTGGCCGCGTAAGGCTGGGTTAGGGCCAGAGGCCCGTCCCGTTCGATAGATCGACATTACCGAAATCGCTGTGGATAGGGCAAGGCCACGTCTAACGGATTTTTAAGGAATCTGGTTACCTCGGGCAGGTTGGAGCGCCATGCCGCAGCGGCATATTTTGACAAAGCCATTGGGATTCAAACCCTTTTCCGACGAATATGAAAAAGCCGGGCCGGCGCGAAATTTTCTGAAATAATTCACTTGACAGCCAGTTGTCCTCCCGTCTCTTCGGCGCGTTGTGGACAAGCTGTGGATGACTGTCGCTAACCGCTTGAAAAAAAATAGCTATTTGTGCGGAGCGTAGTTTTTTCAGTCGGCGCTTTTCAAGCGTGCCGGTCATCAGCGGGCATGTATGTGCCGGCAAATCATTTCGCACTGGGGAATCTGCACTTGGGGCTGTCTGCGGCTATTCTTTTTAAGTACTTGCCGGCAAACGAAAAAACCCGGCGCGATCGGCCGGGTTCGAAGAAGATCGTCCTGAAAAGGCGATGTCAGGCCGACAGCACCTTGAGGCGCTGGGCGAGGCGCGACACCTTGCGGGACGCTGTGTTCTTGTGCATCACGCCCTTGGTTGCGGCGCGCATCAATTCCGGCTCGGCTGCCTTGAAGGCGGCCTGTGCGGCGGCCTTGTCGCCGGAGGCGAGTGCCTCCTCGACCTGGCGGACGTAGGTGCGGACGCGCGAGCGGCGGTTCTTGTTGATCGCTGCGCGGCGGGCGATCTTGCGCGTTGCCTTTTTGGCCGAGGATGTGTTGGCCATGATGCCTCTCTTCTGATCTGGTCGGCGCACGCGGCGTGCCGCAGGGCGCAAAAAACAAACGGGCAGCCACGGGGCCGCCTCGGTTGGTGCGGCTTATAGTTCAGCTTTTCCGGCGCGTCAACGCCGACGGGCGTTCTTTTTGCCGATGCCACGGGTTTCAGACGCTGGCCCGCCACGCCCTACCGGTTGGTGAAATTCGGCTTCCGCTTTTCGGCGAACGCCGCCATCCCTTCCTTCTGGTCTTCGAGCGCGAAAAGCGAGTGGAACAGGCGGCGTTCGAAGCGCAATCCCTCGGCAAGCGTCGTCTCATAGGCCCGGTTCACCGCTTCCTTGGCCATCATCACCGATGGCAGCGAGAAATCCGCGATTTTGGCCGCCGCCTTGACGGCCTCTTCGACCAGCTCGGCGGCCGGAACGACCCGCGACACCAGGCCCGAACGTTCGGCCTCGGCGGCATCCATCATCCGTCCCGTCAGGCACATGTCCATTGCTTTCGATTTGCCGACGAACCGGGTCAGGCGTTGCGACCCGCCCATGCCGGGAATGACACCGAGCGTGATCTCGGGCTGGCCGAATTTGGCCGTATCGGCGGCAATAATGAAGTCGCACATCATGGCGAGTTCGCAGCCGCCTCCCAGGGCATAGCCGGCCACCGCCGCGATGATCGGCTTTCGTGCCCGCGTGAACTCTTCCCAGCCAACGAAGAAGTCCTGGATGTAGGCATCGGCGTAGGAGATCGCCTGCATTTCCTTGATGTCGGCACCGGCGGCGAAGGCCTTGTCGGAACCGGTAACAACCACGGCGCCGATGCCAGGATCGGCGCAGAAACCGTTCACGGCCGAGACGAGTTCAGCAAGGATCCGGGAATTCAACGCATTGAGCGCCTTTGGCCGGTTCAGCGTGATCAGCCCGACCTTGCCACGCGTCTCGGTGATGATCGTCTCATAGTCCATGGGCTGCTTCTCCTCGCTCGACGGCGGTCTAGCCTACCTCTGACAGGTCCGGCAATAGAAGGTCGAGCGTCCGCTCTGCACGATACGTTCGACATGGCCGCGGCAGCCGGGCTTGGGGCAAGGCTCACCCTCGCGGTCGTACACGGCGAAGGAATGCTGGAAATAGCCCAGCGACCCATCGGTGTGCACATAGTCGCGCAGTGAAGACCCGCCGGCCGCGATGGCGTCCGCGACGACCGAACGGATTGCCTCGGCGAGGCCTTCGCTTTGTTCCCTGGCCTTCTTGCCTGGCTTGGCGATGGTGCCTGCCTCGCGCAGGGGTGACAGCCCTGCGCGCCAGAGCGCCTCCGAGACGTATATATTGCCCAAGCCGGCGATCAGCCTCTGGTCGAGAAGCGCTGCCTTGAGCGGCGCTCTGCGGCCTTTCAGCAGCGAGGCAAGCAGACCGCCGTCCAGCGCATTGCCGGTGGGCTCGACACCCAGCCCGCCCAGCATCGGATGCGTCTCCGGCGGCTCTTCCGCAAACAGCATGAAACCGAAGCGGCGCGGGTCGTTGAAGATCACCCGGGAGCGCGCGCCGGCCGCGGAAACGACATGGAACACGACATGATCGTGTGCCGCGCTCTTCGAACGCTCATGATGGAACACGCCCGGTGTCTCGTCGTCGTCGCCGGTCTCGATGCGAAAGGAGCCCGACATGCCGAGGTGGCAGATCAGAACCGGACCACCTTGCATATGCATGGTCAGATATTTGGCGCGCCGGCCAAGCGCCGTGACCGTCCTGCCTGTCAGCCGCTCCGAGAACCGTTCGGGAAAGGGGAAGCGCAGATCGGGTCGTCTCATCTCGACCTTGGCCAGATGAGCACCTTCCATGACCGGCTGCAGGCCGCGCCGGACTGTCTCGACTTCGGGCAATTCAGGCATGACCGCGAATCGTGGCGTGGAAGGACGTGCCGTTACGGCCGCGCGCCAGCCGCAGATGTTCGGCAACCGTCTCGCCGATATCGGCGAATGTCGCCCTCAGCCCTATGTCGCCGCCTTTGAGGCCGGGTCCAGTGCCGATGACCGGAATGCGTTCGCGCGTATGATCGGTGCCGCGCCAGGTCGGATCGTTGCCGTGGTCGGCGGTCAGGATGAGAAGGTCGCCCTGCTTCAGCTTCGCAAACGCCTCCGGCAGACGCCGGTCGAAGGCCTCGAGTGCGGCGGCATAACCGGCGACGTCGCGGCGATGGCCGAATTCGGTGTCGAAATCGACGAAATTGGCGAACACGAGGTCACCGTCGCCGGCCTCGTCCATGGCGCCCAGCGCCTGGTCGAACATGGCCATGTTGCCCGCCGCCTTGCGCACCTGCGAAATCCCGCGATGGGCGAAGATGTCGCCGATCTTGCCGACGGCGATGACGCGGCTGCCGCGCGCCGTCAGCCGGTCGAGCAATGTCGCTTCGGGTGGCGGCACGGCGTAGTCGTGGCGGTTGTAGGTTCGTTCGAAGGTGGCTGACGTCTCGCCGACGAAGGGGCGCGCGATCACCCGTCCGATCCTCAGCGGGTCAACCAGCCGGCGCACCACCTGGCACAATTCATAGAGCCGCTCCAGGCCGAAATGGATCTCATGCGCGGCGATCTGCAGGACGGAATCGACCGACGTGTAGCAGATCGGCTTGCCCGTGCGGATGTGGTCCTCGCCGAACCGCTCGATGATCTCGGTGCCTGGCGCATGGCAATTGCCGAGGATGCCTGAAACCTTGCCCTCGCGGATGATCGCCTCGGTCAGGTCGGCCGGAAAGGCGGGAACCGTATCCGGGAAATAACCCCAGTCGAAGCGTACTGGCAGGCCTGCGATCTCCCAGTGGCCGGAAGGCGTGTCCTTGCCGCTCGAAATCTCCTGCGCCGCGCCATGGAAGGCATTGGCGAGCAGGTCCGTCCCGAAATGAGCAAAACCCAGTCCTGTCGCCGTCTCGGCCGCCTTGCCAAGTCCCAGCGATGCCATGTGGGGGACGAACAGTGGTCCCTGACGAAGCCCGTCGCGATCGGCGCGCCCTTCCGCGCAAGCTTCGGCGATGTGCGCCAGCGTGTTTGCACCGGCGTCGCCATAGCGTTCTGCGTCGGCCGCGCCGCCGATGCCGAAGGAATCCAGGACAAAGAGGAATGCACGCGCCATCGGGTCATTTGTTGCCAGTGTGGACCTCAAGACATAGGGTTCCATGGCGGCCTTGGCAATTCGGAAGGCGCAAAGATCAGGTGTCGCGACCAGTTGGGCGCCCATGGACGAAACAAGAGGCAAGGCGGTCCTGTCATGAAGGCTGCGCTCAAGACATGGACTGCCCTCATGGCTGTGAACGGTGCGTTCTGTTGTGGACCGGCGTGGGCAGACTGGCGCGACGATATCGGCACATTTCGCATCGGTATCGTCGCCGAACCCGGCGCCGGCAATACCGTTCCGGGGCTGGCCGTGCTGACGCAAGCCTTTACCGATGCGCTCGGCATGAAGGTGGAATTCGTCGTTGCCCGCGATTACGCGGCACTGATCGAGGCACAGGCCAATGCGCGGATCGAATACGCCATCTATTCGGCGACCGCCTACGCCACGGCGCTGCAACGCTGCGAATGCGTCGAGCCGCTCGTAGCTCCGATCGATTCAGACGGTGCGGCCGGCATCCGCTCGGTACTGCTGACCAGGGACGGCAAATTGCCCGGCCTGGCTGACATGGAGACCCGCCGGATCGCCATGCCGCCGCCGGACAGCGTCGGCGGTTCGCTTTTGCCGCTGGCGGGCTTGGCCGCCGAACACGTCAGGATAGCCGAAGACGCACCGTTCCTTGTCCATGCCCCGTCGGCGTCGGCGGCCGAAACCATGCTCGTCGGCGGCGAGGCCGACGCCATGTTCGGCTGGGTGAAGGCAGCGGCCGACGGTCAGCCGCGACCGCCCGGGGGCACCCAGGCAAGGCTCGAGGCATCAGGCCTTTCGGCGTCGGCCCTTCAGGTCGTGTGGACGTCGGGTCTGCTGAGATACGGTCCCCATGCGGTGCGCGGCGACCTCGATCCGGAAGCCAAGCGTCGGCTGACCGTGTTCCTCACCAACCTCAAATCGACGACGCCGGATGTCTACGACCTTCTGGAGCCGAAGCATGCTGGCGGCTTCATGCCCGTGGCTCCCAAGGACTATGCGGCGGCGGAGGCCATCGTGCGGATGGTATCGGTCGATGGGCGGCAATAAGTCTTTCAGCAATCGCTGCAAGGGATCGTGACGCTTCTGCGGGGACGCAGATAATAGGTTTCGCCCATCGTCATGCCTTTGGCGAGCGTCTCGACAAACCCGAGCTTCTGTTGGCTGTCGGTCGTCCAGCTGATGATCGGCTTATAGGCCAGGGTGCTGTCGACGCGGACGAGGAAGGTTCCGGGGACCCTGAGGCTTGCCGGAACCGTGGTGGCGGTGCCGGCGGTAGCTCCGACGCCGTTCACACCGTTGACCACCTTGCGCGACCACACCACCAGGACCTGCGGCGTGGCATCGGTGGTGACCTGTATGGCCGTGATGGTGATGTCCGGCACGGAGCGGTTATAGGGTTGAAGGGTCAAGGTGCCGATCTTCATGATGGCATCGAGGTCCACTTTGGCGATGGTCGGCTGTTGTGTGACGAGATCGGCGACCATGCTGCCGACACGGCTGACCTTCTTGCTCGTCTCGATGGCCTGCGAAGCCTCCATGGTCATGAAATACATGACCAGCAGGATAGGCGCGATAAGCGCGAACTCGACCGCCGCGACGCCACGACGATTGGACCAGAACCGGATTGATTTGCCCCAGAGCATTGATTTGCCCCAGAGCCCAGCAATTCCCTGATGTGCCCCCGCACGCATCATATTCACTGCCTTTTTTCTTGTTGTTGCTTCGGTGATTGTCTCAATTGTCGAACGGCTCGTTCTGCCAGGTCACCGAAGCGAAATGCAGCGTTTTGTTGCCGCCCATCGACTGCGCCATCAGGTTGGTCATGATGGGCCATTTGTAGAAAACCCGCAGCATGTTCCTTGACTCCGCCGCACCCGCCGTGACGGTAAAGGGCACATCGGCGCCGCTATTCGTCAGCTGGATGTTACCGCCCTGAATCCTGAAGCCGGCCTGGGCCGCGTCGGCGAAAGCCGTGTACTGGCGAAGATCGACGCTCAACTGATTGGGGCAATCCTGCGAAACGATGATTTCCAGCTTGCCGCAGATCATGTTCTTCAAATTGTCTCCGGCGACGTCAGCGGCCCTCAACTGGCCGGTGCGCAGCCGGCGCGCGACATCGTCTGTAATGTTGGCCATCACCTCCTGGCTGGCAAACGAGATGCAGCTTTCGAGGATGGCGAAGACGAGAAGCGCGAACGGCATCGCAAGCAGCGCGAACTCCAGCGCCGTGGCGCCGCGCCGGTCGCGCACGAAGCGCTGGAAAGGCCTGGCGCGCTCGATCTTGCGTTGATCTGTCGAGCCGATTTCCTTGCTCATGCGATGTTCCTGCCATCCTGGACGGTGCTGACAGGTGTATTAGTGCAAACCAATTGAGGTCCGGTTTGAATGATCGTTAAACTCGGCGCAGGCGCTTTAACCAGGCAGTAACCTGGGCGCTGGCACGGCCCGCATGGCTTATTTGCTGACGCTCATCTCGGCTTCGGACGATTTCTCCGCGTCGCTCTTGTAGGAGCTTTCGCAATAGGGCGTGCACGACATGGTCTGGACCTCCGCGCGCCGGTAAATGCGAACCGACGAGGCCGCCTGGCGGACCACGGTAACCTGTGCGTCGACGATCGGGCTGCCCTCTGGGTCGAGAACGACGAGATTGGTGACACCGAAACCCTTGCCGGTGAGCACGATCGTCGAGGCATCCTGGACGGAGGCGTCGGCGATTGCCGGGTTGCCCACGACGATCGTATCGGCGGGGCGCGACAATTTCACGATCTTGGCCTGGTTCATGGTGACCTCGATCCCGGCGCCGGCCCTGGCGGGCGCGGTCAAGCTGGCGGCAAGAAGCACGGCAATCAGAATTGAGGATCTCGGCACGGCCATCACGGCGCTCCACGCAAGCGGACTGTTCAACAGAACATGAACGAGATTGGTGAACCAACGGTTAAGTTGACTTGTTGCGCCCGGATATGGCGGTCGGCATGGCCGAGCGCACCATCGGACTCGTGCAGGCGTCGCAAGCCTGCCCAAGCCCTTGCCGTTTGCGGCGTCGACCTGCAAAACAGAACATTAGCCAGCGCTTAGTGTGGAGTTAACCACGCAACATGTTCTAGCCGGGAAAGGAATCGGTAAGGCTGTTTATTAAGCCGATCGAAAGAGCTTCTCCCTAGATTTGCAGCATCCGATCAACCATCACAGAAGTTGACGGAAGTGCTGTAACACGTGGAGTAGGAGCTCTCGAATGTCTAATCTCATCGCACGTTTCGTGAAAGACGAATCCGGCGCGACCGCCATCGAATATGGTCTGATCGCCGCTCTCATCGCGCTCGCCATCATCACCGGCGCAGGCGCGCTCGGCAATGCACTGAACACTAAATTCACCGCAATTAGCACCGCGGTGACCAACGCGCCCAGCGGCAGCTGATCGGCTTTTAGCAGAGCACCTGGATCATTATGGAAGGGGCCGCCACTTGGTGGCCCTTTTCGCTGGCGGTCCCTCGACCTTTCAATCCTGCCTCATCAATTAGTCGAACCAGGCTATGTTGAGGCATGGAATTCGGAATGAACCCGATGCTTGAAGCCCTGATCTTCGTCGTCTTCCCGTTCTGCATGCTGTTTGCCGCGATCTCCGACATGCTGTCGATGACGATCGCCAATCGCGTGCCGGTTCTGCTTGTCGTCGTCTTCGCGCTGGTGGCGCCGCTGACGGGCATGGACTGGGCAGCCTATGGCGGACATTTCGCCGCCGGCGCCATCGTCCTTGCCGTGACGTTCGGCCTGTTCGCCTTGGGTGGCATGGGCGGCGGCGACGCCAAACTGCTGGCCGCCACGGCCGTGTGGATGGGGCTCAACGTGCATCTCGTCGAATATCTTGTCGTCTCGACATTCATCGGCGGCCTTCTGACAATCGCCATCCTGCTTTACCGGAAGTCGACGCTGGCGGTTTTCACCGGCCGCAATCCATTCCTGCGTCATTTCGCCGAAGAGTCGGCCGGTGTTCCCTATGGGATCGCGCTCGGCCTGGGCGGACTGCTGACCTTCCCCGATTCCCCCATGATGGTATGGGCGCTGGCAAGGCTGGCGAACTGAATTCATCAATTTTTCGTCGGCTGGCATGCCTTGCAAGCCGTCTTGCGGAGCGGCGGCCCAGCATTTCCACGCATCTCGGCGCGATCCATCCAATTTATGTAAACCTTAAATTAATCACGATCGTAAGCATTGCATTAACCTTGTTTTGACGATTGCCGCTGCAAAGTCCGGCTTGGCTAGGTGGTTTGCCAAGGGCGAGGGTTCGGACAGATGCCAGCATCCCGATTGATTATTCTGAGCGTGGCGGTGGCCGCGGCGGGCGGTGCTGGCTATGTCGCAAAAAACATGGTCGCTCCGCCGCCTCAGATCGTCGTCGATTCTGGCCCCCAGGCCCCGGCGGTATCCCTGCAGGATGTGCTCGTGCTTTCGGGTGATGTCGCGATGGGCAACGCGCTCCAGAACAGCATCGCCTGGCAATCCTGGCCCGCTGACGGCATCAACGCGAATTTCATCACCAAGGCCACCGCTCCCGATGCCCTGGAGAAGCTGAAAGGGTCGATTGCCCGTGTGCCGATGTATGCGGGCGAGCCCGTGCGGCGCTCCAAGCTGATCGGCGAGGGGCAAAGCTTCATGTCGTCCATCCTGCCTTCCGGCATGCGGGCGGTCGCCACGACCATATCGGCCGACACCTCGGCCGGCGGCTTCATTCTTCCAAACGATTTCGTCGACGTCATCATGACCCGCAGGGCCGATGCCAACACCGGGGCCGGCTTCAGCACCGAGACCATCCTGAAGAATATCCGCGTCCTGGCAATCGATCAGACCATCCAGGAAGACGAGGAAGGCAAGAAGACCAGGGTAGGCCAGACCGCCACGCTGGAGCTGACACCCAAACAGGCGGAGATCATCACCGTTGCCCAGCAGATGGCGGATCGCCTGACGCTGGCGCTGCGGGCGATCACGGACACCCAGGAAAAGAATGTGGACGAGGCCGACTATCTCGTTTCCGGCAATGGTCGCAGGGGAACGGTGAGGCTGATCAAGTCGGGCGAAGTCTCCGAGGTAGGGGCAAGGAAATGAGGCTAAGCGCTAAACTGCCGGCAATCGTAGCCATGGCATTCGGCCTGCTGCTCGTCGGAGCGAATGTGCAGGGCGTCGAGGCGAAGAGCACGCAGGTGTCGGCCACGACAGCCACCCAGCGCGTCAAGCTTGGCCTCAACAAGTCGGTGGTCATCGACCTGCCGAGCGATGCCTATGACATTCTTGTCGCCAATCCCTCCGTTGCCGACGCCGTGACCCGTACCGCAAGGCGTATCTATCTCTTTGGCAAGTCGGTCGGCGAAACCAACATCTTCGTCTTTGGACCGAACGGCGAACAGATCGCCAGCCTGGACCTGGCCATCGAGCGCGACGTCGCCGGCCTGGAAGACTATATCAAGCGCTTCCTTCCGACCTCCGCCGTCAAAGTGGAACTGCTCAACGACAACGTGGTTCTGACCGGCACCGTGGATACCCCCTTGGATGCCAAGCGTGCCGAACAGCTGGCAAATATGTTTGTGTCCGGCGGTGAAGCGACGACGGGACAATATTCGCAGACCGCCGCTGGCGGCTCGGCCCAGAGCGGTGTCGACATCAACAATCCGGACCAGGAGCGCCGCGTCAGCCAGATCGTCAATCTGCTGCAGATCATCGGAGATGATCAGGTCACGCTGAAGGTGACGGTGGCCGAAGTCAGCCGTTCCGTGATGAAGCAGCTCGGCGTCAATATGGTCGGCAGTGGCGGCAGCAACGGCATCAGCTATGGAGCGATTAGCGACAATTTCACCGGACTCGGTAAGCAGCTGTCGAATTCGGGGTTCAATATAGGCGCCTCGGGGCTGCAAGCCTATGTCAATGCCATGGAGCAGTCCGGGGTCATGAAGACCTTGGCCGAGCCCACCTTGACTGCCGTATCCGGCGAGAAGGCAACCTTCAAGGTCGGCGGTGAATACAACATGGTGAGCGGCGTCACGGCGAACGTGTCGACCGACAACCAGACTGGCCTGAAGAACTATACCATCGACAAGATCGAATATGGCATCGGCCTGGAGTTCCAGCCGGTGGTGCTGTCTCCCGGTCGCATCAGCCTGAAAGTCAGAACGTCGGTTTCCGAGCCGACCACCGAAGGGTCCGTTTCGCTGTCCTCGGGTGTGACAGGTCCCGGCACGAATGTCCTGTCTCTGCGCAAGCGTCTTGCCGATACGACGGTGGAACTGCCCTCCGGCGGCTCCATGATGATCGCCGGCCTTGTTCGCGACGATGTCAGGCAAGCCGTCAACGGCTTGCCTGGACTGACAAAGATCCCGGTGCTCGGCGCGCTCTTCCGCAGCAGGGATTTCGTGCGCAACGAGACCGAGCTCGTCATCATCATTACGCCCTATCTGGTGAAGCCGGTGGCGCGCAATGAACTCGCCAAGCCGGACGACAATTTCAACCCTCCAAGCGACGGGGCCGGCATGTTCCTTGGGCGTGTCAATCGCGTCTACGGCACCATGCAGACCGACAGGCCCAACGGCCGCTATCATGGCGTTGTCGGCTTCATCTACAAGTGAACGGGAAAGCGGACATGTCTCAGTCAGTATTGAAGGCAAAGACCATGGCAATGCGCTCCGGCCGTTCTCGAAAAGGCCTGCGGGTCCTTCCGATCCTCGCGGCAGCGTTGACGGCTCTCCTGGCCGGTTGCGCCCACCGCGACAGCGTTACCGTCGGCGCCATCCCCGACGACTATCGCACCAATCATCCGATCGTCATCGCGGAGAAGAACCAGAAGATCGATCTTCCCGTTGGCGCCGGTGACCGTGGCATGACCGGCGCGCAACGCGACACGCTTCTGGGGTTCCTCGACGGCTACGACAAGTCTGCCGCTCCGACATTGACGATCCAGGTTCCAAGCGGATCCGCCAACGAGCTTGCCGCCACGGCGGCCGGCCGTGATTTCGCCCGGCTCGCGGCCGCCGCCGGTATCGAGCGCAACCGGATCGTCGTGGTCTCCTATCAGGCTGGATCGAGCGAGGCATCAGCCCCGGTCCGCGTCTCCTATATCGCGGTGAGGGCACAGACCGACAAATGCGGACGTTGGCCCGATGACCTAGTGGAAACGTCGGAAAACAAGCACTACGCCGATTTCGGCTGCTCCTATCAGAACAATCTGGCCGCCCAGATGGCCAATCCGGCCGACCTTCTCGGGCCGCGCAAGTCTACCACCATTGATGCGGCAAATCGCAGCAAAGCCATCGGTGTCTACCAAGACAGGGGCATTTCGGATGAATTCCTCGGCAACTCGGAAGTGACTTACTAAGCCGCCTTCGGAAAGAAGCGACGCCAGGAACAGGCCACGGAAAGAGCATGACCATGAGCAGCCTTGCCTATGACGCCACCGTCGAGGGCGGCGATACCTCGCCGCAGGACGTCGCCGCGATGCAGGCGTTGCGGCCGGTTCCGCGCATTTCGATCCAAGCATTCTGCGAGACCGAGGGCGTAGCCAATCCGGTCCAGCGCGCCGGGGAGGACCGTCGCATGACCAAGGCGCATCTCAAGGTCCATATGGGCGGCGTCGCCACCGCAATCGAATTCTACCAGTCGGCGCCGACACCGAACCTGATCCTGCTGGAATCGCGCAGCGAACCCAAGCAATTGCTGGAGCAGCTCGCCCAGCTTTCGGAATACTGCGATCCATCCTCGAAAGTGGTGGTGATCGGTCACTACAATGATGTCGGCCTTTATCGCGAACTCATCCGTTCCGGCATCTCCGAATATGTCATCGCGCCGGTGTCGATGGCCGACGTTGTCAGCGTCGTGTCGTCGATCTTCGTCGATCCGGATGCCGAACCGCTCGGCCGCACCGTCGCCTTCGTCGGCGCCAAGGGTGGCGTCGGCTCTTCCACGATCGCCCACAACGTCGCCTGGGCAATGTCCTCGCTGTTCAAATCCGAGGTCGTTGTCGCCGACCTCGATCTCGCCTTCGGCACCGCCAACATCAATTTCGACCAGGATCCGGCCCAGGGCATTGCCGAGGCGGTGTTCTCGCCCGAGCGCATAGACGAAGTCTATCTCGACCGGCTGTTGACCCAATGCGCCGAGCACCTGTCGCTGCTTGCGGCGCCCTCGACGCTGGAACGCGTCTACGACTTCGATCCCGATGCCTTCGCGCAACTTGTCGATACCGCGCAGCGCAGCGTGCCGCTGCTTGTGCTCGATGTTCCTCATGTCTGGACGGGATGGGCCAAGAACACGCTGGTCAAGGCTGACGAGATCGTCATCACGGCGACTCCGGAACTGGCCAATCTGCGCAACACCAAGAACCTGGTCGACATGTTGAAGCGGCTTCGTCCGAACGACCCGCCGCCGAAATTGATCATCAACCAGGCCGGCGTGCCCAAGCGGCCCGAGATCTCGGCATCCGATTTCGCCGAACCGCTCGGCCTGACACCAATGTCGGTCATCGGCTTTGATCCCCTGCTGTTCGGCAATGCCGCAAACAACGGGCGCATGCTGGGCGAGATGGATGCCAAGAATCCGGTTGTGGCCACGATCAACGAGATTGCCCATGTGCTGACGGGCCGCAGCGAAATCCGGGCGAAGAAGAAAGCTGGCCTGGGCAGTCTGCTCGGCAAGCTCTCGCGCAACAAGAAGTGACGCAATGGGGTCGGTAGTCGGTCATGTTCGGTAAAAGAGGCAACGACGACGGCAACCGGTTCACGCCGGAATTCCGCCAGCCGGCATCGGCACCGGCTACGATTGCGCCGGCCGCCGCGGGTCCGGCCGACACCGCGGTGCTTGCCCGGCCCGCGGCCACGCCTCAGCCGAGCGCACCTGTCGCGCCGCCGGCCAGGCGCGCGGTCGAAGCGCCACCCATGGCGCCGGAACCGAGGAGGGGCCGCGAAAAGAGCGAAACCTACTATGACACCAAGAGCCAGGTGTTCTCGGCTCTCATCGATACGATCGACCTGTCGCAGCTCGCCAAGCTCGACCCCGAAAGCGCGCGCGAGGAAATCCGCGACATCGTCAACGACATCATCGCGATCAAGAACTTCGCGATGTCGATCGCCGAGCAGGAAGAACTGCTCGAGGACATCTGCAATGACGTGCTTGGCTATGGGCCGCTCGAGCCGTTGCTGGCGCGCGACGACATCGCCGACATCATGGTCAACGGGTCCAAGAACGTCTACATCGAAGTGAACGGCAAGGTCGAGCAGACCGGCATTCGGTTTCGCGATAACCAGCAGCTTCTCAACATCTGCCAGCGCATCGTCAGCCAGGTCGGCCGCCGCGTCGACGAATCCAGCCCGATCTGCGACGCTCGTCTTCCCGACGGGTCGCGCGTCAACGTCATTGCGCCGCCGCTCGCTATCGATGGCACCGCGCTCACCATCCGCAAATTCAAGAAGGACAAGCTGACGCTCGATCAGCTGGTCAAGTTCGGCGCCATCTCTCCGCAAGGGGCAGAAGTTCTCAAGATCATTGGCCGTGTCCGTTGCAACATCGTCATCTCGGGCGGCACCGGCTCCGGCAAGACGACATTGCTCAACTGCCTGACCAACTACATCGACCGCGACGAGCGCGTCATCACCTGTGAGGACTCGGCCGAACTGCAGCTGCAGCAGCCGCATGTCGTGCGCCTGGAAACGCGTCCACCCAATCTCGAGGGCGAGGGCGAGGTGACGATGCGCGACCTGGTCAAGAATTGCCTGCGCATGCGGCCTGAACGCATCATCGTCGGCGAAGTGCGCGGACCCGAGGTCTTCGACCTTCTTCAGGCGATGAACACGGGCCATGACGGCTCGATGGGCACGATCCACTCCAACAGCCCGCGCGAATGCCTGAACCGTATCGAATCCATGATCGCCATGGGCGGCTATTCGCTGCCGCAGAAAACCGTGCGCGAAATCGTCGTCGGCTCCATCGACGTCATCATCCAGGCGGCACGCCTGCGCGATGGATCGCGCCGCATCACCCATATCACCGAAGTGATCGGGATGGAGGGCGACGTCGTCATCACCCAGGATATCGTCCTCTACAACATCAAGGGCGAGGACGCCAACGGCAGGCTGCTGGGAGAACACGTCTCGACCGGCATCGGCCGCCCGCATTTCTGGGAACGCGCGCGCTACTACGGCGAAGAGCAGCGCCTCGCAATAGCGCTCGAGGCCATGGAGAAACGTGCTGACTGACGCACTCACAGGCGTGAAGGTTCTGGTCGATGTTTGGAATTGACGGCACCGTACTGGCGTTTGTCGTACTCGCCGGCTTCAGCGCCGGCGCGGTCGCCTATGTATTTCTGTTCAACCAGATCAGCAACGAGAAACAGGCCGGCAGGCGGCTGGAAACGATCAAGGCCGCCGAGACGGACCGTTCCGTCGTCAAGGCCACCCGCGACCGGGCGGCCGACGCCGCCAAGCGCCGCAAATCGGTGCAGGATTCACTGAAGGATCTCGACGAAAAGCAGAAATCCAAGGACATCGCCGTCAAGAAGCCGCCGCTGAAAGCGCAGCTTCGCCAGGCTGGGATGAAGGTGTCGATCGAACGTTTCTATATCTATTCGGCCATCTGCGGTCTCGCGCTGACGGTGGTCGCGTTCGTGGCCGGTGCGCCGATGATTGTCTTGCCCGGTGTGCTGCTCGCCGGAGCGCTTGGCCTGCCGCGTTGGTTCGTTTCTTTTCGTCGTAGCCGGCGCGTCAAGTCATTCCTCAACGAATTTCCAAACGCGCTCGACGTCATCGTGCGGGCGGTCAAGTCCGGCCTGCCGCTGAACGATGCCATACGCCTGATCGCCAACGAATCCCCTGAACCGGTCAAGACCGAGTTTCGCCGCATCGTCGATTCGCAGCAGATGGGCCTGTCGATCCCCGACGCCACCTTGCGCATGCCCGAAACCATGCCATGCACCGAGGCGAGCTTCTTCGGCATCGTCATCCAGATCCAGTCGCAAGCCGGTGGCAATCTCTCCGAAGCGCTAGGCAATCTTTCGCGCGTCTTGCGCGACCGCAAGAAGATGAAGGCCAAGGTCGCGGCCCTGTCGATGGAGGCGAAAGCATCCGCCGCCATCATCGGCGCCTTGCCTTTCATCGTTGCCTTTCTCGTCTATCTCTCCAGTCCCAACTACCTGATGCCGCTGTTCACGACCAGCGTCGGCCATCTGATCCTCGGTGTTTCCGGCATCTGGATGTCGATCGGCATCTTCGTGATGCGCAAGATGATGAATTTTGAAGTCTAGGGCCGTGGCATGACCGAACAAGTCATCAAATCACTGACGGATCCCAGCCTCCTGATTGCGATGCTGGTCGCTGTCGCCGTGTTCGCAACCGTTTTTACGCTGCTGCCGGCCCTTGGCGGAAACCAGCTCAAGGCGCGCATGAAGTCGGTCGCGCTGGAGCGTGACGAGCTTCGCGCCAAGCAGCGCGCGCGGCTTGCGAACGAGGCCGATCGCCGCCGCAAGGGCCTGCGCGAGCAGCAGTCGGTCGGTATGCGCAACATTGTCGACCGGCTCGATCTGCGCCGTGCGTTGGCCGACGAGTCCACCTTGCAAAAGCTGAAGGTCGCCGGCTTTCGCGGGCAAAATCCGCTAACGCGATTTCTGTTCTTCCGTCTGGTGCTTCCTTTTGTCGGTTTCGCGCTGGGTCTGTTCTATATTTTCGTGCTCGGAGGGTTGCCCGACAAGCCATTGGTGATCCGGCTTTTCGTCTGCATCCTCGTTGCCTATGGCGGCTTCTATGCGCCGGTCCTCTACGTCAACAACCGCGCGACCAAGCGCAAGCAGTCGATCCAGCTGGCGTGGCCGGATGCGCTCGACCTGATGCTGATCTGCGTGGAATCCGGCATGTCGGTGGAAGCCGGCCTGCGCAAAGTCGCCGACGAGATCGGCGCGCAATCGGTGGCCCTGGCGGAAGAATTCATCCTGACCAACGCCGAGCTCTCATACCTGCAGGAACGTAAGCAGGCTTACGAGAATCTTGCGAGCCGTACCGGCTTGGAATCGGTCAGGTCCGTGTCACAGGCGCTCGTCCAGGCCGAGCGCTACGGCACGCCAGTGGCGCTCGCACTGCGTGTGCTTGCCGCGGAAAGCCGCGACATGCGCATGAACGCGGCCGAGAAGAAGGCCGCCGCGCTGCCGCCCAAGCTCACCGTGCCGATGATCCTGTTCTTCCTGCCGGTGCTGTTCGCCATCATCCTGGGTCCTGCCGGCATCCAGGTCAGCCAGCGCGGCATCTTCGGCCAGTCGCAAAGCAACGGCACCCAGTAGGCGAATCCGCACAATCCAAAGCGAAAGAGCCGCGCGGAAAATGCCACGCGGCTCTTTCGTTTGGCGCGATCGGGCGCCGCGCGCGACGATCAGTTGGTGGCGGTTTTCGCCGTTTTCGCCTTGTCCTGATCCTTGAGCTGGCTCCAGGCGTTCTGCTGGGCCAGCATCTGCCGGAGATAGGCGACGTTGGCCTGCGCCTGTTCGGGGGAAAGTTCTTGCGAGGCGATCTTCTCGGCTTCATCGAAGCGACCTTGCAGCCCGACAACAAGCGCCAGGTTCTGACGCACCCGGCTGTCGGCATTCGGCTGCTGGGCGGCAGAGCGCATATAGGTCTCGGCGGTGCGCAGATCCCCTTCCAGCACATAGGACATGCCGAGATTGGAAAGGATCGATGGCTCGTTCGGCTTGAGTTCAAGCGCCTTGCGGTAGAGTTGGCGCGCTTCGTCCTTCTGGCCGACCTGATCGAGGATGGCCGCCTCCGCCGACACCAGCCTCCAGTCGGGGTATTCCGGCGTTTGTGCGCGGCGCACGGCGTCGAGCGCTGCCTCGAGCTGGCCATTGGCGGCCAATGCCTTGCCATAGGCGGCGAGAACTTCGCGGTCCTTGGGGTAGGCGATCGCCAGCTTGCGCATCACGGCAAGCGACTGGTCGGCATCGCCGTCCATCTGCAGCGCCGCCGCGAAATTGGTCGCTATCCGCTTGTCGTTGGGGTTCCTCGCGTAGGATTGGCCAAGTGCGGCCGTGGCGTTGTGCAATTCTCCCGCCGACATCGTTTCCAGCGGCTTGCCGCTGGTGCGTCCGATCGAGCCTGTGGTGAGTTTGTCGGTCGCGCAACCGGCAACGCCCGCCGCGAGCGCTAGCATGAATGCCGTGGTAATGAGCCGTTTTCCCCGGATGTCTATCGTGCGGTTGGTCGGCATCGGCACCTGGGCCTCCATTCATGCGTGGCCATTGCGTGGCCATCTTCCCTCCAGCAGAAATATTCTGTTAACCCTAACGGAGGGTTAAGACGCGCCGACTCGCAAACTCGGCAGGAGAAACATCTGATGTCCGTTGAACTGGTCGAGAGCAAGCCGAAGAACCCGCTGCCAATCCATCTGGTCGCCAGGGATGGGCTGGAGGCAGCCGGTCTGTCGCCGTCTATTGTCGCATGGGCCAAGGCAAACGGCTTTTCCGGCGAGGCTGGCAGGACGCTGGTCCTGCCAGGCGAGAACGGAGCGCTTGGCGGCGCCATGTTCGGCCTCGGTGAGGGCGAGGGCGCGCTTGCCGTCGGTGCGCTGGCGAAAACCTTGCCGGAGGGCGATTGGCATTTTGCCTCCATGCCCGCGGAGCCAGAATTGGCGGCTCTTGCAATCGTGCTCGGCGGTTATGTCTTTGCCCGCTACGGCAAGAAACCGGGCAAGGCGCTGCGCTTCGAGCTGCCGGCCGGTGTCGATGCGCAGCGCGTTCGCCGCGTCGTCGATGGTGTTTTCCTGACGCGCGACCTGGTCAACACACCGACCAACGATATGGGACCGGACGATCTGGAGAAGGCGGTGCGGATCCTGGCTGGGGCTCACAAGGCCGAAGTCTCGGTCATCAAGGGCGACGACCTGCTCGCACAGAACTTCCCGATGATCCATGCCGTCGGCCGCGCTTCGTCCGATGCCCCGCGTCTGATCGACATGACCTGGGGGCGGCAGGGCGCGCCGAAGGTGACGCTGGTCGGCAAGGGCGTCTGCTTCGACACGGGCGGGCTCGACATCAAGCCGTCATCGGGCATGCTGTTGATGAAGAAGGACATGGGTGGCGCCGCCAATGTGCTGGGCCTGGCCTCGATGATCATGGCCGCCGGGCTCAATGTGCGGCTGCGCGTGCTGATCCCCGCGGTCGAGAATTCGATCGCCAGCAACGCTTTCCGCCCGGGAGACGTGCTGGCGAGCCGCAAGGGCATCACGGTCGAGATCGGCAACACGGACGCCGAGGGTAGGCTGGTGCTGGGGGACGCGCTGGCGCTGGCCGACGACGAGGAGCCGCAGCTTCTCATCGACATGGCGACGCTGACCGGCGCCGCCCGCGTTGCGCTTGGCCCCGACCTGCCGCCCTTCTACACCGATGACGAGGCGCTTGCCTCGGAGCTGGCGGCGGCGTCGCTGGCGGTCGAGGATCCGCTGTGGCGCATGCCGCTATGGCGGCCTTACGACGCGAAACTGTCGTCGAAGATAGCCGACATCAACAATGTCACATCAGATGGTTTCGCCGGTTCGATCACCGCGGCGCTGTTCCTCAAGCGCTTCGTCGAGAAGACGGCAAGCTGGGCGCATTTCGACATCTTCGCCTGGAACCCCGCCGATCGCCCGCATGGCCCGGCCGGCGGTGAGGCGCAGGGCATCCGGGCGCTGGAGCGGATCATCTCGACGCGCTATGGCTGATTGCCGCAAGCAGAGTCGGCGATTTCGAGAACTGAAACGGAACCGAAACAATTTGCCGTCATGCTGGCGCGATGTCGATTGCGATGCGCCCGAGCCAGGCCCTGCGACTGTGGCAGCAAGTGATGCTGTCGCAGGTGCGCGAGGACGCGCCTGATCTCACCATGCGTCAGACGGCGATCCTGTTCACCATCTACCTCGATCCGCCGCCGCACACCGTGCGCGGGCTCGCCGCCCGCCTCAACGTCACCAAGCCGGTCATCACGCGCGCGCTCGACACGATGGGCGCGCTGAAACTAGTGTCGCGCCATCGCGACGAGCTCGACAAGCGCAACGTCCTGATCAAGCGCACCGTCGAAGGCGCGCTCTTTGTCGAGCGCTTCGGAGATGGTATCATCGCCAAGGCCCACGAACTGCCGATGTAACCGATTTCCATTTGACCGGATTTGACGATTTGACTGCCAGGGACGCCCGCCTCCACGCCTTTCGCTCCGATCTTGCCGATGCGCGGCTGAAGGGCGAGGTGACGGCCGACCGTTTCGTCGCCGGCCGGCCTGCGCGGATTGCCGCCTCGGTGGCCGATCTGCGCAAGGGGCCGCGGCCCGACGCCGGCATCAACACGCAGTTCCTCTTCGGCGACGATGTCCTCGTCTTCGAGCAAACCGAAGGCTGGGCCTGGGTCCAGGGCGAACGCGATGGCTATGTCGGCTATGTCGCCGCTGCCATGCTGGGCGGGCGCGACCATGCGTCCACTCATATCGTTTCGGTGCCACGCACGTTTCTTTATCCCGGTCCGGACCTGCGCTTTCCGATTGCCGGGCAATTGTCCATGGGATCGACCGTAACCGTTACGGGTGCCGCTGAAACACGGGGTACGCACTATGCGTTGCTGCCCTCCGGTAAAGCCGTGATCGCTGGCCATTTGCAGCCGATCGGCGAAGTGGCCGGCGACTATGTGTCCGTGGCCGAGACATTTCTCGGCACGCCCTATCTATGGGGCGGTGTTTCCGGCTTCGGCATCGATTGCTCCGGCCTGGTGCAACTGGCCATGCGCATGGCCGGCAAGAATGTGCTGCGCGATTCCGACATGCAGGCCGCCTCGATCGGCGAGCCGCTCGGGCCGGGCCCTGATTTTTCGGGGCTGCGACGTGGTGACCTGGTGTTCTGGAAAGGGCATGTCGCCATCATGACCGACGCCGAAACCATGATCCACGCCAACGGCCACACCATGCTTGTGTCGCGCGAAGGGCTGAAGGAAGCCATCGCCCGCATCGGCTATCTCTATGGCGGGCCTACAGGGTTCCGGCGCCCGTAAGGCTTTTTCGATCCCCTTTTGTTCCGAATCTGCTTGGCGATTGCCTGTCGCCGCGCTACCTCTGGCGCGTGACAGTTGAGCCCCGCCTCGCCGGCCAGAATGCCGCAGTCGTCCTGCCCGAGCCATTCCTGAAATGGTTCGGCGAGAAAGGCTGGTCGCCACGCGCGCATCAGATAGAGCTCCTGGCGAAGGCCCAGGCCGGGCAATCGGTGCTGCTGATCGCGCCGACCGGCGCCGGCAAGACGCTGGCCGGCTTCCTGCCGTCGCTGACCGAACTGGCCGTCAGGCCGAAGCGAAAACCAGGCCAGGCGCGGCGCGGCATCCACACGCTGTACATCTCGCCGTTGAAGGCACTGGCCGTCGACATCGAGCGCAATCTCGGCAAGCCGGTCGCGGAGATCGGTCTGCCCGTCACCATCGAAACGCGTACCGGCGACACCCCCGCCCACAAGCGCCAGCGCCAGAAGCTTGCGCCGCCCGACATTCTGCTCACCACGCCGGAGCAACTGGCGCTGTTGATCGCGGCAGGCGACGCGAGACGCTTCTTCGAGGATCTGCGCTATGTCGTGCTCGACGAATTGCATTCGCTGGTGACGTCGAAACGCGGCCATCTTTTGGCGCTCGGCCTCGCGCGGTTGCGCAGCTTTGTCCCTGGCCTGCAGACGATCGGCCTGTCGGCGACGGTGGCCGAGCCGGACGAGTTGCGGCGCTGGCTTGTCAGCCAGAACCCACCGGGTGACATGGCGGAATTGATCACTGTGACGGGTGGTGCCAAGCCCGAAATCTCGATCCTCGATTCCGAGGAGCGCGTGCCGTGGGCAGGGCACTCGGCGCGCTACGCCACGCCGGAAATCTACCGCGAGATCAAGCGCCACAAGACGACCTTGCTGTTCGTCAACACACGCAGCCAGGCGGAGCTGCTGTTCCAGGAGTTGTGGCGCGTCAACGAGGACACGTTGCCGATCGCCTTGCATCATGGTTCGCTCGACGTCGCCCAGCGCCGGCGCGTCGAGAAGGCAATGGGCGAGAACGCGCTACGCGCCATCGTCGCCACATCGACGCTCGATCTCGGCATCGACTGGGGCGATGTCGATCTGGTCGTGCATGTCGGTGCTCCGAAGGGCGCCAGCCGGTTGGCACAGCGCATCGGCCGTGCCAACCACCGCATGGATGAGCCGTCCAAGGCGATTTTGATCCCCGCCAACCGTTTCGAGGTGCTGGAGTGCCGGGCCGCACTCGACGCCAATTATCTCGGCGCGCAGGATACGCCGCCACTGGTCAATGGCGGGCTCGACGTGCTGGCCCAGCATGTGCTCGGCTGCGCCTGCGGCGCACCGTTCCGCGCTGATGACCTATACGAGGAGGTACGAACGGCGGCACCCTATGCCGGCCTCGATCGGCCGACCTTCGACCGTGTCATCGATTTCGTCGCCACCGGTGGCTATGCACTAAAGAATTATGAGCGTTACGCCCGCATCCGCCTCAACAAGGATGGACTGTGGCGCGTCTCCAATCTGCGCGTCGCCCAGCAATACAGGCTCAATGTCGGCACCATCATCGAGGTGCCCGCCCTCAACGTGCGTTACGTCAAGGCCGGCAGCAAAGGCGCGGCGTCGCACGGTGGCCGCGTGCTCGGCAAGATCGAGGAGGCCTTCCTCGAAACGTTGACGCATGGCGATACTTTCATGTTCGCCGGCAAGGTGCTGCGTTTCGAGGGCATCCGCGAGAATGAGTGCTTCGTGTCGAACGCGCCCGGCAGCGACGCCAAGGTGCCATATTATGGCGGCGGCAAGTTCCCGCTCTCGACCTACCTCGCAGAGCAGGTCCGCATCATGCTGGACGATCCGCAGCGCTGGAAGAAGCTGCCGGAGCAGGTGGCCGACTGGCTGCGGTTCCAGTCGGACAAATCCATGCTGCCCAAGCGCGACGATTTGCTGATCGAGACCTTTCCGCGTGGCAATCGCCATTATCTGGTCGCCTATCCCTTTGAGGGCAGGCTGGCGCACCAGACGCTTGGCATGTTGCTCACCCGTCGCCTCGACAGGGCGGGCGTCAGGCCGCTCGGCTTTGTCGCCACTGATTATGCCTTGGCCATATGGTCGCTGGGCGACATGGGCGCGATGTTCAAAGCCAGGAAACCTTCACTGAGCGCGCTGTTCGATCAGGACATGCTGGGCGACGATCTCGAAGCCTGGCTGGCCGACAGCTGGCTTCTCAAGCGCACTTTCCGCAATTGCGCGCTGATCTCGGGCCTGATCGAAAAACGCCACCCCGGCCAAGAGAAGAGCGGCCGGCAGGTCACCGTGTCGACCGACCTGATCTACGACGTGCTGCGCAGCCATGAGCCGGACCACATCCTGCTTCAGGCGACGCGTGCCGATGCGGCGACCGGCCTGCTCGATGTCAGCAGACTTGCGGACATGCTCTCGCGCATCCAGGGTCGAATCATGCATAAGGCGCTCGAACAGATATCGCCGCTTGCCGTGCCGATCATGCTCGAGATCGGCAAGATGCCGGTGAACGGCGAGGCCGATGAAACGCTGCTTATGGATGCGGCGACACTGGTCGAAGAGGCCATGGGGCCCGGGATGGTTGATGAATGAATTTCTCGCTGGCGCGCGCATCGCTGATCGCCGAGGCCGATCTCGTCGGCATCGCGGGCGAGCGCGCGGTCTGCGATCCGCGCGGTGTGCTGTATTTCCCCGAGCTCAAGCTGCTGACGGTATCGGACCTGCATCTGGAGAAGGGGTCGTCCCTGGCAAGGCGCGGCACGCTCATCCCGCCCTACGATACTGGCGCGACCCTGCTCAGGCTGCAGGCGGTCATATCGGACTACCAGCCGTCGATCGTCATCAGCCTGGGTGACTCCTTCCACGACGGTGGCGGCGCAGCGCGCATGCATTCGAGCTTTCGCGAACGGCTGGAAGCGCAGATGGCAGGCCGTGACTGGTTCTGGGTCGCCGGCAATCACGACCCCGAAGCGCCGGCGGATCTGCCTGGCGAGACCGTGCGGGAACTGGCCATAGGCTCGCTGCTGTTCCGGCATGAGCCATCGAAGGTGAGGGTAGAGGGGGAAATATCGGGCCACCTCCATCCCTGCGCCCGTATCGTGCAACAAGGCCGCTCGGTGCGCAGGCGCTGCTTTGCCGGCGATGGCGGCCGCATGATCATGCCGGCCTTCGGCGCCTATACCGGTTCGCTCAACGTGCTCGACCGCGCCTATGCCGGGCTGTTTCGCCTGGAGTCGCTGATGGCCTACATGCTCGGCACCGAGCGCATCTTCGCCATCTCGCACTCGATGCTGCGGCCAGGCTGATATCTATCGCCCATAATAGAGCATGACCGTGTGCTTCGCTTCGGCGAAGAACAGCCAGCGTTCGACCAGCATGCCGGCAAACTGGGCGATCGCGGCCAGCGCCGATAGCGCCGCCGCGAGCGGCCACGGCAAGGCGAAGGCGGCAAGCAGCAACAGGATCGGCAAACCGAAGGCCAGCGCCTGCGTGATCCGGCGCAGCTTGGCGCTGTGCTTGCGCGCGATGCGAAAGCCCATTTCCTTGAGCAGGTAGTTTTCTTCCGTATGCGGCCACTCCAGCGACTGCACCGTCCCACCGGTCAGCCCCGTCGCGGTGTTGGCACTGGTCGGGATTTCAAGCCGGTCGTTGTGGCGCCAGGTCGCGAGCTTCCAGCCCCAGCCAAGCAAGGTGAGCAGCACGGAAGCTGCAAGGAGAATAGTCGAGCCGAGCGCAAGACCTTGCAGCAGGGCATTCACAAGCACGCAGCCGCTCATCGCCGAGTAGATGAGATAGCCGGGCAAGGTATAGGGGCTGTGCCACTGGGCGATCGGTTTCAGCGAGGCATAGATCATGCCGGTCATGCAGACGGTGACGATGGCGCCAATCGCGGCAAGAAGTCCGGCAGCAGCGACCCATCCATCGACCCGGCCAAGAAGGACCCAGCCGATGCCGAACAGTCCCGCCGGGACGAAGGTGGCGACCGAGGCAACGCCTTCGCGCGACAGCCATGAGCTGCGCCATTGCGAGAACGCCCGCCAGGCCCGTTCGGGCCTGCCGAGATGGCCGGTCGATGACAACAGGCCGGCGGCGATCAGGCCGAGCGCCAGCCCCATGCCGACGAAGCCCGGCCAGAAATCGGGCGCGACGAAGCCGGCCGGGCCGAGCACGCCCAGCAGCGCGAGCAGCCCATAGCCGGCACCCGTGGCGGTGGTGAAGAAGACGACGGAAAAAGCCGGATGCATGGATGGTCAGCTCGAAAGCATGCGGTCGACCCAGCCAAGGAAACCGCCCTCGGCCCGTAGCGGCTCCAGCGCGGGAGCGATCACCGATGCGGCGCGTTGCGTGTGAGCGCGCGGGGGCAGGTATTTGTTGGTCGGGCGATAGCCGAGTTCGGACATCAGGTCGACACCGCCGCGCTCCGCCGCCAGTTGCGAAACGGGGGATTGGGGATCGCCGAGGTCGCCGAAATGCCGGGCGCTGGTCGGGCAGGCGGCGACGCAGGCCGGCACGCGGTCCCCCTCGGCCAGGTTGTCGTTGTAGATGCGGTCGACGCAGAGCGTGCATTTCTTCATCACCCCGACATCGCCATCGAATTCGCGCGCGCCGTAAGGGCAGGCCCAGCTGCACAATTTGCAGCCGATGCACTTGTCCTCGTCGATCAGCACGATGCCGTCCGACGCGCGCTTGTAGGAGGCGCCGGTCGGGCAGACGGTGACGCAGGCCGGCGTCTCGCAATGCAGGCAGGAACGCGGGAAGTTGACCGTGCGCCCACCCATCTCGGTGATGTGCTCGTAACTGTGCACGCGGTTGAACCAGACCCCGTCGACATGGCCGCCATAGGGGTCGATGTCGGTCAGCGGCGCCATGTGGCCGCCGGTGTTCCATTCCTTGCAAGCGGTGACGCAGGCCTGGCAGCCGACACAGGTGTCGAGGTCGATGACGAGGCCGAGCTTCTTGCCGCCTGGATTTGGAAGACAGGTCATTCGGTTGCCTCTCTTGCCTGCCGAAACCCGGCGCCGAAAGTGAGCTTGTCGGGCGAGGGTTCGAAATGCGGCGGCTGTTGAAAACGCTCGAATTGCGGCTCGGTGAAGCCGGCCTCCTCCGCCGCGCATTTGACGATGCGCACGCGCAGATCGAACCACGCCGCCTGTCCCGTGACCGGATCGGAATTCGAATAACGCTTGCCCTGCGCGTCGGCCAAGGTCTGGTCCCCAATGATGTGGTTGAGCAGGAAGCCGCGATTGCTTTCGGCGGCATCGTCTTTCAGCCCCCAACTGCCGCGTCGCTTGCCGATCGCGTTCCAGGTCCACACCGTGCTTTCGTTGACCCCTTCGACCAGCTTGATCTGCCCCTTGACCCTGCCGTTGATGCTCTCGATCCACACCCAGTCGTCGTCGCCAAGGCCGAGCCCGGCGGCGGTTTGCTGATGCACGAACAGCCGGTTCTGGCTGGTGATCTGCCGCAACCACGCATTTTGCGAACCCCAGGAATGGTACATGTGCATGGGCCGCTGCGTCAGCGCGTGCAGCGGGTATTCTTCCTGGTCGACGGACGCTTCCTCGAACGGCATGTACCAGAACGGCAGCGGGTCCATGTAGGTCTCGACGCGCTTGCGTTCGCTTTCGGGCGGCACCACCCGGCCATGACCACGCGCGGCCAGCCGAAAACGCTGCATCGGTTCGGAATAGAGCTGGAAGACGATCGGCTCGGCCTTGGGGATAAAGCCCAGTTGCACCGCGAAGTCGAGATAGGAGCGGTTGGCCATCTTGTAATAGCGTTGGTCCTCGGTGAAATCGTGGTGCCAGAACCCGCCATTGTCGATGTAGCGTTGCAACTGGTTGGGGTTGACGTCGCCCTTGCCGATCGAGTTTTCGTCCTTGCCGCGCCAGCCTGCGAGCGGGCCGATGCCGGGCGTGCGTTCATGATTGACGATGTAGTCGGCATAGTCGCGGTACTTCGGCGAGCTTTCGTCATCGGCGAAGCCGGGCAGGCCAAGCCGCGCGCCGAGGTCGATCAGCACCGACTGGAAGGGCCTGACGTCGCGGTCGGGCTCGACGACCGGATGGCGAATGGCGTCGCCCGGCCCATCGGCATGGCTGATCGGCCGGTCGAGCAGGCTGATGCAGTCATGACGCTCGAGATAGGTGGTGTCGGGCAGGACCAGGTCCGCGAACGGCACGGTCTCGGAGTAGTAGGCATCGGAATAGATGATGAAGGGGATCTTGTAGTTGCCCGCTTCGTCATGGTCGGTGAGCATGGCCATGGTCTCGACGGTATTCATCGAGGAATTCCAGGCCATGTTCGACATGTACATCATCAGCGTGTCGATCGGGTAGGGATCGCCGGCCCAGGCGTTGCGGATGACTGTGTGCATCAGCCCATGCGCCGCAAGCGGCGAATCCCAGGAATAGGCCTTGTCGATGCGTAGCGGCGTGCCCGCTTCGTCGACCAGCAGATCGTCGGGTCCACAGACGAAACCGAGCGGCATGCCGTCGAGCGGCGTCATCGGCCTGACATCCTTGCCGCAGGGCTTCGGGCCTGGCGGCGCCGACCTGGGATAGGGCGGCTTGAAGCGGAAGCCGCCCGGCACATCCACCGTGCCCAGCAGAACCTGCAGCAGGTGGATGGCGCGACAGGTGTGAAAGCCGTTGGAATGGGCCGAGATGCCGCGCATGGCATGCATCGAAACCGGCCGTCCCTTTATCGTCTGATGCCGGCGCCCGGCCCAATCGGTCCATGCCACCGGCAGTTCGATCGCCTGCTCGAAGGCGACATGGGCCAGTTCGGCGGCGATCCGGCGGATCGTTCCGGCCGGGATGCCGCAACGCTCCGCGACCGCATCGGGAGAATAGCTGACGTCCATGTAGCGGTCCGCGATCAGCTGGAACACGGGAAGGCACCTGCGCCCGTCGACTGTGAAGCTGCCGGTCAGTGCCGGTTTGGCATTTGAATCGACTGCGTTGACGGAGGTCGTCGCCACTCTGTCCCATGCCAGCGGATTGCCGTCGCTGTCGCGCATGAACAGCCCGTCATCGGCCGCGCCCGGCTCCTGGATAACCAGGACACGCGCGTTGGTGTAGCGGAGCAGATAATCGAGATCGACGCGGCCGGCTTTCAAGAGCTCGTGGATCAGCGCGAACACGAACAGGCCGTCCGTGCCGGGCCGGATGCCGATCCAGTCGTCGGCGATCGCATTGTAGCCGGTCCGGCATGGATTGATCGACACCACCTTGGCGCCGCGCGCCTTGAGCTTGCCCAGTCCGATCTTGATCGGATTGGAATCATGGTCCTCGGCAACGCCGAACAGCATGAAGTATTTCGTGTTGTCCCAATCGGGCTCGCCGAACTCCCAGAACGAGCCGCCGATCGTGTAGAGCCCGCCCGCCGCCATGTTCACCGAACAGAAGCCGCCATGAGCGGCGAAGTTCGGCGTGCCGAACTGGCTCGCCCACCACCCTGTAAGAGATTGTGATTGGTCACGGCCCGTGAAGAAAGCGAGTTTCTTAGGATCGGTCCGGCGGATATTCGACAGCCGCTCGGTGGCGATCGAGAAGGCCTCCTCCCACTCGATCTCGCGGAACTCACCCGAGCCGCGCGGCCCGGTGCGCAGCAATGGCTTCTTCAGCCTGGCCGGGCTGTAGTGCTGCATGATGCCGGAGCTGCCCTTGCCGCAGATCACGCCGCGATTGACCGGATGATCCTTGTTGCCGTTGATGTAGCGGACCTTGCCGTCTTTGATGTGCACGTCGATGCCGCAGCGGCAGGCGCACATGTAGCAGGTCGTCTTGGCGATGCTGTCGGAAACATCAGGCGAGGTGTCGACACCGTCGCCTTCATCGGGCGCCCGCGTGTCGGCAAGCGGGCGTTGCGAGGGGGCTGAATTGGCGCCGCGCGGCGGTCCTTGCATCATGATCCCG
Source organism: Mesorhizobium sp. ESP6-5 (assembly GCF_020164695.1). Lineage (NCBI taxonomy): Bacteria > Pseudomonadati > Pseudomonadota > Alphaproteobacteria > Hyphomicrobiales > Phyllobacteriaceae > Mesorhizobium > Mesorhizobium sp. ESP6-5. The sequence continues at coordinate 419,631 of NZ_JAIUGR010000003.1, forward strand.
TGGTGCTCGCGCGGTCAGCGGATTTGGCTCGCGTCTTCGGCCCGGGGCCGCGCATATAATGTTCTTCGGGATGGTAGCGGTCGCCGGCCAGCCGTCGCCTTATACCGCGGCTCCAATGCGCAAGCAGGGATCTGAACCGCCCGATCATTTTGCTCTTTGCGACCTGCAGGCTAATTTTTTCTAAATTCCGCAGGAAAAGTAGAATAAAGCTATCGATCCGTCTAATCAGTTGTTCTTGTAAATTCGATCGATATTGGTTCTTAATGCAGGCATGACCCTCGACCAGTTGCGCATTTTCGTCGCCGTCGCAGAGCGCGGCCACATGACCAAGGCGGCGGAGCTTCTGGGCATTTCCCAATCGGCCGCGTCGGCGGCCATTCGCGCTCTGGAAGAGCAGCATGGTGTCCATCTGTTCAACCGCGTCGGCCGCAACATCGAGCTGGCTCAGACCGGCCATCGGTTTCTGCCGGAGGCCAAGGCCGTGCTGGAGCGGGCCGCCGCCGCGCGCAATGTCCTGGAACATGTTTCGCAGACGGTCGCCGGCAGCCTCTCCATCGCCGCCAGCCTGACCATCGCCAGTTACTGGCTGCCGCGCCGGCTGGCCTCTTTCCACGAGGCCTATCCGGCCGTCAGGCTGAGCGTCACCATCGGCAACACAAGGCAGGTCGAGGCCAGCGTGCTGGATGGAACCGCCGATCTCGGCCTGGTCGAAGGGCGCACCGAGTCCGACTTATTGCGCCGCGTCAAGGTCGATACCGACCGGTTGATGCTGGTCGTTGCCAGCTCCCATCCAGAGATCGCCGAAACCGCGCCGGGCCGCCCTGACATCACCGGCCTGCGCTGGATAATCCGCGAGGGCGGCTCCGGCACGCGTGAGGTGCTGGAGGATCTGGCGCGCCGCGAGGGGATTTCGCTTGCCGACCTCAGGATATTCCTGGTGCTGCCCAGCAACGAGGCGGTTCGCCAAGCTGTCGAGGCGGGTGCCGGCGCGACCATCATTTCGGAGCTGGTGGTCGGGCGCGCGGTCGCCGAGGGGAGCCTGAGAGCCGTGCCGATTGAATTGCCGAAGCGCGACTTCGCCATGATCACCCACCGCGACCGTCAGGCAAGCCTGGCCCAGATGGCGCTGAAGGCGCATCTGGCCGCGGAGGCGAACGGGACTACGTAGGGGTAGGTTCAGCCGAACTTCCGCTGCGCATCGAGCGCCAGGCCGAGTCCGACCGATCCGAACATATCGCCTTCTATGACGGAAGCCCGCGGCACCAGCGACAGGATTTCCCGCCTTGCCAGCGGGATCGCCGTCGATCCGCCGGTCAGGAACACCGCGGTGATGTCGGAGGGCTTGACCCCGGCGTCGCGGATGGTCTGCGCCACCGTTTCGGTAACCCGCTCGATGTCCCGAGCGATCGTGGCCTCCAGCCCGTCGCGTGTGATCCCGGCGGCGAACGCCGCGCCCGGCAGCTTCACCGCCACGTCCGCCGATGACATGTCGGTCAGCTCTATCTTGGCTTTCTCGACCAGCGCCGCCAGCGCGTGCCCGTAGCGGTGCTCGACGATATGGATGAAGCGGTCGACCAGGTCGGCGCGCGCGGCCTCGTAGCGGATCTGGCGCAGATGCGTCATCGCCTTGGCGGTGTAGACCAGATTGATGCGCTGCCATGTGGCGAGATCGATGAAGTAGCTGGCCGGCAGATTGCGCTTGCCGTCCTTGGTCGCGGAGAGGTAGCCGAGCTGTGGCATGACATGGGCGATGCTCAGCAGCCGGTCGAAATCAGTGCCGCCGATATGGATGCCGCGGCTGGCCAGGATGTCGTCCTTGCGATCGGTCGATCGCGCGCGCTCCGGCGAGACCCGCACGATGGAGAAGTCGGACGTGCCGCCGCCCATGTCGATGATCAGCGCCAGTTCCTCGCGTGTCACCTTCTGCTCGTAATCGAGCGCCGCCGCGATCGGCTCGAACTGGAAAGCGATATGCTTGAAGCCTTGGGCACGGGCAGCCTTCTCGAGTTCGCCTTGCGCCTCCGCGTCGGCTTGCGCGTCGTCATCGACGAACTGCACCGGGCGGCCGAGCACCACGCTCTCCACCACGCCGCCGGCGTCCTCTTCCAGCCGCGTCCTCAGATGACCGATGAACAGGCCGATAATGTCGATGAAGCCGATCTGGCGTGCCTTGATCCGCGTCTTCTCGTGGGCGAGCGAACTGCCGAGCACGCTCTTCAACGAGCGCATCAGGCGGCCTTCGATGCTGTCGGTATAGTCGCCGATCGCGCGGCGGCCGAAATAAGTATGGCCGTCCTCGAAATTGAAGAACACGGCACTTGGCAAAGTGGGCTGCCCGCCCTCCAGCGGGACCAGCCGCGCCTTGCCGTTGCGGATGACGCCCACCGTGGAATTGGACGTGCCGAAGTCGATGCCGCCGAATGCCTGATGCATCGCAGCCTCCTGTCATTGTTTCATGGCGGCAAAACAGCGGCGACGCGTCGCCGCTGTCATCGGGATGCCGGACCGCTCCTGGCGAACGGTATGTGCTTGTTTGCCCCTGGGTTGGGAGGCGGCGGTTTATCGCATGGCGGCGAAAAGGGGAACCCTCTTTTCCCGCGGCATCAATCCTTGCGGAACACCAGCCGGCCGAGCCAGCCCGTCACCATGGCCAGCGATACGGCGAACACGCCGTAGAGGAACGAATAGTCGTGGGCGACGCGGAAGATCGATTGTTCGAAGCCCGATTTGCGGATTTCGAGCTGCGCCGAACTCTCCTTGACGAATAGGCCGCTCTTGAACAGGAATGCGCGCGCCTTGTGCGTGCCGACCGAGACATCAGGCGCCAGCCTGACGGTAGCGCGAAACAGGTTCTGCGACAGGAATTGCACGCCGCCGACATTCTCGCTGTAGAGGCCGGCGGCGGCCTTGCGTTCGCGCAGTGCGGCCGTGAATTCCTCGATCGTCGCCGGGCTGTCTCCGGCTTCGGCGGGCTGCATGTAGAGGTTGGAGGCGCCGAGCGACAGCTGCTTGTAGCTGTTGGGTTCGGTGATGTCCTGCAGCGGCCGCGTCGTCGCGACCGAATAGGACACCGGCACGTTCTCAAAGGTCTCGGAATCCAAATTGACCCAGACGCCCAGCACCCGGTCCTTGCGGCGCACGACCACCGGTTTCGGCGGCCCTTCGAGCACGACGATGACGTCGTAACGGCCCTGGCGTGCGACCAGCGGGTCGGGATTTTCCAGCGAACCGAAGATGGTCAGGTCGGCGCCGGAAAAACCGGCGGTGATCGACACCGCGTCGGTGGAAAGGCCGATCTGGATGCCTTCCGTCAGCGGCGTCTGCGCCTTCGCCGGCGCGGCGGCGATCAGGGACAGGAGAGCGACGGCTGCGAGCGCTTTCAGGCCATTCATCAGTTGAGGCCCAGGCCGGACAGCGAATAAAGGTTGGGCGGCGTGACGAACAGATCGGTGGCAAGCCGGATCGCCACCGCCAGCACCAGCAGCGCCAGGAGCGCCCTCAATTGCTCGCCGCGCAGCCGCTGGCCGGCCTTGGCGCCATATTGCGCCCCAGCCACGCCGCCGGCCATTAACAGGAATGCCAGCATCACATCGACGGTCTGGTTTGTGGTGGCGTGAACCAGCGTCGTATAGGCGGAGGTGAAGATGATCTGGAACAGCGAGGTGCCGATGACGACATTGGTCGGCACTTTCAAGAGATAGATCAGCGCCGGCACCATGATGAAGCCGCCGCCGACACCCATGATCGACGACAGGAAGCCGATGCCGGCGCCAAGCCCGAGCACCGGAATGACGCTGACGAACAGTTTCGACGCGCGGAAGCGCATCTTCAGCGGCAGGCGGTGGATCCAGTTGTGCTGGCCGGATTTCTTCAGCACCGGTGCCGCGCCGCTGCGCGTGGCGCGCAGGGCGTTGATGCTCTCGACCAGCATCAGCCCGCCGACGGTGCCGAGCAGCACGACGTAGAGCAGCGAGATGAACAGGTCGAGCTGGCCGAGCCTGCGCAGGAAGCCGAACACATAGATGCCGCCGGTTGAGCCGACGACGCCGCCGGCCAGAAGCACGCTGCCGAGCTTGAAGTCGAGCGTCCCTCGCTTCATGTGCGACAACACGCCGGAGACGGAAGAAGCAATAACCTGGTTGGCGCCGGTGGCGACCGCGATCGCCGGCGGGATGTTGTAGAAGATCAAGAGCGGCGTGATCAGGAAGCCGCCGCCCACCCCGAACATGCCCGACAGGAAGCCCACCGCGGCGCCCATGGCCAGCAGCACGAAGACGTTGACGGAAATTTCCGCGATCGGGAGATAGATGCCCACCCGTCTGTCTCGATCAGTTTGCCTGTCGGCGAATAAAGCCGCTGCGGGCACTATCGCATCGAAAAGCCAATTTTCTCTTGCGCCGACGCGGCAGCGGGACCAAACCCCGTCACCGCGCCGAAACAAAAAACAACTCAATCAGTTAACAGGCAAATGTAAGGCAAGGGCGTCGTGGAAACGACGCTTCTGCCGTTATTTGCGCGCCAGCAATGCCTTGACCAGCTTCTCGTCGACCGCGCCCGTCGCTGGCAGCTTGTTGTCGGTCTGGAAAGCGATGATCGCGTTCTTGGTCTTCCCGCCCATCACGCCGTCGGCGCCGCCGGCGTCATAGCCGTTCTTGTTGAGGATGAGCTGGATGTTCTTGACCGCCTTCTTCATGTCGATGCCGGCCGTCGTCTGCGGCGTGCCTTCCTGCCAGGATTCGGGAATGTCCACCGAATTGGCCGCCGCGTTGAGCGGCTTGGCCTTCCACAATTCGGTCGCCGCGCGCGCGCGCTCGAGCTGCTCGGGCCGCAGCGCGTTGGCGATCTCGTCGCGCTTGGCCGCGGCATCCTTGTCGCCGGTCTTGGCGACGAGCGCGAACCATTTGTAGGATTCCTCCAGGTTCTGCTTCATGCCGACGCCCTTGGCGGCGAGGATGCCAAGATTGAACTGGCTGTCCTTGACGCCGAGGTCGGCGGCCGCCTGGAACCAATGCGCGGCCGATTCATTGTCGGTTGCGCCGTCGGCGGCCATGGCGAACAGCACCGCCAGATTGTGCATGGCGCTGGCGTTGCCCTGCGCGGCGGCGAGCTGGTACCAGGTCTTCGACTTCTTGATGTCGCGCGCGACGCCGATGCCCTTCTCGTAGAAATTGCCGATGCGGTATTCAGCCGGCGCGAAGCCGAGTTCCGCCGATTTCTCGTACCATTTGGCGGCAGCCGGCATGTCTTCCTTGACGCCGCGCGACTCGGCGTAGCGCGAGCCGACCTCGAACAGCGCCTTGGCGTCGCCACCGGCGGCGGCGTCACGCAAGGCGACCGGGCCGGCATCGGCCGGAATGTCGAACTTAATCGCGGCTGTCGCCGCCGGCTTGTCCATGGGCGCAACGGCGCCAGTCGTGTCGTTGGTCGTCGCCTCGGTCGCCACTGGCGCGGCAGGGGCCGCTTGGAGATCGGCATCCGTCGCCTGCGTAGCGCCGGCGGCTGGTGCCGGATCCGTCATGGCTGGGGCAGCGGTCATCGGAGCAACCGGCGCGGCCGAAGCCATCGCGTCGGGGGCGCTCGGGCCGGAAGCCATGGCCGACGTGACCGGCGAAGCGGGCTCGGCCGTGGGCGCTGTGTCCGGCATCGCGTCCGTATCAGACGGCATGGCCACGACGGTCCGCGCCGCCATATCGTCCTTGCTGGCCGGCGCGGATTGTTCGGCCTGCCTGGCCGGACGGGCCGGCGCGCTGTTCATCGCCGTCGGCTGAACTTCGGTCTTCGGCTGGCTGGCGGTATCGAGAGATGCCGTCTGAACCGGCTGCGGGGCGACGATCGGGGATGCGTCGTTGCTTGCCACCTGGGCGGGATCCGAAAGGAACGCCTTGCCGAGCTGCAGGCCGGCAAGCGCCAGCATGATCGCTGCCGCCGCCATCAGGATCGGCTTGCGCCGCGCCTTGAGCAGGTCGCCTATCCTGAGCGCCTTGACCGGGCCTTTCATCGTCGACTGGCGCTTCAGGGCGTCGGCCTCGGCCGCGGCCGCCTGCGCCGCGCGCCGGGCGGCGGCGATGAAATCCGATTTCGCCGCGTCGCTGTCGCCGAGCTTGGCCGGTTGTCCGCGCTCGTCGCGCACGCGCTTCATGATGGCATTGAGGTCAGGCGCGCCGGAGCCCGGCTCCAGCGGGCGGTTGGCCACTTTCGGGTCGAGCGGCTCGTCGAGATCGACACTCGGGATGTCGGCGCTCGGCGCCGAGCCGGCCAGCGGCGGAACATCCGCCGCCTTCTTGCCCTTGAAGGCCCGCGCCAGTCCGCCGAACATCGATTTGCGGCCTGCCGGCTGGTCCTTTCCGGCGGTGGTGTCGGAACCGAGTGCGGCCATCGCGGCGGCGGCGGCGGCTTCCGCCGGCGAGCGCGTGCCCGGCCGGGGAGACAAGCCCGTTCCAACGTGCAGTGCGGGCTCGCCGGGCTCGGTGCGCACTATGGCCGCGGCACGCGCGTCTAGATCGGCCATGTCGCCAGTCAGCGGCAGCTCGTCCATGGTCATGGATGGTGCGTTCACGGCCATCTTGGGCCGCTGCAAGCCACGCCAGCCACTGGGTTCGATCGAGGCCGCGTCCAGGAGCTCGCTTACCGCCTCGGACGGGTCGCTGGTTTCCAGCGAGCCCAGCCTGTCGACGATCTTGAGCAGTGTGTCGTGAATGGCCTCGAAGGTCCGCGAATTGCGCTCGTCGGAACGCCGCGTCAGCGTCTCCAGGGTCTTCAGATCCTGGGCGAGGCCGGATACCGCGGCCGTATTGGTGCTCGTTCCGGCCAGCGAGCGCACCGCGTTCTCGGCCGCCTCGCGTGCCGCGCCGAGGATGGAATCGCGGGTCCCGGCCAGCGCTTTTTCGATTTCGTCGAGGCGAGGGCTGATGTCCTCGAAGTCCGGCAGCGGCGTGCTGGGTTTGGAAAGATGCGCCGACAGGCCGGCGACCTGCGCCTCCAGGCTGCGGATCAGCGCCGGATCGATGCCGGCCACCTGGGCCGCCGAAGCGTCCAGCCGGCTTGAAATATCTTCGAGCCGGCTTTCCAGGCCCCGGATCGCCGCCTCGCCGGCGGGATCGGGAGCGCGTGTCTCCATGCGCTTTGCCAGTGCGGTGAAGCGAGCGTCGATGGCGTCCATGATGCCGGCACTGTCGACCTGCGGCATGCTGCGCTGGTCCAGCCGGTCGGCAACCTCGTCCAGCCGGCGCTCGAGATCGCGAAACAGCATGTTGCCCTGCTCGATGGCGTCGCCCTGGCGCCGCTCCATCATGCCCGACAGCACGTCGAAGCGCTGCTCCAGCCCGTGGAAGATGTAGTCGGCGTCGGGCATGGCCGGCGCCTGATCGATCTTGTCGGCGATCAGCGCGATCTGCTTGGCGAGCCGTTCCATCGCCTGCTCGGGCAGGTTGGCGCGGCCGGCGAGGTCGTCGACCCGGCTCGACAGCGTGTTCAGCCGGTCGATCACGACATTTGCGGGACGGTCCTGCGCCACTTCCTCGATCTGCTGGGCGAGCGAGTCGATCCGCTTCTCGATGCGCTCGAAGGCTTCGTGGTCGATTGAATTCGCCTGTGCGGCGACTGTCGAGGCGACGATGGCGCGGGAAATCTCGTCCAGCCGCTCGTCGATCATGGCCAGCGTGCCGCCGCCGCGATTGTCCTGCTGGCTGGCGAAATGGTCGACCGCCCCGGCCAGCGTGCGGACCTTCTCCTCCAGCGAGCGCAGGGACAGCGATTCCGGCAGGTTGTTGACGGCGTCGCTGATCTGCTCCAGCCGGTCGGTCAAGGCGGCAAGGGCGGGGTCGTCGGAGCGTTTGCGCTGGTCGGCGTCGACGCGGTCCTCGAAGGCCGTCCAGCGGCGGTCGAACTCGTCCCAGCGGCGGTCGACCTTCTGCACGCTCTCCTCGCGCGCCAGCGTGTCGAGCGCGGCCTTGACCTGTTCGAGTTCTAGTCGCAGCAGGTTGACGCTCCTGTCGTCGCTCTTCTCCGACAGCGATTTAATGGCGCCGGAGAGCCGCTCGAATTCCACGCCGAGTTCAGCGCTGCCCTTGCCCGAGGTCCCGGACTTGGCGTTCGACTGGAAGGCGCGGTCGATGTCCTTGCGCAGCGCGTCGAATTCGCGCTGCAGCCCTGAAGTCACCTGGTGGCGCAGTTCCTCGCGCATGCCGCGCAGTTCGCCGGCGATCTTGCCGACCATGGCGACGCTGTCTTCCTGGCCGCGCACGCGGTCGATGTCTCGCGCGATCGCCTGATAATTCTGGTCGAAGGGTGCAGGGGAGGGCGCCGGGTTGTGCGCACGCGGTGCCGGCTGCGGATCCTCATACCAGCGCTGCTGGGCCGTCGGCTGCGCAGCGGGATAGCGCGGGTCGGAGGCGGGGTAACGCGGTTCGGCGCCATATTGGCGAGGAGCGGGTCGTGCCGTCGCGTCCTCGCGCGTCTGCCCCAGGCGCTGTTCCAGCGTCTCCAGGGAGCGGTTCAGCTGCTCGAGCGTGGTCTGCGGCTTGCGCTGCCTGCCAGCATTGAGTGTATCGAGGTAGGACCGCTTGCTGTTCATCGGTGCGTCCGTCTTTCAGATTGGCCGGCTTGCGGCCAGCTCCCCAAGTCCCTGCCGGAACGAGGCGACCGCGCTTCGATGCCACGGTGGAAGACAAGCTTCCCGGGTTTCCCCGCGCTCCGAAAAACCGTGAAAATTCGATACAGGATAACCACGGGTAGCCGACACGCGCACATTTCGCCCAACGTGGTAAACAACGCGTTAACCAAGCTTAAGAAGTTCCAAGGAAGTTGGCTGACGTGACTTCCGGTGCGGCATAAAGCACCGTTCTCAGAACGCCCTTGCGTCATGAGGCGGCTACCGGTATAGAATTGACGTAAACGTAAATGGCGTATCAACTGCGCTGTTTGCGATTTGTTTGTCGAAACCACGGCCGGAAGCACGCCCCCGCTTCCAGTCAGGCGACGCATGGTCCGGGACCGCGACGCCACCAGACGGGGAAGCCAGTGACCATGAAGCTTATCTCGGCCGGCGAGACCGCGGCCAATACCAATAATGCAACCGTTGAAGCCGGCGAGGATCTCTCCCGCATCGGCGAGATGGCCAAGAAGTACGGCGTGACGCTGCGCACGCTGCGTTTCTATGAAGACAAGGGCCTGCTCAACCCCCAGCGCGACGGTTCGACCCGTCTCTATACGCGCCGCGACAAGGCGAGGCTGAAGCTGATCCTGCTCGGCCGCAAGGTTGGGTTCTCGCTGCGCGACGTCAAGCAGATGATGGACCTCTACGATCCGACCGGTTCCAACACCAAGCAGTTGCGGCTGGCGCTGGATAAGTCGGAAAAGCAGCTCGCTCGCCTGCAGAAGCAGCGGGCGCTGATCGACGACGCCATCAATGAACTCGGCGGCTCGATGTCGGCGGTGCGTCAGATGCTGGCCGAGCGTTCGGCGCCGCAAGCGAGCGTCGCGAGCTAAGCCGCCCTCCGATACTGTCGGACCCTTCACCATAAAGCCGCGTGGCCATGCCGCGCGGCTTTTCGCTGTCTGGCCTGCCTGCTTCGCGCTGGCTTGCGCATTGCCGTGACGCTTGGCCGATTGCGCCCGTGGTGGCGGAAATCTTGCCCCAGCGCAGATATTGACGTTTACGCAAACGTCAATATTTGCTATTGCGGCTTCGACATTGGCCCGCTTGCCGCGCACGGCTCGATTTCGGGGTCAATCCGCATGGTGGAGGAAAAGCATGCCGATCTACAGGGCCCCGGTCCAGGACACGCTGTTCGTGCTCAACGAGGTGCTCGGCTATCAGCGCTATTCGAACCTTCCGGGATTCGCCGACGCAACGCCTGACGTGCTGGAGGCAATTCTCGCCGAAGGGGCCAAGCTCGCCGAGAACGTCATGCATCCGCTCAACCGTGTCGGCGACATGGAGGGCTGCGTGCGCCATGACGACGGCTCGGTGACCACGCCCAGGGGCTTCAAGGAAGCCTTCGACCAGTATCGCGAAGGCGGCTGGATGGGCCTGGCGGCGCCCGTCGAGTTCGGCGGCCAGGGCCTGCCCTATGCCGTGCACACGGCGGTGGCTGAATACATGGTGTCGGCCAACATGTCGCTGATGATGTATCCGGGTCTGACCCAGGGCGCGATCGCCGCCATCATCACCCACGGCACCGACGAGCAGAAGGCGACCTGGCTGCCCAGGATGGTCGAGGGCAGCTGGACCGGCACCATGAACCTGACGGAGCCGCATTGCGGCACCGATCTTGGCCTGCTGCGCACCAAGGCGGTGCCGAACGGCGATGGTACCTACAAGATTTCAGGCCAGAAAATCTTCATCTCGGCCGGCGAGCACGACATGTCGGACAACATCGTCCATCTGGTGCTGGCCCGCATCGAAGGCGCGCCGGAGGGCGTCAAGGGCATTTCGCTGTTCATCGTGCCCAAGCTGAAGCTCGACGCCTCGGGCAATCCGGGGACGAGAAACACTGTCTCCTGCGGCTCGATCGAGGAGAAGATGGGCATCCACGGCAACTCGACCTGCGTCATGAATTATGACGAGGCCGAAGGCACGCTGCTGGGCGAGGCCAATGGCGGCCTCAAGGCGATGTTCACGATGATGAACGAGGCCCGCCTCGGCGTCGGCCTGCAGGGCCTGTCGCTGTCGGAGATCGCCTACCAGAATGCCGCCGCCTATGCCAAGGACCGGTTGCAGGGTCGCTCGCTGTCGGGCCCGAAGGCGCCGGACAAGGCCGACCCGATCATCGTTCATCCCGACATCCGCCGCTCGCTGATGACCATGAAGGCGTTCAACGAGGCCGGCCGTGCACTGGCGCTGTGGACCGCGATCAAGTCCGATATCGCGCACCGCTCCGCCGACGACAAGGATCGCCAGGCGGCCGACGATTACACCGGCCTGATGACGCCGGTGGTCAAGGGCGTGCTGACCGACAAGGGTTTTGATCACGCCGTCATGGCGCAGCAGGTGTTCGGCGGTCACGGCTACATCGAAGAACATGGCATGAGCCAGTTCGTGCGCGATGCCCGCATCGCCATGATCTATGAAGGCGCCAACGGCATTCAGGCGCTCGACCTCGTCGGCCGCAAGCTCGGCTTGAACGGCGGCCGAGCCATCCAGGCCTTCTTCAAGGAGGTCGGCGAGTTCTGCGAGGAAAACCGCGCGCACGAAAAGATGGCGCCCTTCACCAAGGGTCTGAAGAAGGGCCTCAACGATTTGCAGGCGGCGACCATGTGGCTGCTGCAGAATGGCATGGCCAAGCCCGATAATGCCGGTGCGGCCTCGACCGACTACATGCATCTCTTCGGCCTCGTCGCGCTGGGCTACATGTGGGCGCAGATGGCCAAGGCGGCACAGGGCAAGACTGATGCCAACGGCTCCCAGTCTTTCTACGATAACAAGGTGGTGACGGCGCGCTTCTTCATGGAGCGGATCATGCCGGAGACCTCGGCGCACCTCGCCCGTATTTCGAGTGGTGCCGATACGCTGATGGCCCTGCCGGCGGAAGCGTTCTAAACTCCGTCTCGCTAGCCTTTCTGTCTGTCGATACGCGGAGGAAATCGTGGCGACAAATCCCGCCGAAGTGCTCTCTTTGCCGAAACCAGCCTGGGCGGCCGACGAGGTCGGCATGCTCTACGACATGGCTACCCGCTTCATGTCGGAGGAGATCGCGCCGCGCTACGACGAGTTCGAGAAGAACGAGATGGTCGACCGCGAAAGCTGGCTCAAGGCTGGTTCCGCCGGCCTGCTCTGCGCGTCCATGCCGGAGGAATATGGCGGCTCCGGCGGCACCTTCGCGCATGAGAGCGCCATCATCGAGGCGATCGGCCATGTCGGCGTCGACGGTTTCGGCATCGGCCTGCACAATTCGATCGTCGCCCCCTACATCCTCCATTACGGTTCGGAAGAGCAGAAGAAGAAATGGTTGCCCAGGCTCGCCACCGGCGAACTGATCGGCGCCATTGCCATGACCGAGCCCGGCGCCGGTTCCGACCTGCAGGGTGTCAAGACCCGTGCCGAGAAGGACGGCAACCAGTACAAGATCAACGGCTCCAAAACCTTCATCACCAACGGCCAGCTGGCGAACTTCATCATCGTCGTCACCAAGACCGATCCGGAGAAGGGCGCCAAGGGCACATCGCTGATGGTCATCGAGACCGACGAGGTCGAGGGGTTCGAACGCGGCCGCAACCTCGACAAGATCGGACTGAAGGCCAACGACACGTCGGAGCTGTTCTTCAACGACGTGCGTGTACCGACCTCCAATCTGCTCGGCCATGAAGAGGGACAGGGCTTCGTCCAGCTGATGCAGCAATTGCCTCAGGAGCGGCTGCAGATCGGCACCGGGGCGATCGCCATGATCGAACGGGCGCTGGCGCTGACCATCGACTACGTCAAGGAGCGCAAGGCCTTCGGCAAGGCGATCATCGATTTCCAGAACACACAGTTCAAACTGGCGGAGCTGAAGACCGAGGCCACCATCGGCCGCGTCTTCTACAATGACTGCGTCACCCGCCACATCAATGGCGGCCTCGATCCGGTGACCGCTTCGATGGCCAAGTACTGGCTCTCCGACCTCCAGGGCAAAGTCGTCGACGAATGCCTTCAATTGCATGGCGGCTATGGCTACATGAATGAATATCCGATCGCCCGCATGTTCCGCGACGCTCGCGTCCAGCGCATCTATGGCGGCACCAACGAGATCATGAAATTGCTGATCGGACGCTCGCTCTGAGCAGCTTTTCAGCGAACCCCAGGGAGCATGAAAAATGACCGAAGCTTATGTCTATGACGCCGTGCGCACGCCGCGCGGCAAGGGCAAGAAGGACGGATCGCTGCACGAAGTGCCGGCGGTACGGCTCGCCGCCAGGACGCTCGAGGCCCTGCGCGATCGCAACGGGCTGGACACTGCAAACGTCGACGACATCATCTTCGGCTGCGTCGACCCGGTCGGCGAGGCGGGTTCCGTCATTCCACGCGCCGCCGCCTTCGAGGCCGGCTACGACACCAAGGCACCCGGCATGCAGATCTCGCGCTTCTGCGCCTCCGGCTTGGACGCCATCAATTTCGGCGCCGCCAAGATCGCGCAAGGCGCCGATGAAATCGTCATCGCCGGCGGCGTCGAATCCATGTCGCGCGTCGGCATGGGCATGTCCGGTGGCGCCTGGTTCATGGATCCTTCGGTCGGCCTGCCCGGCTGGTTCGTGCCGCAAGGCATTTCGGCCGACCTGATCGCCACCAAATACGGCTTCTCGCGCGACGACGTCGACGCTTACGCGGTCGAGAGCCAGAAGCGCGCCGCAAGATCCTGGGCTGATGGCCGCTTCAAGAACTCGGTCATCCCGATCAAGGACCAGAATGGTCTCACCATTCTCGACCATGACGAGCATATGCGGCCGTCGACCGACATGCAGTCGCTCGCCTCGCTCAACCCGTCCTTCGTCATGCCTGGCGAAATGGGCGGCTTCGACGCGGTGGCGGTGCAGAAGCATCCGGAGGTCGAGGAGGTCAACCACGTCCACCACGCCGGCAACTCGTCCGGCATCGTCGATGGCGCGGCCGCCGTGCTGCTCGGCTCGAAGAAGGCCGGCAAGGCGATGGGCCTGAAGCCGCGCGCGCGCATCCGCACCTTCGCCAACATCGGCTCCGAGCCGGTGTTGATGCTGACCGGCCCGGTCGACGTCACCGAGAAACTGTTGAAGCGCGCCAAGATGAAGCTGTCCGACATCGACCTGTTCGAGCTCAACGAGGCCTTCGCCTCGGTGGTGCTGCGCTACATGCAGGCTTTCGAAATTCCGCACGACAAGATCAACGTCAATGGCGGCGCTATCGCCATGGGTCACCCGCTCGGCGCCACCGGCGCGATGATCCTCGGCACCGTGCTGGACGAACTCGAGCGGCGCGACCTCAACACCGCGCTGGTGACGCTCTGTATCGGCGCCGGCATGGGCACTGCAACCATCATCGAACGCGTCTGACGGGGAGAGAACGATGAGCTACACCAATTTCACCCTCGACATCGACGCCGATGGCATCGCCTTGGTCACCTGGAACAGCCCGGACCGCTCGATGAACGTCTTCACCGAAGAGGTGATGCGCGAGCTGAACGATATCGTGGACAAGGTGGCCGGCGACGCCGCCATCAAGGGCGCGGTGATCACCTCCGGCAAGGACACCTTCTCCGGCGGTGCCGACATCACGCTGTTGCAGAGGATGCTGACCACCTTCGCCACCGACAAGGTCAAGGATGTCGAAAAGGCGACCAAGGCGCTGTTCGACAATGCCGGCATCATGACCGGCCTGTTCCGCAAGCTGGAAACTTGCGGCAAGCCATGGGTCTCGGCGATCAACGGCACCTGCATGGGCGGCGCCTTCGAAATGTCGCTCGCTTGCCATGGCCGCGTCGCGGCCGATTCCGACAAGGTCAGGATGGCACTCCCCGAGGTGAAGATCGGCATCTTCCCCGGTGCCGGCGGCACCCAGCGTGTGCCGCGGCTGACCGACCAGCAGCAGGCGCTGCAAATGCTGACATCGGGCCAGACCCTGTCGCCCCAGAAGGCGAAGGCGATGGGCCTGATCCATGAGATCGCCGAACCGGCCAAGCTGGTCGAGACCGGCAAGGCAATGATCAGGAACGGCCTCAAGCCGGTGGCGCCGTGGGACGAGAAGGGTTTCAAGCTGCCCGGCGGGCCGGTCTATTCGGCGGCCGGTGCCAATCTGTGGCCGCCGGCCATCGCCATCCTGCGCCGCGAGACCCATGGCAATTACCCGGCCGCCGCGGCGATCCTGAAATGCGTCTATGAGGGCCTCCTGGTGCCCTTCGACACGGCGCTCAGGATCGAGCAGCGCTATTTCACCGAGATCATGCAGACCAAGGAAGCGGCGGCGATGATCCGCTCGCTGTTCGTGTCGCTGCAGGAATTGAACAAGGGCGCACGGCGCCCGGCCGGCGTGCCGGACACCAAGTTCAAGAAGATCGGCATCCTCGGCGCCGGCTTCATGGGCGCGGGCATCGCCTATGTCACCGCCAAGGCCGGCATTCCGGTGGTGCTGCTCGACCGGGACATGGAGGCGGCCGCAAAGGGCAAGGCGCATTCCGACGGCCTGATCTCGGATCAGGTCAAGAAGGGCCGCGCCAAGCCCGAGGACAAGGACAAGCTCTTGTCTCTGATCACGCCGACGGCAGACTATGCCGACCTCGCCGGCTGCGATCTCGTTGTGGAAGCCGTGTTCGAGGATTCCGCCGTGAAGAAGGCCGCCACCGAACAGGCGGAAGCCGTGTTGAAGTCGTCGGCGATCTTCGCCTCGAACACCTCGACCATTCCGATCACCGGCCTCGCCAGGAATTCGGCGCGGCCGAAGAATTTCATCGGCATCCACTTCTTCTCGCCGGTCGACAAGATGATGCTGGTCGAGATCATCCTTGGCAAGAAAACCGGCGACAAGGCCTTGGCCACCGCGATCGACTTCGTGCGGGCCATCAAGAAGACGCCGATCGTCGTCAACGACACGCGCGGCTTCTACGTCAATCGCTGCGTGCTGCGTTACATGTCGGAAGCCTACAAGATGCTGATCGAAGGCGTGCCCGCGCCGATGATCGAGAATGCGGCCAAGGCCGCCGGCATGCCGGTCGGTCCCTTGGCGCTGACCGATGAGACGGCCATCGACCTTGCCCAGAAGATCATGAAGCAGACCATCAGGGATCTCGGCGAAAAGGCCGTCGACCCCAGGCAGATGGCGCTGATCAACACCATGGTCGACGATCACGGCCGTTTCGGCCGCAAGAACGGCAAGGGTTTTTACGACTATCCGGCCAAGCCGGCCAAGAAGAAGCTGTGGCCCGGCCTCAAGGACCTTTATCCGCAGCTCGCGGCCGAGAAGGTCGACTATGAGGAGCTGCAGCAGCGCCTGCTGGTCACCATCGCGCTCGAAGCGGCGCGCGTGATGGAAGAGGGCATCGTCACCGATGCACGCGAGGCCGATGTCGGCTCGATCCTGGCCTTCGGCTTTGCGCCCTACACCGGCGGCGCGCTGTCCTACATCGACGGCATCGGCGCCAAACAATTCGTCAAGATCGCCAAGGCGCTGCAGAAGAAGTATGGGGCCGAGTTCAAGGCGCCCAAGCTGCTCCTCGACATGGCCGAGAAAGGTGAGACCTTCTACGAACGCTTCGACCCCTATGCCAAGGGCGATGTGAAGCAGGCAGCCTGACAGAGCGTCATGTTATGTCTGGGCGCGCATGCTGGCCACGGCGCGAAGCCGTGGCCCCTACATGATGGGCGGTGAAGGCCGGCTGGCCTTTCGCTGCCTGCCGACTGACTATGACCGCAAGGCGCGCCGCTTCCTCGACATTGACGCGGTTGTCGCCGCACTTGGCCGTGCGGTGAACCGCGGCCACAGACCTAGGCCGAACGCATCTTCATGACATCGCACCAGGGGCCGCGCGGCCTGGCCAAATCGTCCGGCTGATCAACCCGTTGGCAAGCAGGGTTCGATCGACTTTGCCAAACCAAGCGCGGATGATACATTAGATATCGCTAACATGATGTTGGCGGAGGAGTAATCATCATGCGTATGATGCTGAGAGTTTCCATCCCGGCTGAGGAAGGCAATAAGGCGATCAAGGACGGCAGCATGGGCAAGGTCATCGAGCAAACCCTGTCCGATCTCAAGCCGGAGGCTGCCTATTTTACCGCTGACGGTGGTTGGCGGACGGCCTACCTTTTCCTGGAGGTAAAGGACAGTTCGGACATGCCCTATGTCGCCGAGCGGTTCTTCTTTGCCTTCAATGCCACCGTCGAGCTCATCCCGGTGATGAACGTCGACGAGCTCCAGAAGGGCCTGCCGAGGGCGATGGCGGCATTGGCCGGATAGCCGGCTTCGGCCATGACACTGTGCCGTCGTTGCGGCACACAGCTTTGTTCGTGATCCGCCAGCCCGCTGGTGGACAACTCAGCCGTTGCGCGTTAGACAGGAAGAGGCATTTTTTCCTGTTTCGAAGGAGAGCACGTCATGCTCTCGCACGACCGAGTCTGGGCTGCCATCGATGCTCTTGCCGAGCGCTATTCGCTTTCGGCTTCGGGTCTGGCAAGGCGCGCGGGACTTGATTCAACCGCCTTCAACAAATCCAAACGCTTGTCCTCGGACGGTCGGCCGCGCTGGCCTTCGACCGAATCGCTGGCCAAGATCATCGAGGCGACGGGCGCTTCGCTGGACGAATTCACCGGGCTGATCGAAGGCCGTGGCGCATCGCCCGCCAGCCGGCGCGCGGTGCCGTTGCTCGGCTTCGCCCAGGCCGGCGCCGGCGGCTTCTTCGACGATGCCGGCTTTCCGGCGGGGCAGGGCTGGGATCTCGTCGAATTGCCGGCGCAATCGACCGAAAGTTCCTATGCGCTGCAGGTGCAGGGCGATTCCATGCTGCCGCTCTACCGCAATGGCGACGTCCTCATCGTCGAGCCGGGTGCGGCCACCCGCAAGGGCGACCGCGTCGTCGTCAAGACCACATCGGGCGAGGTGATGGCCAAGGTGCTCGAGCGCCAGACAGTCAAGTCGATCGCGCTGGTCTCGCTCAATCCAGAGCATCCGGACCGCGACATCCCCATGCTCGAGGTCGAGTGGGTGGCGCGGATCGTCTGGGCAAGCCAATAGGTGCAACGGGTGCGACTTCCTCATCTTGTCCTGGCGGTTCTGATGATCCCGGCGATGGCGGCGCTGGTCGTTGCCGGCGGACGCACGCTGAAAGGCAGCGAAAGCACTGTTGCGGTGGATCAGATCGATCCCGGCGCCGACACTACCGCTGAGGCAGATAGGGATGCGACGCCCGAGGAACCGTCCACCTCAGCGGTTCGTGCACCGGCGCAGCCACCAAATCCGGCGGTGCATTCGCGGGCGATCGACCCGGACGTGGTCGCGCCGCCGGAACTGCCCACCGGCGAACTCGAGCGGGTCGAGCCGCGTGCGCCGTTGAGCAAGCTGGCGCTCGCCGTGCCGCCCAAACCTAAAATGCCCGACGACTGGAACGGCACGAAGCTGTTCCAGCCGGTAGCTCCGGCCGCCGGCCTGATCGAGGCGAAGGGGTATTCGGTCGCGATTTCCGGCATCGATGTCGTCAGGCAGGACGAGACCTGCACCACCGACGGGAAATCCTGGCCGTGCGGCATCCGCGCGCGCACGGCATTCCGCGCCTTTCTGCGCGGCCGCGCCGTGGTTTGCACGGTGCCGCCGGAAGGCGGACGCGACCGGATTGCGGCGGAATGCCGGATCGGCAAGCAGGATGTCGGTCAATGGCTGGTCGAAAACGGCTGGGCGCGTGCCGCCAAGGGCGGACCCTATGTCGAGGCCGGTGACAAGGCACAAGGCGCGAAGAAAGGCATTTTCGGGTCGGCGCCGAACCTTGCCGGCATCTCGGCGATGGCGGCCGCACCCACCCCAGCGCCTCAGGCGCCGGGCTCGATCCTGGAGGAGGACTCGATCCTGCAAGAGGAGGGCGGCGTCCTCAAGCCAGCTGACCAGCCAGCGCCTTCTGAATGAGCGAGCGGGTCTCGGCGACGCCGTAGAGGGCGGCGAATGATCCAAAGCGTGGACCACGCTCCTGGCCGATCAGCACCTGGTAGATCATCTGGAAGAAGGCGCCTGAGACACCCGGGCCACCTTCAGGACTTTGCTTGGAATGATCCTGATAGCGTTCGATCTTGCGCGCCACGTTGAGCGAAGCGTTCTGGATCGCTTCGCCGCTGGCGCCCGCCGGCAAGTCGCCAAGTGCCTTTTCGAGAGCCACCAGCGCTTCCCGCTCGACCTCGTCGGCCGGGCGAAAGGTTTTCGTCGGCTTCACGAAATCGTCGAAGTAGCGGATCGCGTAGCCCGTCAGCCGGTCCAGCTCGGGATGGGTCGCCGGAGTCACACCCGCGACGTGACGCGAGATGAAGCCCCACAGCACCTCCTTGTTCTGCGCATTGGAGGCGCTGACAAGGTTGAGCAGCAACGAGAACGGCACTGGCATGTCGATGGCGGGCGGATTGCCGTCATGCATATGCCAGACCGGGTTGCCCAGCCGCTCCTTCCACTCTTGGCGGGGATAGGCGGCGAGGAAGGTGTAATATTCGTCCACGGCCCGCGGGATGACGTCGAAATAGAGTTTCTTGGCCTGCCGCGGCCGCTGGTACATGTAGAGCCCCAGGCTCTCGGTCGGCGCATAGGTCAGCCATTCGTCGATGGTCAGGCCGTTGCCTTTCGACTTGGAGATCTTCTGGCCATTCTCATCGAGGAACAGTTCGTAGACGAAATGCTCCGGCGCCCGCCCGCCCAGTATGTTGCAGATGCGGTCATAGACCACTGCATTGGTCTGATGGTCCTTGCCGAACATCTCGAAATCGACGCCGAGTGCCGCCCAGCGCATGCCGAAATCCGGCTTCCACTGCAGCTTCACGCGGCCGCCGGTGACCGGCAGCGTGGTTTCGGTGCCATCATCGTCGAAGGTGATGGTGCCGGCCTTGGCGTCGACATGCTTCATGGGAACGTAAAGCACGCGCCCACTCTTTGGCGAGATCGGCAGGAAGGGGCTGTAGGTCGCCTGCCGCTCGGGTCCGAGCGTCGGCAGCATGACCGCCATGATCTGGTCGTAGCGTTCGGCGGCGCGCAACAGCATCGCGTCGAAACGGCCTGACTTGTAGTACTGCGTCGCACTGGCGAATTCGTAATCGAAGCCGAACGTGTCGAGGAAGCGGCAGAGCATCGCATTGTTATGGTCGGCGAAGCTCGCATAGTCGCCGCCGAAGGGGTTGGGCACCGATGACAGCGGCTTGTGCAGATATGGCTCGAGCGCAGCGCGGTCCGGCACGCTGTCGGGTATCTTGCGCATGCCGTCCATGTCGTCGGAAAAGCACAGCAGCTTGGTCGCGACCTTGTCCTGCGTCAGCACGCGAAACGCATGGCGCACCATCGAGGTGCGCGCCACTTCGCCGAACGTGCCGATATGCGGCAGGCCCGACGGTCCATAGCCGGTCTCGAACAGGATCGTTTCGGGGAAATCGGCGCCCTTGTAGCGTTCGATGATCTTTTTGGCTTCCTCGAACGGCCATGCCTTGCTCTCGGCCGCGGCCGTCAGCAGTTCGGGATTGAGATCGATGATGTTTGATCCCGCCATGTCACAGTTTTCCAGATTGTATCCCGGCAATAGCCGCAAGTGCATTTTCAACCGGTCTCTAGGCGTGCGTGGCCGGAGCGTCAACGCGTCGGGCGCTTTTTCCTTGCGGCCTCAGGCTCCCCTTCCTACCTTCGAAGCCCGTTCAAGGAGTAAAGAATGCTGTCGCCCACCCCGCACGAAGCCCTGATCTATCTGATGGTCATCACTTCGGCCTCCGACCGGGACATGACCGATGTCGAACTGGCCAGGATCGGCGAGGTTGTTCGCTCGTGGCCGGTGTTCGAGGATTTCAAGCAGGACCGGTTGGTTGCCGTGGCCCAAGCCTGCCAGAAGATGCTGCATGAGAAGGGTGGGCTCGAAGGTGTCCTGACCCAGGTCTCGGAGGCGCTGCCGGAGCGGTTGCGCGACACCGCCTATGCCGCGGCCTTCGAAGTGGCCGCCGTCGATCTGGAGATGCGGCTGGAGGAAGTGCGGGTGCTGCAGTTGATCCGTCGTCAGCTCGATCTCGACACGCTGACCGTGGCGGCCATCGGTCGTGCGGCCAAGGCGCGGCTGCGAACTCTGACCTGACGAGGTTACGGCCGGATCAGAAAAGCTGACCGGACATGATCAGAAGAAACTGACCGGGAAATAGCGCAGGTAGAATTCGGCAAAGGTGCCTTTCATCGAAATCTCTTGCAAAGCGTAGTCGAGGGCCGCGGCCAGCGCCGGATTGTCCGCTCGCGTGGCGATGGCCATGCCGGTGCCCAGATATTCGGGCGCCAGGTAGGGGCCGCCGGCAAAGCGGCAGCAGCCGGCGGCATCGGAGCCGCCGAGCCAGAAGGCGAAGCGCATGCCATCGCCGAAAGCCGCGTCGATCTTGCCGGCCTTGAGGTCGCCATAGAGG
Organism: Mesorhizobium sp. ESP6-5; assembly: GCF_020164695.1. Lineage (NCBI taxonomy): Bacteria > Pseudomonadati > Pseudomonadota > Alphaproteobacteria > Hyphomicrobiales > Phyllobacteriaceae > Mesorhizobium > Mesorhizobium sp. ESP6-5. The sequence goes on from NZ_JAIUGR010000003.1 coordinate 440,682, forward strand.
GCTTCCGGCTTGTCGAAGGGGACGACCTGGACCGTGCCGAAATAATCGCGCAGCATGCGTTCATGGGCCGAGCCCGATATCACGCCGACTCGCTTGCCGTGCAATTTGTCGAAGAGCGGTTCCGCCAGCGCCTTGTTCCTCGCGGTGATGAAGCGCGCCGGGAACTGCAGGTAGGCGCGCGAGAAGGCGTATGTCTGGCGCGACTGTGACGTCGGGGCAATGCCGGCGATAACAGCTTCACCTTCGCCCCTCTCAAGCGCGCCTTGAAGCTCCGCCCAAGGCAAGGCCTGGATCTGGCATTTGTCGACGATGCCGAGTTCCGCGCAGATGGCGCGCGCCAGGTCGATGTGGAAACCGGACAGCTTCCCCGCGCCGTCGAGGAAATTGAAGGGGGGAAAATCCGTGGTCGTCAGGAACCGCAGCCGCGGCAGCGCCGAAAGGTCGGGCTTGGGAAGCCGCTCCTTGGCATCCCACAACACCGGCACCTGCGGCTCCGCCGCGCCCGCGCCGGAAACCCATGACAATGCGGCGATGAGCGCCGCTGCCAGGACATGGGACCTCCATTGGAACGCCACGATAAAACTCCGCCGCACCCGTGCTCGTGCCGGTTTTGGTACGAAAACGATACAGGCACAATGCTTTTTGATTTCAACGCTTCGATTTCAGGATATGGTTCGGTCGGTTTGCAAACAGCGGTGGCTGCCCTGGTGGGAATACCAGGGTCGAGAACCACAACCGGAAGCGGGCGCTTTGCAATCCGTGGTCGGTGGCGAAGTGCCGGGAAGGCGCGGACCATGGACTTAATGCATGAGGCAACATGGGGTTGATGTTGCGATGAGTCAGTTCGATCGAACGCTGGAATACATAGATCAACTGCAGCACGCCGCAACGGCGGCCGCGGTCTGCGAGAAACTGTTGGGCGTAACGTCGGAGTTCGGCCTGACCGCGCTGATGGCCGGAACCGTTCCGCAGCCGGGCACACCGACGGGCCAGCAGAAGCAGCATGTGCTGCTCTGCGACTGGCCGGTCGAATGGCTCGAGCGCTACGTGACGCGCAACTATGTCGATCACGATCCCGTCGTCAGTCACATGAAACAGCTGCAAGCGCCGTTCCAGTGGCGGGAAGCCGCCCAGGGCATCCGCATCGACAAGAGCAGCGGCGAAGTGATGGGCGACGCCGGCGCCTTCAAGTTGCGCGACGGGCTGGCCTTTCCGTTGATCACGCTCGACGGCGAAATCGTCATGGTGTCGCTGGGGGGCGAGGCCGTGGAACTGTCGGCGGCCGAGTTCGGCCTGGTCTCCCTGGTCTCGACCTATGCCGTCGGCCGCGCCATGCAACTCCACACCATGGCGACCACGACGATCGATCACATTGAGCTGACGCCGCGCGAACGCGAATGCCTGCAATGGGCTGCCGTCGGCAAGTCCGAATGGGAGATTTCCCAAATCCTCGGCATCTCCGAGCACACCTCGGAGAAACATCTTCTTAACGCCAAAAGCAAACTCGGTGCCGTCAACCGGGTCCAGGCAGTCGCCGAGGCGATAAGGCGCGGCTACATTAGCTAGGTCGGCCGTGCAGGCCTAGAACTTCTTGCCTACGTGATCACGCAATTTTCGCATCGAAGCACGGCCGTATCTTCCCCTGAACCACAGGAGACTACGGAATGCTTTTTTGTCTTACGACCAAGGAATTGATGGAACGTCCCGACCTTTGGGAGGCCGTCCATCGGCTGCGCTACCGGATATTCGTCGAGGAGATGGGATGGGAGGACCTTCGGCGCCCCGACGGATTTGAGGTCGACCAATTCGATCATGACGAGGCGGTGCATCAGATCGTCATCAGGGGCAATGAAGTCGCGGGCTATCAGAGGATGTTGCCGACCACACGGCCGCATTTGCTGACCGAGGTGTTGACCGATCTCTCCGAAGGAACGCCGCCGGCGGGTCCCAACATCTGGGAGTTGACCCGCTACGCGGTGGCTCCGGGTTTTCGCGATGGCCGGCGCGGCGTCTCGACCGTCGGCACGGAATTGATAGCCGGCTTCGTCGAGTGGGGTCTGAAGCGCGGCGTCGACAAGGTGATCATCGAGTTCGAGCCGATGTGGGTGCTGCGCGCATTGCAACTGCACTTCCTGGCGACGCCGCTCGGTTATCAGCGCACCTATGGCAACCAGCAGGTCGTGGCGACGCTGCTCACCTTCAACGAGCACACGCTGGACGTGGTGCGTTCGCGCCGCAATCATCATGCACCCGTCCTGGCCAGGGGATATCCCGACATGTTCGGTCAAAGGAGGGCTTCATGAACGCGCACCCGCAACCCGAACTGCGCAACCACACACTGATCGTCACCGTGTCGTCGAACGACGGCCGGCCGGTGCTCGACCGGAGGGCCTATGAGAGCCTTGCCAGGACGTTCCATGAAGCCGCCGAGAATGACGAGGTGCGGGTTGTCGTGCTGCGCGGCCTGGCCGGCTGCTTCTGCCTTGGTGGTGACTTTTCCGAATTCCTGGATGCCGCCAAGCACCAGAAGCTGATCGCCGCCGTCACCGACATGTTCCGCATGCTGGCGACGTTTCCAAAGCCGATCCTGGCCTGTGTCGACGGCGATGCCGTCGGCGTCGGCTGCACCATCCTGTTCCATTGCGACATGGTGATCGCATCTGAAAAAAGCACCTTCCGGGTGCCGTTCGTCGATTTCGGCCTGGTGCCGGACGCGGCAACCAGCATCCTGGCGCCGCAGAAACTCGGCTATGCCGGTGCTTTCCGCTTCTTCTGTCTCGGCGACACGCTTGTTGCCGAAGACGCCAGAGCGCTCGGCCTCGTTGCCGAGATCGTCGCGGAAGGCAGCGTCGAGGAAGCGGCGCTTGGCCGAGCCAGGCAGCTCGCCAAAAAGCCGGTTGCCGCTTTGCTGCAGACACGCGGCCTGCTCAAGGGGAACACCGCCGCGCTTTGCGAGCGCATCGATGAGGAGATATCGCTGTTCCAGCAGGCGCTGCAGGACGACGCCACGTTGCGACGGTTGCAGCGGATCGCCAGGCTGGCTGCCTGAGCCACCGCCCGGAATGCTATGCCGCGTGGACCGTCATGCGGCATAGCAGATATCAACTTTCCTTGCCCAGGAATGACGGCCCTTCGCCGATGATCTTCTTGTCTTCCTTGCCGATAGCGTCGAGATCGCGCCCCTCATAGGGCAGCGACAGCAGGATGCGGCGCATCACCGCCAGCCGCGCGCGGCGCTTGTCGTTGGCCCGCACGATGATCCATGGCGCGAACTCCTTGTGGGTGCGCTCGAACATGGTGTCGCGCGCCTTGGTGTAATCGTCCCACTTGGTGATGCCCGCAATGTCGATCGGCGAGAATTTCCAGCTCTTCAGCGGACTGTAGCGGCGATCGTGAAAGCGCTCGAGCTGCGTCTCCCGGCCGATGTTCAGCCAGAATTTGAAGAAATAGATGCCGTCATTGACGATCATGCGCTCGAAATGCGGCGTCTCGTCGAGAAACTTCTCGTGCTGTTCGGGGGTGCAAAAACCCATCACCGGCTCGACGCCGGCACGATTGTACCAGGAGCGGTCGAAGGTGACGAATTCGCCCGCTGTCGGGAAATGGTCGGCGTAGCGCTGGTAGTACCATTGCCCCAGTTCCGTCGGGGTTGGCTTGGTCAGCGCGACGTTGCGCGCCGTGCGTGGGTTAAGATACTGGCGCAGCACGAAGATCGTGCCGCCCTTGCCGGCCGCGTCACGACCCTCGAACAGCGCCATCATCCGCTTGCCGGTCGCCTGCAGCCATGCCTGCGCCTTGACGAGCTCTATCTGCAATTTCTCGAGCGTCTCGTCATACTCCTCGCTCTTCATCTTCTTGTCGTAAGGATATCCGCCCGCGGTCAGCTTGTTCTCCTCGACCCAGTCCGGAAGCTCGGGATTCTCGATATCGAACTCCCGTTCCTTGCCGCCGATCCTGATTTTCAGCGGGCCTGAGGTTGGAGTGACCGAATTGTCGTTGGCTTTTTTCATGCAGACGAACCCTTTTAAGTGTCTGGACTCATGCTATTGGGAGCCACTACAGCGCCGCGCCTCCGTTTGGACGCGCAAAGGAGGCTGTAGCACTTTTGATTTGCGGTCCAGCGGAAGTTTTCGCCGCCGTCTGACCGGTGGAGGCTGGGCGCGCGAATGACCGAGCTGGGCGCAGAGCAGAAGAGCACGGGGCAAGCTGTGGCCGCTCGGCTGTGGCACAGCCGCTGGCTGCTTGCGGCCGGTGTCGTGGCGGTTCTGATCGCCTTTGGCTTCGCGGGCTTTTCCGCCTACGTGCTGGTGCCGGCGCTGCTCCTGCTGCCAGCGGCGGCAATATTGCCGGTCACCGGTGCCCGCCATTCCGCGGCGAACGCCGCGGCGATCGAGGCGATTGGCTTGCAGCGCCTGTCCGGTGAATATCTGGCGGCCGCCGTGGCCGACCCGCTCATCATCTTCGACCACGCCGCCACCATCGTCCACGCCAACGCCGCCGCCTTTGCCGCCTTTGGCGGCATCGCGCCCGGCATATCGCTGCCGCTGAAATTCCGGGCGCCGGAAATGCAGGCGCTGCTGGACAGTGTGCTGTCGGGCACTGTCGCCTCGGATGTCGTCGACTACACCGAGAAACTGCCTGTCGAACGGGCCTACCGGGTCAGCGCATCCTCGGTCGGGCATGGCACCGATCTTTATGTGCTGGTTTTCAAGGACCAGAGCGAGGCGCGGCGTATCGACCGCATGCGCGCCGATTTCATTGCCAATGCCAGCCACGAATTGCGCACCCCGCTGGCCTCGATCGCGGGCTTCATCGAAACGCTGCGCGGACCGGCCCGCAACGATCCGGCGGCGCGCGAGCAGTTCCTCCAGATCATGCAGAACCAGACCGGCCGCATGGCCCGCCTGATCGACGACCTCCTGTCTCTGTCGCGATTGGAGATGAAGCCCTATCTCAAGCAGGGAACCGAAGTCGATCTGCGCCAGACCGTCGACAGCGTCATCGATTCGCTCGGCCCGCTCGCCCGCGAAAACAATGTCGCCATCGAGCGCGAATTCGCAGCCGGTCCTCTCAATGTGCCGGGCGATCGCGATGAACTGTTCCAGGTGTTCGAGAACCTTTTGGAAAATGCCTGCAAATACGGCCAGTCGGGCGGCCGTGTCTTGGTGTCGATCGCGCGCGGCGATGATGGTTCCGAACCTGGCATCGACGTCACGATCAGGGATTTTGGTCCCGGCATCCCCGAGGAGCACATACCGCGTATCACCGAGCGCTTCTATCGTATCGATGTCGAGAACAGCCGGACCCAGAAAGGCACGGGGCTAGGCCTGTCGATCGTCAAGCACATCCTGACGCGTCACAACGCCAGGCTGACGATCAGGTCCGAGGTCGGCAAGGGCGCCGCCTTCTCGGTCCATTTGCCGGCGCACTGATACTGCCCTAGTTTTCCACGGGGCCGTTTCTTTTTTCTGTCATCCCGTTAGCGTATCAGCGGGGATTCGAGGAAACGACTCAAAGACAAGATCCCGTGGGAAGGCATTTCATCCATGCAGTCCGTTCACATTGTCAGTGCCTATGACGAGGAACTGAAATATCTTTCGAAGCGCATCGCCGCGATGGGTGGCCATGCCGAGCGTATGGTCGAGCAGGCGGTCGCCGCCCTGGTCAATGCCGATCCGGGGCTGGCCCAGAAGGTCATTCGCGACGACGCCGTCCTGGACGAGGGACAGCGTGAGATCGACGACAAGGCGATCATCATCATCGCCAGGCGTCAGCCGATGGCGACTGACCTGCGCGAGATCGTCGGCGCCATCCGCATTTCGGCCGACCTCGAGCGCGTCGGCGACCTCGGCAAGAACGTCGCCAAGCGGGTGGTTGCCGTTACCGACGGCCGGCAGCCGACCAGCCTGTTTCGCGGCCTGGAGGCTCTGGCCAATTTGGCGCTGACCCAGCTGAAGGAAGTCCTCGACGTCTATGCGTCGCGCTCGGTCGACAAGATCGGCTTCGTGCGCGACCGTGACGACCAGATCGATGCCATGTACACGTCGCTGTTTCGCGAATTGCTGACCTACATGATGGAAGATCCGCGCAACATCACGCCCTGTACGCATCTGCTGTTCTGCGCCAAGAATATCGAGCGGATCGGCGATCACGCCACCAACATCGCCGAGACCATCTACTACATCGTCACCGGCGACCAGATGCCCGCCGACCGGCCGAAAGGCGACAAGACCGACAAGATCGGCCTCCCCGAGGCGCTGCCGGTGAAGTGAACGCACATCCTCTCGAACGCTTGATCATATTGCGGTAGACTATCCCGAGATAAGCTTGCTGGTTCCCCAGGGAAGGCAACGCTTTCGGGAGGCTGCGATGGAATATGTCCGGGAGTTCAAGGCCTCGCCGCCGACATCGGGCATCATCGCCTGCGGCGTCTATACCGCCGGGCGCCGTATCGCCGATATTCCGATCGAGGAAGCCGGCGAATGGGCCAAGAAATCGGGACATGTCGTCTGGATCGGGCTGCTTGAACCCGACCGCGACCTCCTGCTGCGCGTCAAGGCGCAGTTTCATCTGCATGAACTGGCGATCGAGGATGCCGAGCATCCGCACCAGCGGCCAAAGATCGAGCAATATGGCGATGCGCTGTTCATCGTCGCCCGCACGGCGCAGCTGATCGACGGGCGCGTCACCTTCGGCGAGACACATCTGTTTGTCGGCTCAGGCTATATCGTCAGCGTCAGGCACGGTCCTTCGACATCCTATGCCGCCGTGCGGCAGCACTGGGAAAGCTGCCCGCACTCGCTGGCCAAGGGGGAGGACTTCGTCCTCTATGCCATTCTCGACTTCATCGTCGACAATTACATGCCCGTGCTCGAGCAGATCGAGGACGAGGTCGAGGCGATCGAGGACAAGGTCCTGTTGAAGCCGATGACCGGTCCCGATATCGAACGCCTCTACATGCTGCGCCGCGACCTCCTACGCCTGCGCAACGCGGCATTGCCCTTGGTGGAAGTCTGTCGCCGGCTGACCAGCGCCGACCTGCCGCAGATCCATTCGGCCATGCACCCGCTGTTCCGCGACGTGACGGACCACATCCGTACTGTCCAGGAGAAGATTGACAGTCTGCGCGAGGTGCTGGCCTTTGCCTTCGAAGCCAGTCTTCTGGTCGGTCAAAGCCAGGAAACGGCGATCTCCAAGAAACTCGCCTCATGGGCGGCCATCCTGGCGGTGCCAACCGCATTCGCCGGCATCTACGGCATGAACTTTACCGACATGCCGGAGCTGAAGATGGCATATGGCTATCCGATGGTGCTGGCCACCATCGCGCTGATCTGCTGCTTCCTGTATTGGCGCTTCAGGAAGAACGGCTGGCTGTGAGGAAGTCGGTAGTGAGTAGTGAGTAGTGATTAGTGAGTAGTCGGTTGTGGGAGCGCTTATTTACTCACTACTCACTACTCACTCTCAGCGATTGCGCCGCCGCTCCGCCGCCGGCTGGAACGCCACGCGGGCATGGTATTTACAGTAGGGACCAGTTTCAGCGGCTTCGTTGCCGCAGAAATTGAAGTCCTCCGAAAGTGGATCGCCGTTCGGCCATTTGCAGGTGCGCTCGGTCAGCTCGACGAGCTGCAGATGCCGTGAGATCGGCACCACGACGTTCTCGACCGGACGGATGTAGTGCCGCGCCACCGGTTCGGCGTCGAATTGCGTCTGAAGGGCCGTCGCGCCGATCGAAGTCGTGACGTGGCGTGCCGTGCTTGCGGCGCGCGCCACCGATTTCTGGACGGTCGATCCCTGCGTCGCCTTCTTCTGGCGTGCCGGCGTCGCCGTTGCGCGACCGCGACCCGACAGCTTCAGCCGGTGCACCTTGCCGATGACGGCATTGCGGCTGACCCCTCCAAGCTGCGCAGCAATCTGGCTTGCGCTCAGACCCTCCGACCACAGTTTTCTCAAGAGTTCTACCCGCTCGTCAGTCCAGTTCATGACCGCGCTCCTCATAAGCGTGCGGCAATCAGAATCCATTCCCGACCCAGCACCACTGCTGGGGCAGACACCACATATATCTGGTGATTAGGTCCGCCGCACGAAATCTAGTTATTTCTCGACTACAACTACTCTATGCGCTGACTCGGTGACAAGAGTCCCAAGTGCAACACGAATCGGTTTTTTCGGTTTTCCCCAACTTGCCCGGTCGCTCATGAGCCGGCGTTGCGTCGGGGAGCTTGCCGCGCGCCACTACGCGACGTTTTCGTTGACTTCATGGCCGAAAAACACGATAAGCCGCAGAAGGCCGCCGCTTTGGCGGCTTTTTTGATTTTCCGGTACCGGAGACGCATATAATGAGCGGTTCGGCGCTTTACGAGACCTTTGCTCGCGCACCCCTGGCCTTCGACCATGGGGAAGGCACTTGGCTGGTTACCGACAAGGGCGAGCGATATCTCGATTTCGCCGGCGGCATCGCGGTCAACTCGCTTGGCCACGGCCATCCGCATCTTGTCGCGGCCCTCACCGAACAGGCGGCGAAACTCTGGCACGTCTCCAATCTCTATGAGATTCCGGGGCAGAGCAGGCTTGGCGAGCGGCTGGCTGATGCCACCTTCGCCGACAAGGTATTCTTCACCAATTCCGGCGCCGAGGCGCTGGAATGCGCGATCAAGACGGCGCGGCGCTACCACTTCGTCAAGGGACATCCCGAGCGCTTCCGCATCATCACCTTCGAGGGCGCCTTCCATGGCCGCACGCTGGCGACCATCGCGGCAGGCGGCCAGTACAAATATCTCGAAGGCTTCGGACCCAAGGTCGAAGGCTTCGACCAGGTTGGCTTCGACGACATCGACGCCGCCGAGAAGGCGATCACGCCCGAGACCGCCGCGATCCTGATCGAGCCGGTGCAAGGCGAGGGCGGTATCCGCCCAGTACCGACACAGTCGCTCAAGCGGCTGCGGCAGCTCTGCGAACAGCACGGCCTGTTGTTGATATACGACGAGGTCCAGTGCGGCATTGGCCGTACCGGCAAGCTGTTCGCGCATGAGTGGTCCGCGGTGACGCCCGACATCATGGCAATCGCCAAGGGCATTGGCGGCGGCTTCCCGATGGGCGCCTGCCTTGCCACCGACGGGGCGGCCGTCGGCATGACCGCCGGCGTGCACGGCACCACATTCGGCGGCAATCCGCTGGCAATGGCGGTCGGCAACGCCGTGCTTGACGTCGTTCTGGAAGACGGCTTCCTGGAGGATGTCCAGCGCAAGGCGCTGCTGATGAAGCAGGGGCTAGCCTCGATAGCCGACGAATTCCCCGAAATTGTAGAGGATATCAGGGGCACCGGGCTGATGCTCGGCCTCAAATGCGCGATGCCCAACGGCAAGGTGAACATGGCGCTGCGCGACCAGCATTTGCTGGCGGTTCCGGCCGGCGACAACGTCATTCGCCTGCTGCCACCGCTCACCGTCACCGACGCCGAGATTCACGAAGCGCTCAACCGCATCCGCGCCGGCGCCAAGGGCCTGTCGGAGGCGATCGCCTCCGCCGCCGCGAAGTAATCCGGAACCATTCCTGATGTCAGTTCGCCATTTCACCGATCTTTCCACCGTTTCCGAAGGCGATTTGCGCTTCATGCTGGATGATGCGGTGACGCGAAAGGCGCGTCTCAAGGCCGGCGAGCGGAGCAAGCCGCTCGAAGGCAAGGTGCTGGCCATGATCTTCGACAAGCCGTCGACGCGCACGCGCGTTTCTTTCGACGTCGGCATGCGCCAGCTCGGCGGCGAGACCATCATGCTGACCGGCACCGAGATGCAGCTCGGCCGCTCCGAGACAATCGCCGACACCGCCAAGGTGCTGTCGCGCTACGTCGATGCGATCATGATCCGCACCACTTCGCATGAGCGGCTGCTGGAGCTGACCGAGAATGCCACCGTTCCGGTGATCAACGGGCTGACCGACGACACCCATCCCTGCCAGCTGATGGCCGACATCATGACCTTCGAGGAGCATCGCGGTCCGGTGGCCGGCAAGACGATTGCCTGGACCGGCGACGGCAACAATGTGCTGCACTCGCTGCTCGAGGCCTCGGCACGGTTCCGCTTCAATCTCAACGTCGCTGTGCCCGAAGGCAGCGAACCGGCGCAGAAGCATGTCGACTGGTCCAAGGCGCATGGCGGCAAGCTGCATTTCACCCGCTCGCCCGAGGAAGCCGTCGACCAGGCCGACTGCATCGTCACCGATTGCTGGGTGTCGATGGGGCAGGAACACCGTGCTCGCGGGCACAATGTCTTCTCGCCCTATCAGGTCAACGCGGCGCTGATGGCCAAGGCCAAGCCGGATGCATTGTTCATGCACTGCCTGCCGGCCCATCGCGGCGAGGAAGTGACCGACGAGGTCATCGACGGGCCGCATTCGGTGGTCTTCGACGAGGCCGAGAACCGGCTCCATGCCCAGAAGGCAGTGCTTGCCTGGTGCCTCGGTGCTTGAAGTGTCTTGGTGCTTGAAGTGTCTTGGGGCTTGAAGTGTCTTGGGCGCCCGAAATGCCCAGGCGCCTGAAATGCCCAGGCGCTTGATCTGCGGCGGCGCGATGCCTATCTGCGCCGCATCACGCAAATCAAGCGCGTTTGGACGCATGTGCCCACCAGGGCCGCATGGCCGCGCCCTGGAGCTTTGTCATGTTGGAAAGCCATCAAGTGACTGAACATCACCCCAAACTCGGCGAGTTCGGCTACGCCGGCGACGATCACGTCGTTCCCTTCGAGGTCGGTCCGCTCGACGTGCGCGGCCGCACGGTCCAGCTTGGGCCGATGCTCGACGCCATCCTTGGCCGCCACGATTATCCCGAGCCGGTCGCCCGCCTGCTAGCGGAAGCCTGTGTGCTGACCGTTCTGCTCGGCACCTCGCTCAAATTCGAAGGCAAGTTCATCCTGCAAACCCGTACCGACGGGCCTGTCGACATGCTGGTCGCGGACTTCTCCACGCCCTCGGCACTGCGTGCCTATGCACGCTTCGATGCGGATCGGCTCGAAGCACTGGTCGCGGCAGGCGAGACGTCCCAGCAGACGCTGCTTGGCAGCGGCGTGCTGGCGCTGACCATCGACCAGGGCGCCCATACTCAGCGCTACCAAGGCATCGTCCAGCTCGACGGCGAAACGCTGGAAGACGCGGCGCGCACCTATTTCCGTCAGTCGGAACAGATCCCGACCGACATCAGGCTCTCGGTCGCCAAGCTGCTGACGCCCGGGATCGGCGGCGCGCGCGAGCAATGGCGCGCCGGCGGCATCCTGGCGCAGTTCCTGCCGCAATCGCCCGAGCGCATGCGCATTCCGGACCTGCCGGGTGGGGACGGCGATCCGCGCGAGGAAGTCCACGATCCGGCCGATAATTCCTGGCAGGAACTCCTGGCCTTGCTCGGCACCATCGAGCCGACCGAATTGATCGACCCGACCATCGGCGCCGAGCGGCTGCTGTATCGTCTGTTCCATGAGCATGGCGTGCGCGTCTTCGGCGGCGTTCCCGTGGCCGATCAGTGCTCATGCTCCCGCGACAAGATCCGTGGCATCCTCGAAGGCTTCTCCGCGCAGGAGATCAAGGACAGCACCGAGGATGGCGGCATCCATGTCGCCTGCGAATTCTGCTCGACGCAGTACGACTTCGATCCAGCCGAGTTTGCGGCTCAGTAAAGCCTTTCCTTCTCTCCGTTCTGCGGGGAGAAGGTGCCCGAAGGGCGGATGAGGGGCGACGCGACCGTCGGCCCTCAGTTCACCGTGCGCCTTGTCCCCGGCAGATCGAGCGAGAAGGCCGGGATGGCGATGTCGAACGTCTCGCCGCGCTTGTTGCGCATCGTGTAGCGTCCGACCATGATCCCGGAGGGTGTCGAGAGCGGGCAGCCGGACGTGTACTGATAGCTGTCGCCGGGATTGAGTTCCGGCTGGTCGCCGACAACGCCCGGCCCGCGGACCTCCTCGACCCGGCCGGCACCATCGGTGATGTGCCAATAGCGCGACAGAAGCTGCACGAACTCGTCAGACTGGTTGTCGATCGTTATCTGATAGCCCCAGACGTAGCGGTTCTCCTGGGGATCTGAACGATCCTCCAGATAGAACGGCCTGACCTGCACTTCGATGTTGCGCGTCACGGCGCGGTACATGAGCGGCTCCAAAACAATCCGACGACTTTCGACGCTCGCGGTGAGCAGGTCAACGTGCGCGTCTTGTCGCGCCTGGGATTGAAACGCAGGTGCCGGCAAAGAATGTCATTTAAGTGACACACGACAATGGTGGTGTGCGCGAACCGGGCGACTCGGCCCTCTGTCGAACTGTTGAAAACGGCCGCGACGCGGGCCGACTTCCGGAGTGACCAGATCTCGATGGAACTCACTCTCATATCCGCCTCGCTTTCGGCCGCACTCATCCTCTCGAACGCTGCCAGCATCCTGCTTGCCGCTTCACAGCTGAAACGGCGCACCACGATTGCCCCGCCGGCGGGCAGATCGCCGGCGGTGTCGATTGTCGTCCCGTCGCGCGGCGTCGAGCCATTCACACATGAGACGCTGGAACGCGCCTTCGCGCTCGACTGGCCACGCTACGAACTGATCTTCTGCGTCGCCCATGCCGACGACCCGGTGGTCAAACTGATAAACAGGGCGATTGCCCGGTTTCCGCAGGTGCCGGCCCGGCTGTTGATCGGCGACGACCGTGTCAGTGCCAATCCAAAGCTCAACAACTGCGTCAAAGGCTGGGAAGCGGCGCGCCACGACTGGGTCATTCTTGCCGATTCCAACGTTCTGATGCCGAGGGACTATGTCGAGCACATGATGGCGGCGTGGCAGCACGGTACCGGCCTTATCTGCTCGACGCCGATCGGCTCCAGGCCAGATGGTTTCTGGGCCGACGTCGAATGCGCCTTCCTCAACACATTGCAGGCCCGCTGGCAGTATGCCGGCGCGGCGCTCGGCCTCGGCTTCGCGCAGGGCAAGAGCATGCTGTGGAACAAGCCGATGCTGGACGCCAATGGCGGCATACGCGCGCTGGCCGCCGAGATCGCCGAGGACGCCGCCGCAACCAAGCTGGTGAACGGCCTCGGCCTGCGTGTCAACCTCGTTGCCGCCCCCTTCGAGCAGCCGCTCGGCCAGCGCACGTTTGGCGAGATCTGGTCGCGCCAGGCCCGCTGGGCGCGCCTGCGCCGCGTCACTTTCCCGCTATTCTTCGCGCCCGAGATCCTGACTGGTGCGGCGGTCCCGCTGGTTCTTGCGCTGATTGCCGCGGCGAGCGCCGGCATTAGTCTCTGGGCGACCGCGATTGCCGTGCTGGCGGCGTTCTATCTTCCGGAATGCGCTCTGGCCCTGGCCAAGGGTTGGCACGTCTCGACGCGCATGATCGCGGCGACGGTCGCGCGGGACGTCATGCTCCCGGCCATCTGGGCGCGCGGCTGGCTCGGCGGCGCCGTCGACTGGCGCGGCAACGCCATGACCATCCGCACCAAGACGGCGGAACTGGAGGAGACGCCGTCGAGCGCTTGATCGCTGCTGACGACGCTGCCTGGACGAAACCTATTTGGCGGCCTTCAAGGCTTGCGCGATATCTTCCAGCAGGTCGTCCGTATCCTCCAGGCCGACCGACAGCCTGAGCGTACCGGGCCCGATGCCGAGTTCGGCGCGGGCCTCGTCGCTGAGGTTCTTGTGGGTGGTCGTCGCCGGATGGGTGATCAGGCTCTTGGCATCGCCCAGATTGTTCGAGATCAGCACGATGTCGAGGGCGTTCTGCAGGGCGAAGGCCGCCGGCTTGCCGCCCTTGACGTCGAGGCAGATCAGCGTCGAGCCACCCGACATCTGCTTCTTGACGATATCGGCCTGCGGGTGGTCGGCGCGGCCGGGATAGATGACGCGGGCGATCTGCGGCTGCCCGGCCAGGAAGTCGGCGATCCTGCCGGCGCTCTCGGTCTGCTGGCGCACGCGCAGCGGCAAGGTTTCCAGGCCCTTCAGCAGCGTCCAGGCGTTGAACGGCGACAGGCTGGGACCGGTGTGGCGGAAATAGTCGTGCAGGTTCTCGTCAATCCACTTCTTGTCCGACAGGATGACGCCGCCCAGGCAGCGGCCCTGGCCGTCAATGTGCTTCGTGGCCGAGTAGACGACGATGTGCGCACCAAGCTGCAACGGCTTCTGTTGCAGCGGCGTGGCAAAGACATTGTCGACGACCAGCCGCGCGCCGATCGAATTGGCAAGCGAGGCGACGGCGGCGATGTCGACGACCTCGAGCGTCGGGTTGGTCGGGCTTTCCAGGAAAAACAGCTTGGTGTTCGGCCTGACCGCCTTTTCCCAATTGGCGATCTCGGTGCCGTCGACCAAGGTCGCCTCGATGCCATAGCGCGGCGCCAGCGTCTCGACCACCCAGCGGCAGGAGCCGAACAGCGCGCGCGCGGCCACGATGTGGTCGCCGGCCTTGACGCTGCACAGAAGGGCAGCCGTCACCGCCGCCATGCCCGACGCCGTGGCGCGCGCGTCTTCGGCGCCTTCAAGCGCGCACATGCGCTTTTCGAACATGTCGACGGTCGGGTTGGCGTAGCGCGAATAGATGAAACCAGGCTCTTCGCCCTTGAAGCGGGCCTCGGCGGCCTGCGCCGTCTGATAGACATAGCCCTGGGTCAGGTACATCGCCTCGGAGGTTTCGCCGAAGCCGGAACGCAGGGTTCCGCCATGCACGAGTGCCGTCTGAGGTTTCCAGTTGCGCTTCTTGGTGCTCATCGCTTTGTTCCAGACACAAAAAAACCGGCCGCGAAAGTCGCAACCGGTCCATACGGCCTTGCGGCCCGACGGTCCTTTAGCGACTTGTTTAACGTGGCTGCAAGCCGACCGGCCAAATCACCACGGGATAACGACCCTTTAGACCCGCGCCACGCTTGCGTCAATTGCCGGCTTCATTAAGACGTTTGTACCAAGGCAGGTTCCGCAGAAGTGCCCCGCGGTTTTGCGGCAAGAACCTGCAACAAACAAGAACCTGCAAACGAAAGAGACCAGTCTTGGGGCGGAGCCAGACTTTGCGGCAGACAGGCATTCTTCCCGATCAGGACATATCGGCGCTGTTCCGGTCCGGCGCGCTGAAGTCGCCGCGCGCGCTTGATGCCGACCAGATCCAGCCGGCGAGCCTTGATCTCAGATTGGGCGAAAAGGCCTGGCGGGTTCGCGCCTCGTTCCTGCCCGGTCCCAACCACAAGGTGTCGGAAAAGCTCGATCGGCTGCAACTGCACGAGATCAGTCTGACCGAAGGCGCGGTCCTCGAAACCGGCTGCGTCTATATTGTGCCGCTGCTCGAAAGTGTGGCCCTGCCGGCTGACATTTCGGCCTCGGCCAATCCGAAGAGCTCGACCGGGCGGCTCGACATCTTCACCCGCGTCATGACCGATCGAGGCCATGAGTTCGATAAGATCGCCGCCGGCTACAACGGTCCGCTCTATCTCGAGGTCAGCCCGCGCACCTTTCCGATCATCGCGCGCACGGGTTCGCGCCTGTCTCAAATCCGCTTTCGCACCGGCAACGCGCTGCTTTCGGAAGCCGAGTTGCATGAGCTGCATCGTGCCGAGATGCTGGTCGCCACGGAGCCGCCGAACATTTCCGGCGGCGGCATCGCGCTGTCGATCGACCTCAATGGCGACAAGGATGGGTTGGTCGGCTATCGCGGCAAGCACCACACCGGCCTCGTAGATGTCGACAAGCGCGCCGCGCAGGATGTCCTCGACTTCTGGGAGCCGATCCACAAGAGCCGCGCCGGCGAACTGGTGCTCGATCCCGACGAGTTCTACATCCTCGTCAGCCAGGAGGCGGTGCATGTGCCGCCGCTCTACGCCGCCGAGATGACGCCGTTCGATCCGCTGGTCGGCGAGTTTCGCGTCCACTATGCCGGCTTTTTCGATCCGGGTTTCGGCCATTCGGCGGCCGGCGGCACCGGCAGCCGGGCGGTGCTCGAAGTGCGCAGCCACGAAGTGCCGTTCATCCTCGACCACGGCCAGATCGTCGGCCGGCTGGTCTACGAGCATATGCTGAAGCGACCGCAGGCGCTCTACGGCACCGATCTCGGCTCGAACTACCAGGCGCAGGGCCTGAAGTTGTCGAAGCATTTCCGCGCCGTGCGCTAAGGTCGAAGCTGCCGACCTCGCTCTTGTGGGAGAGATGCCCGGCAGGGACGTGACTGAAACCTATTGCTAGATCGGCGGGACAGTGCCCCGCTCTGGCTTGCCAGCCATTCCCCACGAGAGGGGAATCACGCGCTCATGGCTTCAAAGCGCCTTCACCGACACCTTCACCGGCTTCTCGATCTCGAGCGGGTTGCGCAGCGGCAGTCCGAAATCCCCGGCCTCGATCTCGAACACGTCGCCGGCTTCCGTCTTGATGCCGTCGGCGAAGGATAGCGTCGCGGTGCCGAACATATGCACATGCACGTCGCCAGGCTGGCGGAAGGCCGAATATTTGAAGTGGTGGTGTTCGAGATTGGCGATGGTGTGGGACATGTTCGTTTCACCCGACAGGAAGGGCTTTTCCCACAATGCCTTGCCGTCGCGCAGGATACGCGACGTGCCGCGGATGTCCGAAGGCAGGTCTCCGATCAGGATCTCCGGGCCGAAGGAGGCATTGCGCAGCTTGGAATGGGCGAGGAAGAGATAGTTGACGCGCTCGGTCACATGGTCCGAGAATTCGTTCGACAAGGTGAAGCCGACGCGGAATGGCGCCCCGTCATCGCCGATGACATAGATCCCGGCGACCTCTGGTTCCTCGCCGGCATCCTTGGCAAAGGCCGGTGACATGAGCGCCGCGCCAGGCGCGACTGCCATGGTGCCGTTCCCCTTGTAGAACCATTCCGGCTGCACGCCGACCTGGCCTTTCGCGGGCTTGCCGCCTTCCAGTCCCATGCGGAACATCTTCATGGAATCGGTGAGTTGCTCCTCGCCGTCGGTGCTGAGCTTCTTGTGCATGGAATCGCGCGTCGCGGCCGACCCCAGATGCGTCAGCCCGGTGCCGGTCAAGTGCAGATGCGCCGGGTCGGGGTGGTTGATCGGCGACAGCAGGCGCCCCCGCTTGTAGGCGGCGTCGAGATCGATCGTCTCGCCAAGCCCCTTGCGTTCGATCAGGGCGGCCAGGCCGACGCCGGTGCGGGCAGCCTCCATCGCCAGCGAATAGACGCTGCGCGCCCCGTTGATGATCCGGGTCTTCCCGCCGCTGCGGGCAACGACACGGATCGTCTCGGCGTCGTCGAGAATCTGCGAGATCAGCATGATCAGTCCTCTCTCATTTATCTGTATCCGGCTGCCAATGGGCAAATCCTGACCGGCGCGGCGCGGAAACGCGCCACGGTTGAAACGCTTCGTCCGGATTGCGTTCGCGAGCCTGGTCCTTCCCCGGACTTCTTGGTGCCGACGGGCTGCCGGCAGCTTCGCGATCTAGAACCCGTATGCCTCCTAGTCCTCGCCCCAGCCCTCAAGCCTTGTTCTTGTTGTAGACGTCGAAGATGACGGCCCCGAGCAGCACCAGGCCCTTGACCACCTGCTGCCAGTCGACATTGACGCCCATGATGGACATGCCGTTGTTCATCACGCCCATGATGAAGCCGCCGACCACCGCGCCGATGACCTGGCCGACGCCGCCCATCGCCGAGGCGCCGCCGATGAAGACGGCCGCGATCACGTCGAGCTCGCTGCCGAGGCCCGCGGCCGGCACGGCCTGGCCGAGACGTGCGGCGATGATCAGCCCGCCGAGCGCCGACAGAACGCCCATATTGACGAACACCCAGAGCGTCAGCCTTTCGGTGTTGATGCCCGACAGTTGCGCCGCCTTGGCGTTGCCTCCCATGGCGTAGATGCGGCGGCCGATGGTCATGCGCTTGGTGACGAAGACGAACAGCGAGATCAGCACGCCCATCACCAGGAGCACGATCGGCAGGCCCCGATAGGTCGCGAACTGGAAGACCAGGAAGAGCGCCAGCGCGCTGCCGACCAGGGTCTTGATGACGAACAGGGTGAAAGGCTCGGCCTCATAACCGTGGAGTTCGCGCTTGCGTCGCGTCCTGAAGCCGAAATAGGCGTAGGCGAGCACCGCGATTAGGCCCAGCACGACTGTCGTCATGTGAAGCGTCAGGCCACTGCCCAAAACGGTCTTGCCGGCCGCGTTCACCGTCGGCGGGATCAGGGTCAGCGGGCCGATCACATCGGGGATGAAACCGGAACTCAGCGCCTTGAAACTGTCGGGAAGCGGGCCGACCGAGGAGCCGCCGCCAAGCAGCGCCTGGCAGATGCCGCGGAAGATCAGCATGCCGGCGAGCGTCACGATGAAGCTTGGTATGCGGTGATAGGCGATCCAGTACCCTTGCGCGCCACCGATCAACCCGCCGACGATGAGGCAGACGATCGAGACAACGAGCGGATTGCTGAATATGCCGAGCGGCCAGATGACCATCATCATGGCGGCAAGCGCGCCGATGAAGCCGGCGACCGATCCTACGCTGAGATCGATATAGCCGGCGACGATGACCAGCAGCATGCCGAGCGCCATCACGATGATGAACGAGTTCTGCTGCACCAGGTTGCTGAGGTTGACCGGTTTGAACAGCGTTCCCGACGTCGTGTACTGGAAGAACAGCATGATGACGATCAGCGCGATGATCAGGCCGTATTCGCGCAGGTTCGTCGTCAGCGCCGAGACGGCGACGCGAGGACCCTGCTTGACGTCCTCGGCGGTGCCGCTTTGGGGTGCGGGAGCGCTGTCTGTGCTCATGATGCTTTTCCTTCTCCGCGAACAATGGCGCGCATGATTTTTTCCTGGCTGGCGTCGCTTGCCGCCATTTCGCCGACGATGCGCCCTTCGTTCATGACATAGATTCTGTCGGTGATGCCGAGCAATTCCGGCATTTCAGACGAGATGACGATGATCGCTTTGCCCTCGGCGGCGAGGCGGGCGATGATTGTATAGATTTCGTACTTGGCGCCGACGTCGATGCCGCGCGTCGGCTCGTCGAGGATCAGGACTTCCGGGTCGGCGAACAGCCATTTCGACAGCACCACCTTCTGCTGGTTGCCGCCAGAGAGGTTGCCGGTCAGCTGATAGACGCTGGATGCGCGGATATTGGTCTTCTTGCGATAGTCGTTGGCGACGCTCATTTCGCGCATATCGTCGATGACGCCGCCACTGGAAACGCCGCCAAGGTTGGCCAGCGTCACATTGTGCTTGATATGGTCGATGAGGTTCAGCCCATAGGTCTTGCGGTCCTCGGTGACATAGGCGATGCCGTTCTGCACGGCCTTGCCCACTGTGGAAAGGTCCACGGGCTTGCCGTCGAGCAGCACCTCGCCGCTGATGCGCCGGCCATAGGAGCGGCCGAACAGGCTCATGGCGAATTCGGTGCGACCGGCGCCCATCAGTCCCGCAATGCCGACAACTTCGCCCTTGCGCACCTTGAGGTCGATGCTCTTGATCACTTGCCGTTCGGCATGGATCGGGTGGTAGACGGACCAGTCCTTGACCTCGAAAATGACGTCGCCGATGCTAGGTTCGCGCGGCGGGTAACGATCGTCGAGGGATCGGCCGACCATCGAGGTGATGATGCGGTCCTCGCTGATGTCCTTCCTCGGCAATGTCTCGATCGTGCGCCCGTCGCGGATCACCGTCACCTTGTCGGCGACGCGGTTCACCTCGTTGAGCTTATGGGAGATCAGGATCGAGGTCATGCCCTGCCGCTTGAACTCGAGCAATAGATCGAGCAGCGCCTGGCTGTCCTTTTCGCTGAGCGACGCTGTCGGCTCGTCGAGGATCAGCAGCTTCACTTCCTTGCTCAGCGCCTTGGCGATCTCGACCAGCTGCTGCTTGCCGACGCCGATATGGGTGATCAGCGTCTTGGGGTCTTCCTTGAGCCCGACTTTTTTCAAAAGCTCGGCCGTGCGCGCCTCGTTGGCGTCCCAGTCGATGACGCCGTATCTGGCGTGCTCGTTGCCGAGGAAAATGTTCTCGGCGATCGACAGCATCGGCACCAGCGCGAGCTCCTGGTGGATGATGACGATGCCCTTGTGTTCGCTGTCATGGATGCCCTTGAACTGGCATTCCTGGCCCTGAAAGATGATCTGGCCATCATAGGTGCCGGAGGGATAGACGCCCGAAAGCACCTTCATCAGTGTCGATTTTCCGGCGCCGTTCTCGCCGACCACGGCATGGATTTCGCCTTCCTCGACGTGGAGGTTGACGTTCGACAGCGCCTTCACGCCGGGGAACGTCTTGGTGATGTCGCGCATCTCCAAAATCGTCGAGGTCATCAGGGCAAGCTCCTCCTAGACTTTCTTTTTTAGGCGATTCCTGACGGAAAACCGCTGCGCAATTTTCCGGGAATGGCTCTAGGCCGGCAGAGACAATACCGGGGCCGCTTGTGAACGAAAAGGGGCCCTGCGTCGCGCAGGACCCCTGTCTTTGTAACCGGGATTACTTCAAGTCTTCGGCCTTGATGTAGCCGGAGTCGACGACCAGGGCCTGGTAGTTCGACTTGTCGACCTCATGCGGCGTCAGCAGGATCGAGGGAACCACCTTGACGTCGTTGTTGTAGGTCTTTTCGTCGAGGCCTTCCGGCTTGCCGCCGGAGAGCACCTTGTCGACCAGCTGCACCGTGGCCTTGGCCAGTTCGCGGGTGTCCTTGAACACGGTCGAGTACTGCTCGCCCGAGATGATCAGCTTGACCGAGGCGGTCTCGGCGTCCTGACCGGTCACGATCGGCCAGGGCTGTGCGTCGGTGCCGTAACCGACAGCGCGCAGCGAGGCGGTGATGCCGCGCGACAGGCCGTCATAAGGCGACAGAACGCCATCGACGCGGCTGCCGTCCGAGTAGTTGGCCGACAGAAGGTTGTCCATGCGCGCCTGGGCGGTAGCGGCGAGCCAGCGCAGCGTGCCGACCTTGTCCATGCCGGTCTGGCCGGACTTGATCTTGATCGAGCCGTCGTCGATCAGCGGCTGCAGGACGGAGATCGCGCCATTGTAGAAGAAGAAGGCGTTGTTGTCGTCGGGCGAGCCGCCGAACAGTTCGACGTTCCACGGCTTGGTGTTCGGGAAACGCTCCTTGAGGCCCTTGACCAGGGAATTTGCCTGGATCACGCCGACGCCGAAATTGTCGAAGGTGGTGTAATAGTCGACATTCTTGGTCTTCTTGATCAGGCGGTCATAAGCGACGACGACGACGCCCGCGTCGTTGGCCTTCTGCAGCGCATCCGACAGCGTGGTGCCGTCGATCGAGGCGATGATCAGCGCCTTCGGACCCTTGGTGATTTCGTTTTCCAGCTGGCTGAGCTGGTTGGGGATGTCGTCCTGCGCGTATTGCAGGTCGACAGTGTAGCCGAGCGCCTCGAGCTGGGATTTGACGGCGTCGCCGTCATTGATCCAGCGTTGCGAGGTCTTGGTCGGCATCAGCACGCCGACAAGACCCTTGTCGGCCGCGTGCGCCTGATAGGTCATGGCAGCGATGCCAAGGGCCGCCACGGCGGCCAGCGTCTTGATAATCTTCACATTACTCTCCCTGGTTGATGGACGCGACACCTCGGGGCTTCGCGGGCCGCGCAGCCAGACAGGAGCGCAAACGCGCCGCTGTCGGCATTATCGATCTCCGGTATCCTCCCAATCGGCTCCGCGACACAGTTTCAATCGATACGATTTTGATCGCCACCGACCCTTGCGTCCCGGAACGCGCGAAGGGTGGGTCCCTTTGCCATAACTGTCAAATGCGATCTTTGGTGGTTGCTATATCGAAACCGGTATGATCTAGCATCCGGAAAGCAATCGGCGAGAAAGCTGGAGATCATGGCGGCATTGCGCGATCCCGATGCGATTCCAGTAAGTTACGAGAAGCTCCCGGGAGACGGTGAGACACTCCTGCGCAGTGGTTTGAGCTTGCGCCACATGCGCATGATCGCCGCCCTCGACGATCACGGACGGGTGAGCGCCGCGGCCCAGGTCATGAACATCTCCCAGCCGGCCGCTTCGCGCATGATTGCCGAGATGGAGGCGGTGCTCGACGTGAAGCTGTGCGAACGGCTGCCGCGCGGAGTGACCCTCACTCCCTATGGCCAGGCGCTTGCCAGGCGGGCCCGCTCGATCCTGCTCGAGATGCGCGAAGCCGACCGCGAGATTGCCGAACTCAAGGCCGGCAAGGGCGGTTCGGTGTTCCTCGGCGCCGTGACCGCGCCGGCGATCGAATTGGCAGTGCCGGCGATCCGTGAAATCCGCCGCATCTATCCGCGCATCGAGATCACCATGCAGGTCGAGACGTCGAACGTGCTCGCCCGCGAGCTGATCGGCTCGCGCCACGACTTCATCATCGCCCGCATTCCCGACGACCTCAATCCACGACTGTTCGAATCCCGTGTGATCGGCGTCGAGAAGGCCTGCCTGATCGTGCGCCGCGGCCACCCGCTCGCCGGAGGCAATGTGGTGCGGCTGGAAGACACCGCTGCCTATGACTGGGTGTTCCAGTCGGGCGGTTCGCCCTTGCGTCAGGCGATGGAGAGCAACTTCCTGAACCGCAACATCGCGCTGCCGGACCGGATCTTGAACACCAGTTCGCTGCTGCTCACGCTGGTCATGGTCGCGCAATCCGATGCCATCGCGCCGGTCTCGGTGCAGGTGGCGAAGTTCATCCAGAACCCGGACGGGCTTGCCGGCGCCATCGATGTCGTCCAAACCGAATTCGACATCGAGGTCAGGCCTTACAGCCTGATCACCGTCAGGAATCGCGTACTGTCGCCGGCTGCCAAAATGCTGCATGATTTCATCCTGCGCGAAGTGGGGTAATGGAACGAGAACCGCTGCCGCGCGTTCAAACCGTTCGGCATGCGCGCTGGAGCCCGTTGCGGGCGAGGAAACGAGGTGTCGACGATTAACAACTCGGGAGGTTTTTATGGAACGTCGGTTGTTTCTTACTGGAATGCTTGGCCTCGCGGGGGCAGCGGCGTTTGCGAGCGTGGCCGGACCAGGCCGCGCGGTAGCCGGTGTTCCCCAGGGAAACGGAATTCTCGATGAACTGGACAAGCCGGATCCGGCTGTCTTCGAAGGGGATGAAGCGGTCGAGGTAGAGCAGGTCTCGCATCGCGACTGGCATTTTCGCCGCCATCATGGCCACGATGGCTACTGGCGTCGTCGCCACGGGCGTCGCCGCGGCTGGA
Organism: Mesorhizobium sp. ESP6-5; assembly: GCF_020164695.1. Lineage (NCBI taxonomy): Bacteria > Pseudomonadati > Pseudomonadota > Alphaproteobacteria > Hyphomicrobiales > Phyllobacteriaceae > Mesorhizobium > Mesorhizobium sp. ESP6-5. Next base: position 463,833 of record NZ_JAIUGR010000003.1, read on the forward strand.
GACGAGTTTGCCGCAGCTACTGGCGCCATGGCCGCCGCCGTACCCGCTGCTGGCGCGAGCGCGTCTGGCTCCGCGTATGGCTGTAATCTCTTCTTGCTGACGCATAAGCCGGCCACCGCAGGTGGCCGGCACCTGTGTTCAGGCTCTTCAAGTCCGGCGTTGATTACCCAACTGTAACGTGTTTGGGACTCGCACTTTTGCCTAGCTGCCGCCGAATCGGCGGAACCATATGAGCCTTTGTCCGTTGAAGCCTGTTTAAAGCGGAGCTTTGACCATGCCGAGGGACCACCAAGAAGAACGGCATTCTGCAATCAAGATCATGCGTGCCGCGGAGAAGCGGCACGCATGAAGGGCGTCGCCATACTGACCGAAGCCCGCAGCGGCTCCGAATGGCTTGGCAGTCTCACGAACAGCACGGGATTGTTGGGCAAGTCGGCCGAGTGGCTCGATACGGCCAATCTGGGGTGCAAGCCGAAATCCTTCGATGACCTGATGTCCGCCGTGATCGATCGCGGCGGAACCGCAAACGGCACGTTCGCCGTGAAACTGTTTCCGCGGCATCTTCACTGGTCGCAGGCCAGATATGGAGTTGACTTCCTCGCTGAATGCAGCCGGCGCCATGCCATGGGCTTGGTCCTGTTGGAGCGGCGGGACCGCCTTCGCCAGGCGATTTCCTATTGCCGGGCAAAGGCGTCGGGGCACTGGAAAAGTACGATGGACGGCGCCGATCTGGTTCCGCGATACGACTTCGCCGGCATCTGCCAGGCCTATTTCCTGATCGAGCAGAGCTATGCCTTCTGGGAAGCTTACCTGCGGCTGGCCGACCTGGCATACGATCACTTTTTTTATGAGGATTTGTTGGACGATCCTCGGCCGTACGTTGCGTCGGTGGCCCGGCAGTTGTCGGTTGAAATGCCGGACGGAGAGTTCGAAACGAATTTACGCCTGCAGCGGGACGATCTCACCGAAGATTGGGCGGAGCGGTTCCGCAACGACGTCAAATCGGAAGACTTGCTGGCGCATCTGCCCAGGAAGGTGGCGCCGCGGAACATCAACAATCTCGCCCGGTTCCTCCTCAAGAAGCAGATGCTAACCGGACAGGCCTAGGCGAATCCCGATAGTGCTGCCAATCGGACAGGGGCCGGGCTAGGCAATCGGCTTTTCGCATCAAGCTGGAGCGGGTAGCGGGAATCGAACCCGCGCGTTCAGCTTGGGAAGCTGACAGGCTACCATTACATCATACCCGCGCTGCAGCCTCGTTATCATGACGGCATGGCCTCGGGCAATCGCAAACCGGTCTCACAAGGCGGGCTTCGCCAGCTCACCGGTGACGGTCGGCGTTGGTTCCCTGGCCTTTGCGACTTCGCCGCCGGCGGCGAAGCTCGGCCAGTATTTCGAGATGGCCAGCGTCGCGCCGGCGGAAGAGAAATGGCCATAGTCGAAATAGAGAAATTGCTTGCTGCCGGCATCCGCATAGGAGCAACCGGTGGCGTCGCACAGATAGGTGAGCGGGTCGATGAAGGTCGCGCCGTTGGCGAAGAGTTGCACCTGCTTGTTGATGTCGGGATCCATGGCCATCGGCCAGGATGTATTCGCGGCGCCCTCGTGTTTTGCAAAGAAAGCGATCTTCTGGACGTCGGCGATGAACTCCGGAGACTGGCCGATGACATAGACCTTGACACCCATGTCGCGCAGCCGGTCGATCGTCGTCTGCAGGCCGTCGAAGCCCCTGGCCTGGTAGTCGGTCCATCGACCGCTCAGGATCACCGCCTGGATGTTGGCATCGCGGATGATCGACAGCGCCCGTTCGTTGAAGCGGGTGCAGGCCGGCCGGGCATAGGAAAAATAGCTCAGGTTGGGTGGGCAGCCGGCATAGGTATATTGGACGACGTTGGCCTGGATTTTCTGCGCGTTGGCTTCCAGGCCCGATACGTAGTGAGCCGCGAAGGAATCGCCCCACAGCAGCACATTGGTGGCAAAGCCGTGCGTGCGCGTGCAGTCGGCAAGGTTCCAATCCTCGATCCGGCTCGCACCCTCATTGAAGCAGACACCGTTGCGCCAGTCGCCCACCAGGATCCGTTGCGTCGAGAAATCCGGGAACCGCTGCGGAAAGCCCTTGCCCAGCACACCGGCCAGACCGCCGACGCACAGCAGGGCGATGGCCGTCGCCGAAAAGGCGAAGATCGGCGGCGGGGCGGTGAAGGCCCGCTTCCGCCGGAAAGGCTGCTCGACATATTTCCACGAGAAGGTGGCCAGGGCGACGCTGGCTACCGTCATCGCGACGATCATCGGCACCGAGATGGCTTTCAGCGAGAGGTAGTGGACGAAGGAGTTGATCGGCCAGTGAACAAGGTAGAGCGAATAGGAGATGAGGCCGATCCAGACCATCGGGGCGAACTGAAGCATACGCGTGGCGAGGGGCACGGGTCGGTTCGCGTGGTTCTGGCCCGCATAGATCAGCAGGGCCGTTCCGACGCAGGGAAACAGGGCGTTATAGCCCGGAAACGGGTCGCTCTCCGAGATCGTCAGGAAGCCGAAGCCGAGCAGTGCAAAGCCGGCCAGGCCGATCAGTTCCGTCGCCGGCCGGCTGGCAAGTGGCGGCGGCCTTTTCAGCATCAGCATGGCGCCCAGCGCCAGTTCCCAGATGCGTGTCGGCAGCAGGTAGAAGCCGGCGGTCGGCGCCAGCGTGGTCGCCATCACCGCCAGGGCAAAACTGCCGATGGTGATGGGCAGAAGTATCGTCAGCCAGCGCTTCGAGGCATAGCGGTAGATCAGATAAACCAGGATCGGCGCGAAGATGTAGTACTGTTCCTCGACGGAAAGCGACCATGTGTGCAGCAGCGGCCGCAGTTCGGCGTCGATCGAAAAATAGTTCGTCGTCTTCCAGAAATAGATGTTCGACCAGAAGGTCGAGGCAGCGATCACGCTGAGGCTGAATTCGTGCAGGTCCGACGGCAGGAGGATGAACCATGCCGCGATGCTTGCAAGCAGGATGACGAAGGTCAGCGCCGGCAGGATGCGCCGTGCGCGGCGCCAGTAGAAGCGGCCGATCGAAAACTGGCCGCGCTCGAGATCATCCAGCAAGCTGCCGCTGATCAGATAGCCCGATATGACAAAGAAAATATCGACGCCGGTGAATCCCCCTGGGATGGCGGACACGCCAAAATGAAAGAGCACCACGGGCAGCACGGCAACGGCCCGCAGGCCGTCAATGTCGCGCCTGTAGTTCATTCGGACAGTCCGTGGCTCGCGGCCCGCCGATCTCGTGCGAAGCATGCCACGCCGCTCATGCGACGATGCCTTGGTTGTGCGAAAAATCGTGACGCGTGGGGTTCACAGGCTCTCCTCTGCGAAACGATTTTGCTGCACTGCAACATGAGTGTCAAGCCGGAACGCCATGCCTTGAACGCCGGCGAAGCCGGTTTGGAAGCACCCGATCAGGTTGCCGGCAGGTAGATCACGGCATAGTCATCGGCATAGGCCCGCTTCCAGCCCAACTCGGCGAAGAAGGGGATGCGGGTATCCGCGGCTGTAAGCAGTGCCCAGCCGATGGCGTATTTCTTCAACTGCGCCTCGAGCAGTGGTTTTCCGCCCGTCTGCCCCGTCGCCTCATCCGCTTTCGTGAACCCGCCCAGGAACAGTTGGTCCGTCCTGCCGTCGACATAGGTCTTGATGTCGTGGAAAATCAGTGTGCCGCCGAAATTGTAGGAATTCAGCACATTGCCTGCGAGGTGGTGATCCCTGGCGAACGCAAGGGCGCCGCCGGCTGATGTCTTCGGGCTCGGCGCGACCTGGTAGGCATTGTTGAGCGCAAGCATCGCAACGACCAGCGACACCGCCGTCGCGCCGCAGAGCAGATGGAACCGGCTGGCGAAGAATTTTTCCAGTCCGTCGCGCTCTTCTTTCAGCCAGGCGCCTGCGGACAGGGCGGGATATTGGCGCGCGACCTCGACCGCGACCACCAGGGGAACAAGCAGGAAGAACAGATAGACGAACCGCAGATGCGAAAGGTAGACGTGCAAGGTGAAGACGATGAACAACGCCTTGGCCCAGCCGATCCGTAGCCTCGATGTCAGAAGCCCGAAAAAGGCCAGCAGTATCGCGGCTTCCTGGAGGACCTGTTCCTGGGCATTGAACGGCCGCCACTCCAGGATCAGCGGCACCGCCTCATTGCCATAGGCGACGGTGAGCGTGGCCAGGATGGCCTGCACGCCATAAGGGTGTATCAGGCTGACCAACGGACAGAGCAGGCCAAACGCCACCCACTTCGCCAATAGTGCGGGTTTCGACAGGCCGGTGCGCGCCAGGAGATCGAGGCCGGCGAAGGCGGCGATGATGAAGCTCAGGGTGAACGTGGCATGCAGGTTCGCCCACAATACGACCAGGCCGAGCAGCCAGAGCGGCGGCGCCTTCTCGTCCTGCGCGGCACGAAACAGCATCGTCGTCCAGACGACGATGATCGGCAAGGTGAAGACGTGCGGGCGCGCCGTATAGATCGGGCTGATCAGGAACGCCGCGACGAATGCCAGCGCTACGGCCAGGACCGGTTTCAGGTGCGCGCTGAGGAACCATCCCGACAGGAAGACCGCGAGACAGATCGTGCCGATGATCAGCGTGACCACGCCGTTCCAGCCACCCGCGCTGTAGGCAAGGGCCAGCAGAACCTGCCCTAGCCATTCCTTGGCGATCCACGGTTGGCCGGCAAAGGTGTAGGAATAGGTGTCGACGGTCGGAAGCGTTCCGTTTGCCAGGAAATCCAGCCCCACCTTGACATGCCACCAGCTGTCGGGGTCCTGCAGGGTTGCGCTGGCAAAGGTTGCCAGAACCGTCGCCATGACACCGGCGCCGATCAGGCAGAATATCAGCCTGGCGCGCTGTGCGTCCTCGAGCGGCGAGAACACCGGAACGATTGCCTCGACCTTGTTCATGTCGCCGCTCCAGGGGATTTCATGTCGATCGCGACCAAGACAGTGTCCTTTGCCGCGCCGACGAAGACGAAACGGGCCGAGCGGAGATAGAAGAGGACCGAGTAGAGGCAGTTTCCCGCCAGGTGGACAAACGGATTTTCGACGATGCCGGCGGACATGGCGGCGACCACTATCGTCAGGTTTGCGGTATAAGCCACAACGAAGGCAAGCGCATACCGCATGGCCGTGCCGGAGCGAAAACCGCCCGCGCGGCCGAAGGTCCAGCGGCGGTTGAGGAAGAAGCCAAGGACAAGGCCGCCGGCATAGCCGGTCATGTTGGCGGCGATGTCGCCAAGGCCCAGCTTCAGCCCGGCCAGGATAAGACAATAGCCCAGCGCCGTGTTGAGCAGCCCGACCGCGCCAAACCGCAGCATCCGCGAAAAGCCGGCCGGAACAGCCGACCATATCCCGCCCATGGCGTTCCCGTTACCCACGGTCGACCCTACCTCAACGACGCGCCGCCCGTTTCACTATTTCCTGGAGGCGGTGGACCGGCAGGTCCTGGTCCTCGGCCGCCGCCTGGCTTCGTGAAACGATTTCGTTGACGAAGTAAAGCGGTCGCCGCTTCGTCTCCATGTACATGCGGCCGAGATACTCGCCGAAAATGCCCAGCACCAGAAGCTGGACGCTGCCCAGGATAAGCATGATCGCGGCAAGGCTCGTCCAGCCCGGCAGAACATTGCCGATAGACCATTCGAACAGCGTATAGCCAAGCACGACCAGGCCGAGCAGGCCGAACATCATGCCCAGCAGCGAAGCGAAGCGCAAAGGCACGATCGAAAAGCTGGTCATAGCGTCGACCGCCAGAAGAACCATCTTCTTCAGCGGGTAGTGCGTTGCGCCGGCAAAGCGCCGCTGCCGTTCATAGGGAAAGGCGGCCTGCCTCAGCCCGATCCAGCTCACCATGCCGCGAATGAACCTGTAGCGTTCGGGCATCGCGATCAGATGGTCCAGCGCGCGCCGGCTCATCAGCCGGAAATCTCCGGAGTCCGGCGCGATCTCGACATCGACCATCCGGCCGAGCAGGCGGTAGAACATCGAGGCGGAGGCCAGCTTGAACCAGCTTTCGCCCTCCCGTTTTACCCTTTGGCCGTAGACCACGTCGAAGCCTTCATCCATCTTCGCCATCATCGCGCCAAGCAGTTCGGGCGGATCCTGAAGGTCGGCGTCGAGAATGAGGATGCGTTGGCCGCGGCAGAATTCCAGCCCGGCGCTCAAGGCGATCTGATGGCCGTAGTTGCGGGCAAGGTCGATGGCGACCACATGGTTGTCTTTTTCGGCCAGTTCGAAAGCGGCCTCACGGGTTCCGTCGGTCGCTCCATCGATGACGAGCACGACCTCGTAGGAGAGGCCTTGCTCAAGGCATGCCGCGCTGACGCGTCGATGAAGCTCCGCCACGCCGTCGCGCTCATTGTAGCAAGGCACGACGACCGACAACATGGGTGCGCGGTGCGCGCCGATTTTTCCCGTTCCCACCAAAGCCTGGCTCCCGCTTTGGAATGGCAATAGCGGCAATTGGTTAGAAAACAGAAAACAGGTAAGCCGGGGTCGCGCGGCCGCCACGCTTTTGGCGGCGCCGATGGCACGTGTCACGAACGAACCGGCAGTTCCATGCGGATGCGGGCACCGCGCCATGAGCCCGCCAGGATCCGGCTTTCACCAGCTGTAGTAGGGCAGAGCGCCCTCCCGATGGCGCCCAACATCTGCCGCGGCTTATCAATTCCCCCGCACCGGCCCCTGGCGGCTTGATGGATGGCCGCCAAGCACGTATCTCTGCGCCGTGCCCATGAGTCGGGGCATCTCAATCGGGAGACGGCCTTGTCCGCACTGACGCGCTTTCTCGGCGACTCGCCGCTCAGGATTATTCTGAAGCTGCTGGTGGTATCCTTTCTCGTCGGCCTGGTCATGAACGCTTTCGGTTGGTCGCCGATGGACGTGTTCTACGGCATCCAGAAGTTCTTCATTGATCTATGGAATCTCGGCTTCCACGCCATCGACCGTTTCCTCGGCTACATCCTGCTCGGTGCCGCGATCGTCGTGCCAGCCTTCATCCTGCTCAGGATCGCCAACTACCGGAAGTGACCTTCAGGCATAGTCCGAAGCGACCTCGAACAGGATGGCGTGGCGCGCGGCAAGTGCCGGCACATCGGTGGAATAGCCGCCGCCGATGACACCGCAGACGGGAATGCCGAGCGCCCGGAAATGGCCGATGACCATCTTGTCGCGGGCGCGCAGGCCTTTGTCGGAAAGCGACAGCCTGCCGAGCCGGTCCTCGGCATGGACGTCGACGCCGGCATTGTAGAAGACGATGTCCCAACGCGCCTTGGCCGACAGCTCCGGCAGGATGGTATCGAGCCTTTCGACATAGGCGGCGTCGCCCGTGCCGTCGGGCAGGGCGACGTCGAGGTCGGAGGCGATCTTGCGCACGGGGTAGTTGCGCTCGCCATGCATGGAGAAGGTAAAGGCGCGTGGCTCGTCGCCCAGAATATCCGCCGTGCCGTCGCCCTGGTGCACGTCGAGATCGACCACCAGGATACTGTGTGCCGCGCCCTCTTCAAGCAGCACCAGCGAGGCGACGGCGACGTCGTTGAAGGTGCAGAAGCCGGCGCCTTGCGCGCGCCGCGCATGATGGCTGCCGCCGGCGGTGTTGCAGGCAATGCCTTGACGCAAGGCAAGCCGCGCCGCCGCCACCGTGCCACCGGCGGCAAGCTGCGCGCGCAACGAGACGCGCGGGCCGACCGGAAAGCCGATCTCTCGCTCGATTTTTTCAGGGACTGAACAAGCGATGACCTGCTCGACATAATCTGCCGCATGGGCGAGCTTAAGCCACGACGCAGGCGCGGGTTCGGCTGTATTGAGCGCCCCGGCTCCGGCTAGGCCGCGTGCTCGCAGGGCCTCCATCAGCAGCGGATATTTGCTCATCGGAAAGCGATGGCTGGTCGCGAAGCCGGCGTCGTAGTCGGGATGGTGGACGATCTGCAGGGGCATGAACTGGTCGGACGGTTTCGCGCCAGAGCGGGATTTCGGTTGGCCGCCGCGGAAGGGCGATTGCGCGGTGGCCGGAAAATGGGGCACATCGGTTCCCCGATCAAGCCGCAAATCAGCAAGGCAGCAATCCTTTGGACAAGGGCGCCATCCCAGCCGACACCAAAGTATTTTCCGTCACCAACCGGTCGGTGCTTGCCATCGCCGTGCCGATGACGCTCGCCTATCTCACGACGCCGCTGCTCGGCCTCGTCGACACGGCTGTTGTCGGCCAGTTCGGTGACGCCGCCTTGCTTGGCGGCCTGGCCGCCGGCGCGCTGGCTTTCGACGTCGTCTTCACCACCTTCAATTTTCTGCGTTCGGGCACCACCGGTCTCGTCGCCCAGGCCTTCGGGCGTGGCGACGCGCTGGAGGAACAGGCGGTGTTCTGGCGTGCCGTGCTGATCGCGGTCGTTGCCGGTGTCGTGCTGGCAGCGCTTTCACCGCTCATCGCCGTTGGCGGCCGGTGGTTCATGGACGCCGGGCCACGCGTCAGCGACGCGATGGGTGTCTACATCAGGATCAGGCTGCTTGCCGCCCCGTTCTCGCTGATCAACTACGCCATCCTCGGCTACGTGCTGGGGCGCGGCGAGGGCGGGCTCGGCTTGATCCTCCAACTGGTGCTGAACGGCACCAACATCGCGCTGTGCTTCCTGCTCGGCCTTGAGCTCGGCTGGGGTGTTTCCGGCGTCGCCTGGGCAACCGTCACCGGCGAATTCCTCGCCATGCTGCTTGGTCTCGCGATCGTGGTTCGCCGGTTCCGATCCACCCCGCCCTTGCCTCGGCAGCGCCTGCTCGATATGGGCGCCTTCCTGCGCATGCTGTCGCTCAACCGCGACATCATGATCCGCTCGTTCTCGCTGCTCGCCGCCTTCGCGCTGTTCACCCGCCAGGGCGCGCAGTTCGGCACGGTGACGCTGGCCGCCAATGCGGTGCTGATGAACTTCTTTCTCGTCGCCGGCTATTTCCTCGACGGTTTCGCCACTGCCGCCGAACAACTCGCCGGCCGCGCCGTCGGCGCGCGCGCCGAACAGCCCTTCCGGCAGGCGGTGCGGCTGACCCTGTTCTGGGGCCTTGGTCTGGCCGGTGCCGCGACGCTGGTGCTGCTCATCGCCGGCACCAACCTGATCGCCGTCGTAACGACGTCGCAGGAGGTCCGCGCCGTGGCCGACACCTACCTGCCTTGGGCCGCGTTCACCGCGCTGAGCGGTGTGCTTGCCTTCCAGATGGATGGTGTCTTCATCGGCGCCACCTGGTCGCGCGACATGCGCAACATGATGCTCTTGTCATTCCTCGCCTTTGCCGCCGCGCTGATCACGCTGGCGCCCGCCTTCGGCAATCACGGCCTGTGGGCGGCGCTGCACGTCTTTCTGCTGGTGCGCGGATTGAGCCTGCTGGCAATTCTGCGGCTGCGGATGCAAACCGCGTTCAGCTGAGCGGCTTCGACGCCCATCGGTCGAGATGGCTGTCGCGCAACTCGCGCATCGACCTGAGTTTTTCCGTCTCGGCAAAACGTACCATCCCGGCGACGATCCGGCCCGGCAGCGCCGGTCCGCCATAGATCATGCCGGTGTAGAGCTGGACGAGATCGGCGCCGGCGCGGATCTTCTCCAGCGCCGTCTCCGTTGCGTTGACACCGCCGACACCGATGACGGCCATTTCGGGCCCGAGCAGCTTGCGCATCCTGGCCAGCACGATGGTCGAGCGCTCGAATAGCGGCTTTCCCGAAAGCCCGCCTGTCTCCCGCGCGGCATCGTCGCTGCGCAGCGCCGGGCGGGAAATGGTTGTGTTGGAAACGATGATGCCGTCGATCTGCTTTTCGATGACCTCGGCGGCGATACCCTCCAGTTCGGCCTCCACCAGATCCGGCGCGATCTTGAGGAAAATCGGCGGCTGCGCGGACGCTGCAGTGCGCGCGGCCATGACGCGGGACAATAATTCGCCGAGCTGCTCGCGCGCCTGCATGGTGCGCAGGCCTGGTGTGTTGGGCGAGGAAATGTTGACGGTGAGATAGCTGGCATAAGGAGCAAAGCGGGAAACGCCGCTCTCATAGTCGCCGACGCGGTCGGCGCTGTCCTTGTTGGCACCAATGTTGACGCCGACGATGCCGTCGCGCCCCAAGCGCGCCACAAGCCTTTTTTCGGCGGCCGCATGGCCCTCATTGTTGAAGCCCAGCCGGTTGATGACAGCTTCATCCGATGTCAGCCGGAAGATGCGTGGCTTCGGGTTGCCGGCCTGCGGCAGCGGCGTCACCGTGCCGACTTCGGCAAAGCCAAAGCCGAGGCCAAGCAGCGCGTCGGGTACTTCGGCGTTCTTGTCGTAGCCAGCCGCCATGCCAAGTGGGTTCGGGAAATCGAGACCGCAAAGGCTGACCTTCAGCCTCGTATCGCGTACCGTCCGCGCGCCGCCCGGCAGGCCGCAGCGCAGTGCCGCGATCGACAGGCCATGCGCGGTTTCCGGATCGAAGGTGAACAGCAGTTTCTGGCCGATCCGGTCGAGCACGCTCATTGCCCCTCCAGGGCCGGGAACTGGTGGGTACCGTCGGCCCCAAGCGGCAGCGGCTTGACCCAGAGCACCGCTTTCAGGTCGAGCACGCCGTAGAGGTGCGGAAACAGCGCGCCGCCGCGCGAGATTTCGTATTTCAGCGCATCACCCAGGCGGGCTCCGTCGACGGCGACCAGCAGAAGGTCGGTCTGGCCCTGGAAATGCTTTGCCGCGGTTTCCCTGGCCTGCGCCGCCGTCGAAAAATGGATGAAGCCGTCGGCGGTGTCGATCGGCGCTCCGGCGAAGCGGCCTTTGGCTTCGGCCTCGCGCCAAGGCGCTTGCGGAGTTATCTTGTAGATAATCTGTGACATGGTTGCGCTATAATCCGAACCAGTCGCGCGGGGAAGGCCACGCCAAGGGTCTTCCCCATTTCCGGCGCAAACATGCGATATTTGAGGCCTTGGCCATGGAGGACAACATGCGTCTGCAGCACATTTTGATCCCCGCCGCGCTCGTTTCGCTGGTCGCGGCTTCAGCTTATTCGGAAGAAACGGACCGCTACCGGCTGGAAAAGTCGGCCACCGGCTATATCCGCATGGATACGCAGACCGGCGCGATGTCGATCTGCGAGGAGCGTTCGGGCCAGCTCGTCTGCAAGATGGCGGCCGACGAACGCGCCGCCTACCAGGACGAGGTCGATCGCTTGCAGGCCTCGATGAAGGCGATGGACGAGCGCGTCACCAAGCTGGAGAATTCGCTCTCCGCCCGTCTCGAATCGAAACTGCCGAGCGAGGAGGATTTCAACACGACGATGAGCTACATGGAGCGCTTCCTGAAGAGCTTCATGGGCATCGTCAAGGATATGGACAAGGACAGCGGCGACGGCGCCCGGCCCAACTCGCAGAAGACCTGAGCGCCATAGACGAGGGAAAACGCGGCGCGCTGGCTTTGCCGCTTGAAAACAGTGCGCAGCCCCTCATAATCGTCCAACTGATCCCGCAAAAAGCAGTAAATCGGGGATTCGGGGAGGGACATTTGCCGTCAGGCTATTCTTTCGTGATCGCCGACGATCATCCGCTGTTTCGCGGCGCGCTGCGCGAGGCGCTTGCCGGCATCGGCAATGTCGCCGCCATCCATGAGGCCGGTGATTTCGAAAGCGCCAAGGCGCTGGTCGTGGCCAATGAAGATGTCGATCTGGTGCTGCTCGACCTGTCGATGCCCGGCGCCAGCGGCCTCTCCGGCCTGATCTCGTTGCGCGGTATCCATCCTGCGGTGCCGCTGGTCGTGGTGTCGGCGCATGACGACCCGGCGACCATACGGCGTGCGCTCGATCTCGGCGCCTCCGGTTTCATCTCCAAGTCGGCCAGCATGGAGGAAATCCGCGGCGCCGTGCAGTCGGTGCTTGCCGGCGATATCGCGGCACCTGTCGGCGTCGATCTCGGCGTCGAACGCGATCCCGAAATATCGGACCTGATCAAACGATTGCAGACGTTGACCCCGCAGCAGACCCGGGTGCTCGGCATGCTGGCCGAGGGCCTGCTCAACAAGCAGATCGCGTATGAACTCGGCGTCTCCGAGGCGACGATCAAGGCGCATGTCTCGGCCATATTGCAAAAGCTCGGCGTCGACAGTCGCACCCAGGCGGTGATCCTGCTGTCCAAGATAGGCAGCGACCCGCTGCAGCCGGCGGGCTGAGTGCCGGCTGCTTGGCTCGGTCGGAACTTTTAACTTCGGCTCGCCGCATCGACCTGTTCCGATGCGCTCGCCGACATGTTCTGCGCCTATCTCGAAGCCCTGGAGCACCAGGCCTGATTCAGGCGCTTGGACGTCACTCCGCCGCCCGCACCATCGGCCTGAACCTGGCCATCATCGAACGCAGCACCGCCGGCTTCAACGGCTTGTTGATCATCGGGATGTCCAGGCCTGCCGCGGCTGCTCGTACCTCGTTGGAACGGTCGGCCGTGACCAGCACGGCCGGCAGGTCGTCGCCGTGAGTGGCTCGCAGCCTGATAATGATATCGAGACCGGTTTCGCGGTCGAGATGGTAGTCGGCAAGCACGATGTCCGGACGGTCGATCGCGGCCCTCTCCAGATCCTCCGAGCCGGTCACCGTGGCGACATTGCAGCCCCAGCCCTCGAGCAGCAGCCGCATGCCCTCGAGGATACGGATGTCATTGTCGATGCACAGCACATGCAGGCCGGAGAGCGAAGCCGCCGCGCGGGCCGGCGCCCTGGTCTCGACCTCGCGTCGCGGCACCTGCGCGACCGCCACGGGCAGGATGACGGAAAAGCGCGTGCCCTTGCCCGGGTTGGAGAAGATACGGATCTCAAGCCGCAACACCCTGGCGATGCGGTCGACGATGGACAGGCCAAGACCAAGACCTTCTGCTTCGCGTGCGCCTTCGTCCAGTCGGGTAAACTCATGGAAGACGGTGTTCAGCTTGTCACCGGCGATGCCAATGCCGGTGTCGATGATCTGGATTTCCGCCAGTTCGCCGCGCCGCCGCACGCCGACCAGGATGCGGCCCTGGCGGGTGTACTTGATGGCATTGGAAACCAGGTTCTGGATCAGGCGGCGCAAAAGGTTGCGGTCCGTCATCACGGTCAATGAGGACGCAATGATGGTCAGCTCGAGCTTCTTTGCTGCGGCCATCGGTCGAAAATCATTGCCGATCTGGCTGAGCAGGCCGTCGAGGTTGAAGGCGGTATCGTCCGGCTTCATGGCGCCGGCATCGAGGCGCGAAATGTCGAGCACGGCGCCGAGAATGGTCTCGACCGATTCCAGCGAGGATTCGATGTTGATGGCCGCCTTGCCGGCCGGACCCTTGCCGGCCTTCTCGATCAGCGAGGAGCAATAGAGCCGGGCGGCGTTCAAGGGCTGCAGGATGTCGTGACCGGCGGCGGCAAGGAAGCGCGTCTTGCCGAGATTGGCCTCCTCGGCGAGCATCTGGGCCTGCGCCAGTTCCTCGTTGACCCGGGTCAATTCCTCGTTGACCCCAGTCAGTTCGATGGTGCGGGTCTTGACGCGCTGCTCCAGTGATTCATTGGCGCTTTTCAGCGCGAGATCCTGTTCGACGCGGCCGGAAATGTCGGCATAGGTGGCGACGATGCCACCGTCAGGCATCGGGTTGGAGCGCAGTTCGAGGATGCGGCCGCTGGTCTTCAGCTCCATCTGCCAGGGGCTGACGAAGCTGGTCAGCCGGTTGAGCATCGTCACGCGCTGGTCGGCGGGAATGTCGCCGCGCTCGGCCAGATGGCGAAGGATCTGGTCGAGCGAAACGCCGACCTGGCCCATCTCGTCGGGCAGGTCGAACAGCGCCCGGTACTGGCGGTTCCAGCAGATCAGCCGGAAATCGCGGTCGAAGACGGTAATGCCTTGCTCCATCTGGTCGAGCGCGATCTGCAGCAGGTCGCGGTTGTGCTGCAGCGCTTCCGTGGCGTCGTCGAGCAGGCGGAAGGCGTCGCGGGATTCGCGGTCGTGGCGCCGGAACAGCAGCGACAGGATCAACCGTGCCGAGGAAGAGCCGACGGCGCTGGCCAATAGCTGCTCGGAAAAGCGGATGACGTCCATGCTGGCCTGCTCGTTGCCATGCAGCGAGGTACCGTTGCTCTTCTCGAAGGATTGAAACGACCGCTCGGTGCGTTCGACGCCGAGATAGCGTGCGATCGTATCCTTGAGGTCATTGACGGTGATGGCGGTGCGGAAGCGGCGCAGGCTCGGCATCGGTCCGGCTTCGCGCGGCACGAAGATCGATGCCTGGATGCGCTCCAGCGGTACCGACGCGCGCGACAGTGACCCGAAGACGAAAAACAGCGCGTTGACCGAAAGGCTCCACAGCACGCCGTGGTTCAGCGGCTCGGCGACGGTGCCGAACAGTGCCTGCGGCCGCAGTGCCTCGAAGCCGAACAGTCCGTGGACGATGATGCCTGTATCGGGCACGACGAGCGACGGGACCAGCAGCGTATAGCCCCAGACCAGGATGCCGGCGACCATGCCGAGTGCCGCACCCCGGCCATTGGCGCCGCGCCAGATCAGCCCACCGATCAGGGCAGGGGCGAACTGCGCGATCGCCGCGAAGGACATCAGGCCGATCGAGGACAGCCGGGCGCTGTTGGTGCTCTCGCGATAATAGAGAAAGGCGATGAACAAAAGGATGAAGATCGACGCCCGCCGCACATTGAGGATGAGCGTCGACCAATCCTCGTTCTCGGAGGTGGTCGTCCGCAACAGCCGGCGCACGAACAGCGGGATGATCAGGTCGTTGGAGATCATGATCGACAGCGCCACGCTCTCCACGATGACCATGGCGGTTGCCGCCGACAAGCCGCCGATGAAGGCGGCCATGGCCAGGAAATCGTGGCCGCTGAACAGCGGCAGCGACAGCACGTAAAGGTCGCTGCTCGTCCTCGCGCCGACCAGCGTCAGGCCGGCAAAGGCGATCGGCAGCACGAACAGGTTGATCGCCACGAGATACAGCGGGAACACCCAGGTCGCGGTGCGCAGTTCGGCCTCGCTGCGGTTCTCGACGATGGTGACGTAGAACTGCCGCGGCAGAAGGATGATGGCAAAGCCGCTCAGGCACGTCAGCACCAGCCAGGTGGCCAGCGATGTCGAATAGCCCATTGCCTGCCGCACCTGGCCATTCTCGGCCAGCCGGTCGAACATGTCGCCGGGGCCGCCGAAGATCAGGAAGGTGACCATCAGGCCGATGGCCAGGAAGGCGGCGAGCTTGACCACGGTCTCCACCGCCACCGCCAGCACCAGCCCATCCTGGTGTTCGGTGGCATCGGCGTGGCGCGTGCCGAACAGGACCGCGAACAGCGCAAGCAGCATGGCGACGACCAGCGAGATGTCGCTGACGAACGGATCGAAGGACGGCGGCGAGCCCGTATAATGCTCGACCATCAGGCTGACCGAGCCGGAGATCGCCTTCAATTGCAGCGCGATATAGGGCACGGCGCCGATCGTGGCGATCAGCGTGGCGATGGCTGCCACGGTGAAGCTCTTGCCGTAGCGGGCGCCGAGGAAGTCGGCGACCGAAGTGATCTTCTCGGTCTTGGCCAGCCGCACGATGCGGTTGAGCAAGGGGAAGCCGAACACGAACACCAGGACCGGGCCGGTATAGATGCCGAGGAACTCGAGGCCTCGTTCGGAGGAAAGGCCGACCGAGCCGAAGAAGGTCCAGGACGTGCAGTAAATGGCAAGGCTGAGCGCATAGATGAAAGGTCGCGCCCTGCTGGGCCCTGACAAGGCCGAGCGGCGGTCGCCCAGGCTGGCGATGGCGAACAGCAGCGTCACATAGGCGATCGCGATGATGACGATGAACAAGCCCTGCACGCCGGCAAGATCCTCCCTGTGCCGATTTTCACCTGGCCGGGTCAGACGCAATCACAGCTTGGGCGTCAAGTCCATCACGGCTTTGGGCACCTGATTTCAAAGAGGTAACGCAGGGTAAGGCGAAACCGGTTGTTTTCTCCTTTTTGCCCATGTTGCAACTTGAGGTTTTTGTTATGGTGTCGCCGGGGCGGTGCTTCCGGCATGGGACGGCTGCGCGGCCCGCCATGATAAGGAGGGTCGAATGCTGAAAGAATTCCAGGAATTCATTTCCAAGGGCAATGTGATGGACTTGGCCGTCGGCGTCATCATCGGCGCTGCCTTCGGCAAGATCGTCGATTCCCTAGTGAACGACATTATCATGCCCTTCATCGGTGCGCTCGGAGGGGTCGATTTTTCCAACTATTTCATTGGCCTGTCGCACAATGTGACCGCTACCAACTTGGTGGATGCGCGCAAGCAAGGTGCTGTCTTTGCCTATGGCAATTTCATCACCGTGGCCCTCAACTTCCTTATCCTTGCCTTCATCATTTTCCTTATGGTCAAGGCGGTGAACAATATGCGTAAGAGGTTGGAGCGCGAGAAGCCGGCCCCCGCCGCCGCGCCACCGCCGGCCGATGTGCAGCTTTTGACCGAAATCCGCGATCTGCTGGCCAGGCGATAGACGCATAAGGTTCTTCTGGACCAAAACCCCGGTCGTTCGCGGCCGGGGTTTTCTGTTGTCGCATCTGGTAAACAGCACCTGCGAACGCCCCCGAGACAATGGACCTGACCATGACCTTGATCCAGACCCTGCGCCCCGAGGCCCTGGCCGCGCCCGAAAGCGGTATCGTCGCCGTCGTCAACTATGGCAGGTTGCGCGAAGGCCTGATCCCGCTTTGGGCCGGCGAGGGCGACCTGCCGACGCCGTCCTTCATCACCGATGCGGCGTCGAAGGCATTGGCCGGCGGTGAGACGTTCTACACCTGGCAGAGGGGCATTCCCGATCTCAGGCAGGCGCTGGCGCGCTACTACGCAAGGCACTTCGCCAAGACCTTCGCCGAGGAGCAATTCATCGTTACCGGCTCCGGCATGCATGCCATCCAGCTGGCGCTCGATGCGCTTGCGGGAGCCGGCGACGAGGTGATCTACCTGTCGCCAGCCTGGCCGAATTTCGACGCCGCCGCCGCCATCGCGGGTGCCGTGCCGGTGCCGGTCACGCTCGACCATTCCGGAAATGGCTGGTCATGCGACGTCGAGAAGATCGCAGCGGCGGTCACACCGCGCACGAAGGCGTTGTTCATCAACACGCCGTCCAATCCGACCGGCTGGACCGCCGACCACGAGACCTTGCGGGCGATCCTCGATCTTGCCCGCGCCAAGGGCCTGTGGATCATCGCCGACGAGATCTATTCGCTGTTCCACTATGGTCACGGCCGCGCGCCGTCCTTCCTCGACATCGCGGAGGCGGAAGACCGCATCCTGTTCGTCAACAGTTTCTCCAAGAACTGGGCGATGACCGGCTGGCGCGTCGGCTGGATCAAGACGCATCCAAGCCTGCAGCAGGTGTTCGAGAACCTGATCCAGTATTCGAACTCGGGCGTCGCCCAGTTCATGCAGCGCGGCGCGGTCGCGGCGCTCGACGAGGGCGATGCCTTCGTCGCCGAACAGGTGGAGCGGGCGAGGCAAGCGCGCGACCTGGTCTGCGGCATTCTGGGCGAAACCGGCAAGGCGCGCTTCACCGTCCCGCAGGGCGCCTTCTAC
Source organism: Mesorhizobium sp. ESP6-5 (assembly GCF_020164695.1). Classification (NCBI taxonomy): domain Bacteria; kingdom Pseudomonadati; phylum Pseudomonadota; class Alphaproteobacteria; order Hyphomicrobiales; family Phyllobacteriaceae; genus Mesorhizobium; species Mesorhizobium sp. ESP6-5. The sequence continues at coordinate 481,386 of NZ_JAIUGR010000003.1, forward strand.
CTGTTCTTCACCGTCGACGGCATCACGGACTCGCGGGCAGCCGCTTTCGAAATCGTCGACAAGGCCAATGTCGGCCTGGCGCCCGGCACCGCCTTCGGGCCCGGTGGCGAAGCGTCCCTGCGGCTGTGCTTCCACCGCCGCCTCGACCAGCTCGAGGATGCGGCAAACCGGCTGGCAAGGTGGATGAAGACTGTCTGAGCGGCGGCGGCTTCCGCCACCTGACTTCAGCCGCCCGACTTGGGCACCAGCAGTGGAATGATGCGGTCGCTCTTGGTCACTGAGGGCCGTCCCGCCGAACCGTAGGGGATGCCGAGCGCGTCCCAGGTTTCGACCAGCGCGTCCTGCAGTTCGGCGATCAGCGCATCGGAATGGAACGGCGTCGGCGTGATACGCAACCGTTCGGTACCGCGTGGCACCGTCGGGTAGTTGATCGGCTGGATGTAGATGCCGTGGACGCCGAGCAGGCGGTCGCTCGCCATCTTGCAGAGTTCAGGATCGCCAACCAGCACCGGCACGATATGTGTCGGCGATTCCATCACCGGCAGACCGGCCGCCGACAGGATCTGCTTGGTTCGGCTCGCCTGCTGCTGCTGGGCGTCGCGCTCGGCCTGCGAGCGCTTCAGGTGACGGATCGAGGTGGTGGCCGCCGCGGCGATCGCCGGCGGCAGCGCGGTGGTGAAGATGAAGCCCGGCGCGTAGGAGCGCACCGCGTCGATGACGGCGCTGGTGCCGGCAATGTAGCCGCCCAGCGTGCCGAACGCCTTGGCCAGCGTGCCTTCGATGATGTCGATGCGGTCGGCCAGGCCTTCGCGCTCGGTGATGCCGCCGCCGCGCGGTCCGTACATGCCGACGGCGTGGACCTCGTCGATATAGGTCATGGCGTTGTAGCGTTCGGCAAGTTCGACGATCTCCTTGATCGGCGCGATGTCGCCATCCATCGAATAGACGCTTTCGAAGACGATCAGCTTGGCGCGTTCGCGCCCCGCGGTCTGCAGCAGGCTTTCCAGATGCGCGACGTCATTGTGGCGGAAGATCTTTTTCTCGGCGCCCGAGCGCCGCACGCCTTCGATCATCGAGGCATGGTTCAGCTCGTCCGAGATGATCAGGCAATTGGGCAAAAGCCGCGCTATGGTCGAGATCGAGGCCTCGTTGGAGACGAAACCGGAGGTGAAGACGAGTGCCGCCTCCTTGCCATGCAGGTCGGCAAGCTCATGCTCGAGCTCGACCAGCGGGTTGGACGTGCCGGAAATGTTGCGGGTGCCACCGGCGCCCGAACCCATCTTGCCGGCCGCATTCTGGAACGCGGCGATCACGTCAGGATGCTGGCCCATGCCGAGATAGTCGTTGGAGCACCAGACGGTGATTTCCTCGGCGCGGCCATTGGAACGCCAGATGGCGCGCGGAAACTTGCCCGCGATGCGCTCCAGGTCGGCGAAGACGCGGTAGCGACGCTCGGCATGGAGCTGATCGATCGCTTCCTCGAAAAACCGCTGATAGTTCATGTCGACTTCCCAATTTTGCGCGGCATCATAATCATTGGCCTTTTGGCCGTCCACCGGGCCATTTTGGTCAAAATGCCACGCCCCGCACCTGTTCCTAACGTTGGCGGATCGTGGCCTATTCCACTTCACGACACGCTCAGTGGATCACTTTTGTTTCCGCACGATGCCACATCAAGTGAACGCCGGTTACCTCTCGTTCTAATGGCCATGCGCCGGGCTTTCCAGTAAGGCGGTTGTTGAGACAGTTTCCGATAAATCTTGGGTAAGCGAGGACTTGGGATGACGGTTTTGGTGACAGGCGGCGCCGGCTATATCGGCAGCCATATGGTCTGGGAATTGCTGGATGCAGGCGAAAGCGTGGTCGTTCTCGACCGCCTTTCCACAGGCTTCGAATGGGCAGTGGCGCCGGAGGCAAAGCTGATTGTCGGCGATGTAGCCGATAAGGAATTGGTCGGCGGGATCATCCAGGACAATCATGTCGACGCCATCATCCATTTCGCCGGCTCGATCGTGGTGCCGGAATCGGTAGCCGATCCGCTCGCCTACTACGAGAACAACACCTCGAAGACCCGCACGCTGATCGAAACCGCGGTCCGCGAAGGCGTGCCGAATTTCATCTTCTCCTCGACAGCCGCCGTCTATGGCGGCGCCGGGCTGGAGCCGGTGCGCGAGGATGCCCGCCTGGCGCCGGAATCGCCCTATGGCCTGTCCAAGCTGATGAGCGAGTGGATGCTGCGCGACGCCGGCCTTGCGCACGACATCCGCTACACGGCGCTGCGCTATTTCAACGTCGCCGGCGCCGACCCGAAGGGCCGCACGGGCCAGTCCACTCCGGGCGCCACCCATCTGATCAAAGTCGCCTGCGAGACCGCGCTTGGCAAGCGACCTTTCATGCAGGTCTTCGGTACCGACTATCCGACGCCGGACGGCACCTGCATGCGCGACTATATCCACGTCAGCGATCTGGCCGCCGCGCATCGCCTGGCTTTGCAGCGGCTGCGCGCCGGAGGCGCCAGCCTCGTCGCCAATTGCGGCTACAGCCATGGCTATTCGGTGCTCGAGGTGATCGAAAGCGTGCGGCGCGCCTTCGGCCATGATTTCGAGGTCAGGATGGGCGACCGGCGTCCCGGGGATGCCGCGGCGGTGGTTGCGAATTCCGATCTCGCCCGGTCCGAACTGGGCTGGACCCCGCGGCGCGACGATCTCGACCAGATCGTCAACGACGCGCTGGCCTGGGAACGCATCCTGACCAGCAAGAACTCCGCGCGGGGCTGAGCGCGCTTTCCCCGGGGGCTCACAAGCCCAGGGCTCGCAAGGCGCGCGGCGACGCGCTATGCAAGTATCCGCGACACGTGTGGAGGCGGTGCCGCGAAGAGCTTTGGGGGATGGCATGAAGATAACGGTGCTTGGAGCCGGCGTCGTCGGTACGGCGGCAGCCTACTATCTGGCCGCCGACGGTCACGAGGTCACCGTGATCGAGCGTCATGCGGCGCCGGCGCGAGGCACCAGCCAGTCGAATGCCGGGCTGGTGTCTCCAGGTGACGCCACCGCCTGGGCCTCGCCGGCGGCACTCAAGACGTTCCTGCGCGGGCTCTACAATCATGATCTCGGCATCAAGGTGCGGCTGCGCTTCGATCCCTATTTCCTCGCCTGGAGCCTGCGCTTCCTGCGCCAGTGCACGGTGGCCCGCCTGCGGGCAAACAGCCAGGTCAAGCTGCGGCTGGCGCTCTATTCGCGCGACTGCATCAACGCCATATCCGCCGATACCGGCATCCACTATGACGAGCGCAAGAAGGGCATCCTCTACTTCTTCCGCTCGCAGCACAGTCTCGACACCGGCACCGACAATTACCGCTATCTGGCCGAGCATGGCCTGCCCATCGAGATCGTCGGCCGCGACCGGCTGGTCGAGCTTGAACCAGGTCTTGCCGGGGTGAAGGAAAAGATCGCCGGCGGTGTCTACTCGCCGATCGACCAGACCGGTGATTCCCGGCAGTTCGTGGAAAACCTCGCTGCCTATGCCGCCGAAAAGCTCGGCGTGAGATTCCTTTATGGGACGACGGTCGAGGGCCTCGACATCGAAGGCGACCGGGTGCGCGCCGTGATGACCTCGTCCGGACCGATCGCCGGCGATGCGGTGGTCATATCGATGGGGCCGGAGAGCGGCCTGCTCGGCCGGCGCTACGGCATCGACCTGCCGGTCTATCCGGTGAAGGGCTATACCGCGACGATTCCGCTGGAGGATGAGAGCAAAGGCCCGACCATGGGCGGCGCCGACGAGGATCAGCTGATGGCCTATTCGCGCCTCGGCAATCGATTGCGGTTGGCTTCGACCGCCGAATTCACCGGCTTCGACCGCACCCACAAGCCCAGCGACTTCGCCACCATGTTCAGAACCGGCAAGGACCTGTTCCCCGGTGCTTTCGACGAGAGGAAGGCCGAGCTATGGGCAGGTTTGCGGCCGATGATGCCAAACTCGGTGCCGGTCATCGGCCAGGCGAAATACCGCAACCTTTACCTCGACACCGGCCACGGCCATGTCGGCTGGACCATGGCGTGCGGCTCGGGAAAATTTCTCGCCGACCTCATCGCCGGCCGCAAGCCGGAGATCGACCCGCAAGGCCTGGTCTACAGGGGATAGGATGTCGGGACCGCAAGTCGCCATCGACCTTGGCCGCATCGAGCGCAACGCCCGCACCGTTGTGGACCGCTGCGCGCTTTCGGGCATCAAGGTTTTCGGCGTCACCAAGGGCACTTGCGGCATGCCGCAAGTGGCGCGCGCCATGCTGCGCGGCGGCGTCTCCGGGATCGCCGAGTCGCGTTTCGAAAACATCCGCCGGCTGCGCGACAGCGGTATCAGCGCGCCAATTATGCTGTTGCGCAGCCCGCCGATGGCGCGCGTCGAGGAGGTGGTGCGCACCGTCGACGTCAGCCTGCAGTCGGAGCTGACGATCATCCGCGAGATCTCGCGCATCGCCGAGCGTATGGGCCGGGTCCACAACATCATGCTGATGATCGATCTCGGCGACCTCCGCGAAGGCATCTGGCCGAACGACCTCATCCCCACCGTCGAGCGGATTCTCGACATGAAGGGCGTGCGCATCGCCGGCATCGGCACCAATCTCGGTTGCTTCGGCGCCATCATGCCGACGGAGGAAAATCTCGGCCAGCTCGTCGCTCATGCCTACAAGACCGAACGCCTGTCCGGGAAAAGACTGGAGTTCATCTCCGGCGGCGCGTCGTCATCCCTGCCGCTGCTGCTTGAAGGCAAATTGCCGGCCGGCATCAACAATTTGCGCATCGGCGAGGCGATGCTGCAGGGCGGTGTCGAGACCTTCCGCGATGTGCCATGGGCGGAACTCGAACCCGATGCCTGCCGGCTGACCAGCGACGTCATCGAGGTCAAGCTCAAGCCGTCGCGGCCGATCGGCACCTCCGGCTACGACGCCTTCGGCAACCAGCCGGTCTTCCCCGACGAAGGCGACAGGCTGCGCGCCATCGCCAATATCGGCCGCGAGGATGTGCTGGTCGAGGGACTGACGCCGATCGCCAAGGGGATAAGGGTGCTCGGCGCCTCCAGTGACCATCTGCTGCTCGATGTGCAGGATGCCGACCCGCCGCTCGCCGTTGGTGACCGCGTCGCCTTCCGCATGAGCTACGGCGCCATGCTTCTGGCCATGACCTCGGAATATGTCGAAAAAGCACCGATGCACGATGTCGCGGATTTCTCCGGCCGCAAGATGGTGTCGATCTCGGCCGAAGCGGAAGCGGCTCGCATCCTCGCGCGCGAAGCAACCGGCGCCCGGCTGGAGGCGATGAATTTCGACGTCGTCGAACTGGCCGATATCGATCGGCCGCCCTCAGGCCTGATCCGGTTCGCCGCCGGCGCCGATCGTCGCATCGCGCAAAAGGCGCTGACCGCAACGGCCCGCGCGACCCACTCCTTCGGCCTGATCTGGATCGATTCCATCGCCGCGCTGATGCCGGAGGACGAAGATGGCATCGACTTGCCGGAAGTCTCGGTACTCGCGCGCTCGCTTGGCCTCGACCACAAGCCGGGCGCGCTGCAGCCGCAGCTGTCGCCGGAAAACGTCGTCGTCATCGGACTGCGCCATGCCGACCCGGCGGAAGTGCGGGTGTTGAAGGATTCGCGCGTCTCGGCCTTCACGATGACCGATATCGACGCCATGGGCATGCGCGACCTGATGCACGAGGCAATCCGCATCGCCACCTCGGGCACGCAGGGGTTTCATGTCAGCTATTCGCCCACGGCGACCGAATTCGCCGGCTGGGCGGCTGGCTCCGGCGGCCTCACCGTGCGCGAGACGCATCAGGCGATGGAGGCGATCGCGCTTTCCGGCGGGCTGCTGTCGATGGATGTCTCCGGCCTGAGTACCGATCTGGAGCCCAGGATCGGTAGCGACGCGGTCAACTTCGTCATGTCGGCCTTTGGCAAGCGGATTCTCTGATCAGCCAATAGCCTCGACGGCCGCCCGCCATGCGCTGATATATTCCGCCCAGGCCGGATCGGCCGGCGGCTCCTGTGTTTGACCTTTGCCATGCGCCGCGCGCTGGTCGGATGCCAGCAGGGCGGCCCCGATGCTGGTGCCGGTCGCGGCTTCCGATGCGATGACGGCGCGGCCAGTGGTCGCGGCAAGCATCCGCGTGAACAATTGATTGCGCGCGAAAGGCCCCTCGACGGTCGTCGGGCCATCGCCGCCGACGAGGTCGAGGCAGGTCGCCGTCATCAGCGCCAGATAGAAGGAAATGGCGGCAAAGCGTTGGCCGGGAGGGATCGCCTCGCCCTTGCGCCATGCGGCGGTGTGATGCGGAAACGGCCCCGAGCCTTGCTGGATCGAAGGCAAAAGCAATGTCTTGCGCGCCAGCACCGCGGTGACATCGCTGTCGCTCCAGCTCTGCGCCGAGCCTTCGGTCAGCAGCGAGAATTCGCGGCCGCCCATGAACCGCGCCGAGGGCACGGGGTCGCCGAGCGCATTGACATTGACCAGCGTATCCCTTGCCGGATCGAGCGCCACCGTCTTGCCCCCGACCGCCATCGACACCACCCAGGTGCCGGTCGAGACCACGCAGAAGGGCGGCGCATCTGACAGGAGATGCGGCAGCAGCGAGGCGTTGGAATCGTGCAGGCCGCAAAAGACTGGGGTTTGTGGATCGAGCCCGGTCCGCTCCGCAAGCGCGGGCAGGATCGAGCCAAGTCGGTCCTTGGCCGGCCGTACGGGAGCCATCAGCTCGCGCCAGCCCAGGCGGCCGACCAGCGCCGAAAAATCCCCTGTCCAGGGGTTCCACAAATCGGTGTGGCAGCCGAGCGAGGTGACCTCGTTGACGGCGACACCGGTCAGGCGCAGCGACCAGTATTGCGGGTACATCAGCATCGCGGCGGCCCTGGCGAACTCCGTCGGGAAACTTTGCTGCTGCCAGAAGAATTGCGCGCCGAGATTGAGGCCGAGCGGCAGGCGCGGCGTGCCGGTCTCGGAGAAGGGCGGGCGGATCGCGTCATAGTCGGCCGCGAGCTCATCGGGCCCATCGTATTCATAATCGAGGACAGGCAGCACCAGCTCGCCCGTGGCATCGACCAGCACGCCGGTCGCGCCATGCGTGGTGATCGAAACGGCGTCGATGCGCTGTTCGCGATTGAGGTCGGCAAGGCTGTCGAGGATGAACGCCCATAGCGCGTCGACATCGTGACGCGGGTAGGGCGCTTGTCGCACCGGCGCGTTCGCCACCCGGCGCAGCGTCACCTCGCTCAATGTGGCGAGATCGACCAGCGCCACCTTGGCGTTGGTCTTGCCGATGTCAATGACGGCGATGTGGCGGGCCGCGCTCATTCCATATGGAACATCATTTCCAGCGGCACCGCCACCGGCTCGTTATCCGGTTTCGTCTCCATGATGTCGGCCATTTCAGCCCACCAGCGCTGCATCACCGGATGCTTAGGCAGATCGTCCATGCCGTGGCCATCGCGCCGCCACAGCACGCCGAACAGGATGTTCGTCTCTTCGTCGAGATGGATGGAGTAGTCGGAGATGCCGGCCTGCTTCAGCAACGCGACCAGCGACGGCCAGATTTCATCGTGGCGCTTTTTGTACTCGGCCTTCATGCCGGGTTTGAGCATCATCTTGAATGCGTATTTCTCGGGCATCAGGCCAGGCGTCCCCCGCGCAGCCGCCGCCAGACGATCGGCAGCGCGATGACGGTGATCAGCAGCAGGCCGATGAAGATCGACATGACGATGCCGGGCACGTTGAGCAGGCCGAGGCCGAAGGTCACCAGCCCCATGATCAGGGCGGCAAGCACCACGCCGACGATGCTGCCGGCGCCGCCGAGGATGCTGACGCCGCCGAGCACCACCATGGTGATGACCTCCAGCTCATAGCCCTGTGCGATCGACGGACGCGTCGAGCCGAGCCGCGACGTGATCAGCACCGAGGCGATGCCCGACATCAGGCCGGTCAGGCAAAACAGGATGAATTTTATGCGGCCGACGCGCACGCCGGAAAACTGCGCCGCGACCGGATTGTTGCCGATCGCGAAGACCCGGCGGCCGAAACTCGTGCGGTGCAGCAGGACCCAGTAGACCACCGCGGCGATGAGGAAGAGCACCAGTTCGAACGACACCACCCACCAGACATAACCCTGGCCGAAGAAGGCGAAGCTTTCGGGATAGCCCTTGTAGGCCTGGTCGCCGAGAGTGATGAAGGCGATACCGCGAAACAGGCTCATCGTGCCGATGGTGACGACGATGGAAGGCAAGCCGAGGCGCGTGACCAGCAGTCCGTTGAAGGCGCCGCAGCCGAGCCCGACGACGATGCCGATCAGGACAAGCACTGGCGTGCCGGCGCCGGCCTGCACCGCCATGCCCATCATGGTCGAGGCGAGCGCGATGATGGCGGCCACCGACAGGTCGATCTCGCCCGAAATGATCAGCAGCGCCATGGCGAACGCGATCAGGCCCTTCTCGGTGAAATTGAAGGTGAGATCGGACAGCGAATACGGATCGAGGAAATAGGGTGAGGCGAAACTGTTGATGGCAAAGATGGCGATGGCCACCACGACCAGCAGCGCTTCCCAGGAAAAGATCGCCGAAGAGAGCGGCTTGTCGAGCCGGTCGGGAATGTGGCGCGGGGCGGGGACGTCGGTCATGTCACCGCTTCCACTTTCTTGAGGATGATGCGGCCTTGCTGGCGTTCGCCGCGCGCGTTGAGCACGACCGCCAGGATGATGGCGCTCCCCGAAATCGCCATCTGCCAGAAGGGCGAGATGTTGATGACCGGCAAAGCGTTGGAGATGATGCCGAGGAACAGCGCGCCGAGCACGGCGCCGCCGACCGAGCCGATGCCGCCGGCGATCGATATGCCCCCGATGACGCAGGCGGCGATGATGTTCAACTCATAGCCGTTGGCGACCTCGACCGAGGCGATCACATAGCGCGAGATCCAGAGATAACCGCAGAGGCCACCGATCATGCCGGAGATGCAGAAGACGATGAATTTGGTCCGCCCGACATCGATGCCGGTATAGACGGACGCCGTCGGATTGACGCCGATGGCATAGATCGAGCGGCCGAGCGCGGTGCGCGTCATCAGCACGAAGAACAGCGCGATCACCAGGATGGCGATCCAGGACAGAACCGGAATGCCGAGGAAAGCAGCGCGCTGGAAGCCGATGAAATCCGGACTCATCCTGTCGGCATTGACCCAGGCGCCGCCGGACAGGACGAAAGTGGCGCCGCGATAGATGGTGAGCGTGCCCAGCGTCACCACGATCGAGGGGATGTTCAGACGCCACACCAAAAGGCCGTTGATGGCGCCGAGCACCAGCCCGACTGCGAGCGCGATGACGATCAGCAGCGGGATCGGGATCGCCGGGTGCGCGGCGTTCAGCATCGCCACCACCATTCCGGTGAAACAGAGGTTCGACGCCATCGACAGGTCGATCGAGCGCGTCAGGATGACGACCATCTGGCCGAGCGCCAGGATCATCAGGATCGAGGTGTCGTTGAACACCTGGCGCAGATTGCCGGGGTCGGCAAAGGCGGGGAAGCGCGTCGAGATCAGCCCGATCAAGGCGACGATGGCCGCGAGCAGCCAGATTTCGCGGTATTTGAGGAAAGCTTTCATGCCGCGATCCCTGCTGCTGTCCTGACCAGCGTCTCGGCATCCAGTCCCTTGTTGTCGTAGACCGCCGCGACAAGGCCCTCGCGCATGACGACGACGCGATCGGACATGCCGAGAATTTCAGGCAGTTCGGACGACACCATGATCACCGACAGGCCCTGCGCCACCAGTTCGGCCATGAAGCTGTGCACGGCGGCCTTGGAGCCGATGTCGATGCCCTTGGTCGGCTCGTCCAGGATGATCACCTTGGGCGCGGTCGCCAGCCATTTGGCGATGACCACCTTCTGCTGGTTGCCGCCCGATAGCGTGCCGACATCCTGGCTGAGCGAGGAGGCCCTGAGGTCGAGCCGTTCCGTGTAGGAACGGGCCAGCGAAAACTCCTCCGCCAGCCGCAGCATGCCTGATTTGGAGGTGCGGTCGAGCGATGGCAGCGAAACATTCTGGAAGATCGGCAGGCCGATAACCACGCCCTGCTTGCCGCGTTCTTCCGGCACGTAGACGATGCCGGCCTCGATCGAATCCGCGGCCGATTTCGGCGCGATCGCCTTGCCATCCAGCGTGATCGTGCCGGCGCTTATGCGGGTAATGCCTGAAATCGCCTGCATTACCTCGCTGCGCCCGGCGCCGACCAGGCCATAGAAGCCGAGAATCTCGCCCTTGTGCAGTTCGAACCCGATATCCCTGAACTCGGTCGGATGCGACAGGCCGGAAACGGAAAGCACCGGCGCGCCGATCTCGGCCTTGCGCTGCGGAAAGATGTGGTCGACCGAACGGCCGACCATCATGCGCACGATCTGGCTCTGGCCGGCATCCCTGATCAGGCCTTCGCCGACCATCTCGCCGTCGCGGAACACCGTGTAGCGATCGGCAATGCGATAGATCTCGTCGAACTTGTGGCTGATGAACAGGATCGCCTTGCCCTGCTCCTTGAGGAATTCGATCAAAAGGAAAAGTTCCTCGATCTCCTTCATCGAAAGGGCTGCGGTCGGCTCGTCCATGATGACGATCTGGGAGTCGATCGACATGGCGCGCGCGACGGCGACGAGATGCTTGTTGGCGATGCCGAGATCCCTGAGCCGCGCATCGGCATCGATATGACCGGCATGCATGGTGTCGAGCACTTCGCGCGCATTCTTGCGCATCGTGCGCCAGTCGATGGTGCCGAAGCGCGTGCGCGGCGCATGGCCGAGGAAGATGTTTTCGGCGACGCTGAGGTCATCGAACAGCACGGTTTCCTGATGGATGGCGGTGACGCCATGGGCGAAGGCGGCGTGCGCGCTGGGCAGCGCGACGGCCTGGCCGTCGATGCTGATCGTGCCGGCATCGGGCTGGTAGATGCCGGTCATGATCTTGACCAGCGTCGACTTGCCGGCGCCGTTCTCGCCGATCAGCGCGGTCACCTGGCCGGGATAGAGCGACAGGCTGACATTGTGCAGGGCACGGACACCGGGGAAGCTCTTGGAGATGCCGGACAGCGCCAGGCGGGGAGCGGAGGCCGGAAGCCGCTCGTCGGTCTCGCTATGTCGGGCCGTCGTGTCCATATCCGTATCAAGCCCTGAAACTAGGTCCGTTTGAAGTCGCGGGGGGGGGGGGGGGGCCCCCCCGCC